>NZ_JBRKIS010000001.1:0-52439 GCF_052983315.1 Sinomicrobium endophyticum
GAATTCGTTTAAACTTTTTTCTTTTTGATGGGTTTGAACTTTTTCAAAGCTAACACAATAAAAGCAAGATAGTTAAACCCTGTCCAGCTTGCCACGGTGGTGTCAAACCTGTTTAGTAATGACCGGAAACTGTCCATCCAGGCATTGGTTCGCTCGATGGCATATCGCTGGTCATAAAGTTCTTTGTCAAAATAGTCATCTCTGTCCTTGTCACTGTTACGCCTGTTGAAACAGATATTGGCATTGATTTCCTTTTGGGCACAAGCCTGTCGGAAATCCTTGGAATCAAAGCCCGCATCAGCATTGAGGAACAACCCATCCACACGGAGGTCAGCATCTTCCAGAGTACCAGTGACTACTTCGAACTGCACCTCAATGTTATACAGGTCGTTATGATTGCCGGCAACAGGTTCAGACATAGCTAAAGGTAGTCCCTGCCTTTCGCTAAGGTATAGGGCATTGGTGGTTTTGCGCTTCTTACGGCCTTGGTATTCCACTTGTTCCCCGCCCCTGATGGCCGAGGTGTGACTGCCATCCAGGTCCACACTGGAAAGGTCAAGTTTTGATTTATGGCGGTTGAGGAAGCTCACCCAACAGTCTTTCCAAAAACCGCACAAGCACCATTTCCGGTAATGGTAGTAAACCGATTGCCAACTTAGCACTTTACTGTCAAAAAGGGCTTTTACAGGCACTTGATGCCACTGCACACCGGTCTTGAGCTTGTAGAGGATGGCGTTAACAATCTCAACCAATGGAACGGTCGGGGCAAATCCTCGATGAGTTTTAGGTATGTAAGGAACTATTTCCAATTCTATCGTATCTTTGTCAAGTACAGAGTACATAAAGGGTTGGTTTTGATAATTGTATGTTTCGCAACACAAATATCTTCAACCCTTTTTTATTTTTAAAAAAAGTTTAAACGAGTTCATAATAACGTTGTGAACTTCCGTATTAATATTTCTTTTCTATGGCTCAAAAATGCATAGATATTCTTATCTATTTCAATACCCCACGTAACAAAATCCATACATAATCGTCTTTCCCATAAAAGTTGGTAATAACAAAAAGTTTTTACCACATCACAACCCTAAGTCAAATAAAAAATGGATAACCAATTAATCGAACATAAAAGTTGGTGGAAACGAAACTGGAAATGGCTCGCACCGGCTTGCGGAATGGCTTTAATTGCAATTTATATTTTCTTCTCGTCCGGGGCATCCGGAGTTACCTCTGATATAGTACAAGCTTACAACGACACTGACCTTTATGAGAATGCGCTTAAAAAAGCAGCTTCAGATCCCAGGGTAAAAGATCTGTTAGGGGAAATGGAACCTATTGATAAAATGGCTATCATAGAAGGACAAGTTCAATACGGAAATAACAACAATACAGTACATTCCACCATACGGATAAACGGGTCCAAAGGTAAAGCCCGTATGGATATTTCGGCTAACAAGGTAAATAATGAGTGGAGTTATTCTAAAATAACCATCCGTATTAAAAATCCACCCGAAAAAAGACAAACTATTGAAATTAAAATGACTGAATAAAAAGCCATTTTCATGGATTCTTAAGTCTATACTTCCAAAAGATTACATAGGCAGACAGCTTTATCAGATCAAAAAATAAACAAAAATGAGCCGATTAAAAGATTTAATCGGCTCAACATCGAAAATCTATACCCTTAGTAAAAATTTGAGAAAATTATCAAAATATAGGATATTACTCGAAATTTTACTAAAGATGGAAATCATTAAATAGCCCTTTTCCCTCTCAAAACCGTACACCTTTACTTCTCCCCAAATAAATCGTCAAAAAAGGAAACTAAACGCTTACACCAAAATTACACCTCCTCTTCTCCAACGCTTGTAAATAAAAGAGGTGAAAAATCAGGTTTTTTCTTTTTCCCTGAAAAACAGTAATCTCAGGGAGAGCAAAAGAATAACAACAGCCAAAACCAACAAGAAGAAAAAACTCCCTTTTAGCCCTATGAGTTCCGAAATAAAGCCAATAATTGCGGGGCCTATTAACAACCCGGCAAATCCGATACTGGTAATAAAAGCCAAAGTCTTACTAACCGTGTATTTTTCGTATTTGCCCACGGAGCTGTAAAGTAGCGGTACTATAGGTGAAATACCGGAACCGATAAGTAAGAACCCCAATATTCCGACGGAGAGGTTTGAAGCCAGTAATGCAAAGACCAGGCCTGTGCCCGTAACCAGGCCGCAAAGTAACAGCGTGTTCGCAATCGGCCATTTGTTAATATATAAAGACGAAAGGAGCCTTGACCCTGCCATGGAGATCATAAAACTCGAATAGCCGGTTCCGACCAGGTTGCTTTTAACATTCAGGACATCTTTAAAATAAACACCGCTCCAGTCATACATGGCTCCCTCTATAAGCATAGAACAGAATGCTATTCCCGCCATTCGGAGGATAAAAGGATCGGCGCTCCATGTAAATGGTTGTTGGTCTTTGGCCGGATTACTATCCCGGACCAGATACAGAAAATTACCGGTGGACAGTACGAGACAGACGATTGAAATTACAATAAAATGAAGTGAAGGACCTATTTGGTTAGCAATTGCGATCGCTCCGATCGCAGCAGCCAGGAAAGCCGCAATACTCCAGAGCCCATGAAAAAAAGGCATGTAATTCCTGTGATCTTTTTTTTCCAGTAAAACGGCCTGAGTATTTACGGCTATGTTGAGCAAACTGGAATTTATACCAAAGACAAACAGGGCAGCTACTATTGCGGTAATGGATGTGGAAATACCGATTAAAATAAGGGACATACAGAAAAGAATCGTGGAAAATACAATAGTTTTTCTACTGCCTGCTTTTGCAATCAGCCAGCCGGAGACAAGAAGCGAAATGAAAATGCCTGCCGGAAGCGTAAAGAGAATAGCCCCCAACTGAAGATCGTTTAAATTCAACATATCCTGAAAGGTGGGAATTCGGGAAGGCCATGAAGCAAAGCCCAAACCAAATGAAAAGAAAACGGATGCTACTGCTATTTTTTTTCGGAGATCTTTCATTGTTAACATGGACGAAGAGAAAACGAACAGGCGAATTCAGCTATGGATTGCTGCGTTATCCTGAACATTTGTATTAAAAATTTCTATTGCAAATCACTTAAACTAACATCCGAACTGCCTCAGATGATGGTCCGTGTGTTTGTAAACAAAAATGCCGATTTGCTCTTCAGACATTTTACCGAAAAAGTCGTGGATAAACCGGGGGTTATTAAAGTGTGCGTACTCCGAAACAAGACCGGCCCATATTTTCTTCTGTTTTTCCACATCACCCTCTTTTTCCTTAATTATAAAACCTTTACCGGCAGGCATTCCCCTTTTTAATGGTTTGTCATTTTTAACATTGCTTTTCAAGGCCATTTTGCCGAATATCCTGCCCAAAAGATCCTGCTTGTACACCACATTGTTTTTACCTTGTATCCATTCGTCCCAGATGGTGCAGTGTCTGGTCATTTGATAGACGTTCATTTTACCCCATTGTGCTTTACTTTCCGGGGTTAAAGAATTAATCCGGCTTATTAATTCTCTGCGTACATCCGCCTGAAATACCGATTTCAAATTCATAAGATTATCCGTTTATTTAATAGAGAGATCCCTGTTTAAACAGGGAATAAGGGCCTGCTGCCCATTGGGAATTCTCATGCCTGTCGTTTAAATTTCTAAAACAAAAATAGGCAGGCCGTTTTTTTGAAAATTGGATAAATACGACATTATGAAGTTAGTCTCCGCGGGGCATCCCGATTGTTACCAGGAGGAATGTAAAACTTCCGGTGCGTTAAACCGGATTTTTACGGGTTTTATAAAAATACTCTTTTGGTGTTAACCCAGAAAATTCCTTGAAGTCCCTGATAAAGTGAGATTGGTCCGTATAACCTGCATCTAGGGCAATATGTGTTAATGTTTTCCCGGATTTCCCCTGTTGGGACAACGCATTTTGGAATCGGATAATACGTGAAAAGGTCTTAGGACTAAAGCCCGAGAACTGTTTGAAATTTCGTTGAAATTGTCTTACGGATAAAAAATTCTGTTGCGAAAGCGTATCTATTTCAACGATACCATTGGTTTTGATGATATAGTTAATAGTTTCAAAGATACCCGGGGAAACAGGTTTAACCTTACGTAACCTATCTTCCAGAAAACGGGATACGATGCTTACTCTGGATTCCAGGTCTTTAGCCGACATGATCTGTTCTTCCAGGCCATTCTCTTCCTTACCCAATAATGTTTTTAAATCCAGCATACTGTTTTTTAGTTCGGTAGCGGGAATAGAAAAGAGATAAGGAATGGTATAGGGATATAAATCAACACCAAAAATACCGAAGTTCCTGTCAATGGAATATCTTCTGAATTGTTGCGATGGTCCGTTGAATGCGGAAATAATGGATTTTTCGGCCCTATTGTCCGTAAATAATTCGTCGAATACACCATCGTAATGAAATACCAGTGCCGCCAAACCATCTGCCATTACCCGTTCCACAAAAGGCTCTGCCTTAGACGCATTACCTTCCAGTACCCAGTAACCGGATACATATTTTGAAAGTGATGCCGGAGGCTGTATAGAGATATATTTCAAACTACCGGGTTAAAAAAGCTGTAAAATCCCATTCTTAAATGCCTTTACCGCCACTCTTGGTTATGGTTTACTTTTGAGTTGTAAAGGTCACTTTTGCCCTGAGTGGCATTCCTGTCGGAGGATATAAAAATAACAAAATATTTCTTAGGAAAACCACAAGCCCCTTGGATTAAGGTGAGTTTTTATTCGCCTGTTATACTTCATGAGCCGATTATGTAGCCTAATCGGCTCAAACATCCGTGATTCGCATAATTATTTTCGCCTTTTCCATAAGATTTGTTGTGCAAACCATACATTCCTGTAACCTTTTTCAGAGTCGTCTTGTCCAATAGATGTGAATTCACCTGACAGCGTAAATAATTACATAAATTCAAAACAAGATGAATATTTTAAAAAGCTTACCTATATATAAAGCTATACGCATAGCTCTATGTTGTTTGACAATACTAAAAGCCGGTGCACAAAGCAAAGACATCACCACGTTAGATGGCAAAAGCGTGAAGAGTGTGGAACTTACATCGGGAATAAAAAGAATAATGGACCTTGAAAAAATTCCCGGCTTGTCCGTTGCCATAATCAATGGCAACGAAGTGGTGTATCAAGAAGCCCTGGGCGTGAGTAATAATGAGACCGGGATACCTGTAGACAAACAGAGTATTTTTGAAGGTGCGTCTCTTTCAAAACCGATTTTTGCCTACTTTGTACTGAAAATGGTAGAAAAAGGAAAAATAGACCTCGATAAACCACTTCATGAATATTTGCCACATCCGGGCATTGCACCGGAATCTCAAAAAGATGCCAAACTAATAACGGCGCGAATGGTACTCGCTCATCAGACGGGGTTTCCAAATCATGCCAATGATCAAACTATAAAGCTTGCATTTAAGCCCGGGACAGGTTTTATGTATTCCGGTGAGGCCTATCAATATCTGGCAGCCGTAATCGGGATGCAAAACGGTGTGGGATGGAAAGCGGATTTGAATGCAATTTTCCGGGATGAAGTTACAATCCCCTTACAGATGCCACATACCACTTTTGTCTGGGATGATTATCTCGCCGAACATAAAGTATACGGGCATGATAAAAAAGGGAATCCTACGGCAAATAGTCCGCAACCCGGGTATTGGGATGGCTCCACCTTTAACGCATATTCCAGTTTACACAGTGAGGCAGGTGAATACGCAAAATTTATCGTTGCCATGTTAACGCAAGAGGGGCTGCAACCGGAAAGTTTTGAGGAAATGCTGAAAGAGCAAACACGGTTCGAAGCAGATAATCCATTAAAACAAGAGGTGGGGCAAACCGGCTGGGGCCTGGGATTTGCACAAAAGCAGACGCCAAACCGGACGATGCACTTACACACCGGAAACAACCATGACTTCCAGGCCTACGCCATGTTTGTCCCCAAGCAAAAATACGGATTGGTCGTGTTTACAAACAGCGATAAAATGGTGCCTTTCCTGGAAAGCCTTTCCAAAATATTAGGCCCGCAGTTTTAATGGTATATGAAAAAAAGCATAATTTACCGGTATCTTTATCTTTAACACAAAACATACGACATGGAAAACTATCAAGACGCATTAGGGGCATTAATATTAATGACAGGAATAGTAGTCGTGGTATTTATTATCGCCAAATATACCTACCTGACCAAAAAAGCAATGATTCAAAAGGGTCTCGCATCCCCTGCTACTTCCGGAAAATTACAGTATATCGATCTGGGGTGTGTTATAGGCGGACTGGGGGGTGGCCTTATGGTTTCAACGATTTTTACAACAATGGAGCTTTCGGAAGACACGACAGACCTGTTGGTTTGGGGCACTATTTTAATTTGTGGTGCTATAGGATTGGTAGCTGCTCATTTTTTAAGAAGAAAATTTGACCGCTAACAATACAGATACGGACGTTGCGTTAATTAACAGGGTAAAGGAAGGCGATACACAGGCATTCAGGCAGTTGGTCGATAAGTATAAAGATGTATCCCTTTCTCTGGCATGCTCTGTTCTAAAAGACAAAGCAAAGGCCGAAGACGTGCTCCAAGAAGCTTTTATGAAAGTTTTTTATAAAGCCGGGGATTTCAAGCATAAGTCCGCCTTTTCAAGCTGGCTCTACCGTATTGTTATCAATACCTCATATAATGCATTGAAATCCCATAAAATCCACCTGGAATTAAATGAAATAAACCCAAATGAATCACTTACAGGTGAGGAAACCGCCATTCGGAATCTTAAAGAAAAAGACCAGAAGAAATACGTGATCCTGGCCTTAAACAGGCTAAAACCGGATGAGTCCCTTGTTTTAAGGCTTTTTTATCTGTGTGATCTTAATTTGAAAGAAGTTGCGGATATCACGGGCTTTAGTCCTTCAAAAATTAAAGTGGACCTGCACCGGGGAAGGAAGAACATGGAACAAGCCCTTAAAGGTTTATTGGGAAGCCAGTTAAATGATTTATTGTAAAAAAAGGGCGAAAGAAAAACAATCAATTTCAATGAACCGATTAACAGAAAAATCATCTATAAATTCAATATAAATGAAAGAAAGAATTGCCAGGGAGCTGGTACGAAAGAGCTCCGTAAATACTTCAGAAGATTTTACCGACAAATTACTGCTGAAAATCGAAGCGGAAAAAGCTTCCCCGTCTCTCACGAATTGGCCCGGTATACCATCGTTTCGTTATGCGGTATTAACTATTGCAGGAACCGGGATAGTTTCTCTTATTTTATTGTATTCGGGATTATTGCCGAAATTCACTTTGCTGGATTTTGAATTGCAGATAAACAAAACCCCATTCCTGGTTGTCTTACTATTGCTGCTTTTAACAGGCATAAACCATTTATTAAAACTTCAACATCTCACGACTAATCTTAAAAAGGATTGACAACTGAAAAGAATACACCAAACACCTCTCTGACAATCCACAAGCGAACATCCCCCTGTTTCAGACGTATATAAATTGCCAACCAACAACAATTAAATTTAATGAAAACCACCCTTTTATGTTATAGCTATTTTGCACTTGTGTTTTTTATAACAGGTTGCAAAAACAAACCGGAAACGGATCATTTGGCACATTCCGATCTTCAGGCTACCCGATACCAGGAAGAAAAGCTTTCGGACAGTCTTCTTTCCTATGTAAAATACCATACCGAAATAATGGCCTTAACCAATGCCACGATAATTGACGGCACGGGAAACTCAATAAAGGAAAATCAAACATTGGTTATCAACAACGGATATTTCCGGGCCATTGGTCCGGATGCGGAAATTGATATTCCCCGGGGAGCTACGGTTATAAACCTGGTGGGAAAAACCATTATTCCCGGAATTATCGGCATGCACAATCATTTGCATATTCCGGGGTTTCCTTTTGTTGGTAATGTGGCTTCAAAACTATACCTCGCTTCCGGGGTCACCACCATACAAACCTGCGGAGCAGCTTCTCCGGAACAGGAAATAGCACTGGCCAAACAAATAGTCCTGGGCTACCGGATCGGCCCTGATATTATTACAAGTGCACCCTTTATTACAGGAGAAGGAGGAAATCCTAATATGGTAATCCCCAGAAGTGAACAGCATATCCGGGATACCATGCAACACTGGATAAAACAAGGTGTCAAATGGTTTAAAGTCTATCGGAATACGGATCCTGATGATCTGAAAATCATTCTTGACGAAGCGCATAAAAACAATGGTAAGGTCAGGGGGCACTTATGTTCCATAGCATTCGAAGAGGCCACCAGGCTCGGAATAGACGGCATAGAACACGGATTGAACAGTACCAGCGATTTCAGAACTGGTAAAGATCCCGGTGTCTGCAATGGCGGCAGGGAATACATGGACGAACTGATTATTAACAGCCCCAAAGTAAGGAAGCTTCAGCAATTAATGATTGATAACCATGTGTTTTTAACGTCTACGATGTCCATATATGAAGCTAGCGTACCCAACAGGGCATATGCAGATGAAAGAACAATAAAGGCCATGTCCCTCTATTTAGTGGACCAATACAGGAACAGAAGAAAAAATTTCGATCGCAAAATAAATGATCTGACCCGGGAAAAAAGATTAAAAAAGATTATGCAGTTTGAATACCAGTTTTATAAAATGGGAGGGCTTTTGTGCAGTGGTGCAGATGCGGGTAGGCATGTTCTCCCGGGATATGGAGATCAAAGAAACTATCAACTTTTTACAGAAGCCGGGTTCTCCACGGAAGAAGCTGTTCAGATCATAACCGGCAATGGAGCCAGGGCATTGGAACGTACAGATATAGGAGCTGTTCAGGCAGGTAAAAGAGCCGATTTTGTCATTCTCAACGGGAACCTGGAAAAAGATGCTGCTGTCATTGAGAAAGTCGAAACGGTTTTTAAAAAAGGTATCGGGTACGATCCGGAAAAAATACTGGGACAGATCAACGGCAAATTCGGGACAGATTAAAAACATTCAAAACATACGGTTTGGTTATCCTGTCCCTTTTGTCAGCCGGGGCGGAAAGTATTTTTTCTTTACCAGTAATCAGGGCATTTACCGGGTAGATACAAGTATCATTGCAAAGATCAAGGACCGGGAATAACTAAAAGATACGGGCAGGTAACTTTTCTTCAAACGATTAAACTCAACGATATGAAATGCCATAAAGACATATTTAAAACAACAGCATGTTTAGTATTGATTATTAACCAGCTATCCTTTTCCCAGGAAAAATCGATCTCCATTACCATTGATGACGTTCCCAATACCTCAAAATACCTGGAAGATAATTTTAACCCGGTTTTACTGAATCTGCTGGATTCCCTGGATGTTCCGTTTACCATATTTATAAACGAAGACAAGGTTTATAAAACAGATTCGATCGGTCAAAACAAAGAACTGCTTCATGCGTGGATTAAAAATGACCTGGCCACTATAGGCAACCACACGTACAGTCATTCCAGGTATTCGGATGTCGGACCCGACAGTTTTGTTATTGATATAGAAAAGGGAGAAGATTTAACCCGGGCCTTTGCGAAAAAATACAACAAGGATTTAAGATACTTCAGGTTTCCTTTTAATGACCTGGGTAAAGATTCGGTTCAGCATGTGCAAATAAGCAATATATTAAAATCAAAAGGGTATGTGACAGCACCTTTTACAGTAGAAAGCTCCGATTGGATGTTCAACTATGTATATCAATACTACCTGGATAACGGGCAAGTGGAAAAAGCCGAAAAGATAGGTACGCGATATGTTGAAAAGACTATAGCGTTGATCAAATTTTACGAAGCAATGGCACAGGCAGTCTACAATCGCCAGGTAAAGCATATTTACTTATGTCACGACAATGCAATTAATGCAGACTATCTGCCTACGATACTGAACAGGGTAAAGCAGGAAGGTTATCATATCACAGGTTTTGAAGAATCTTTAACGGACCCCATTTATAAACAAAACGATACTTATTACAAAAAATGGGGAATCAGTTGGTTATACCGATGGATGGATACGCAGAAAGAACGAATCAAATGGATGAAAAAAGAACCTGATCTGTCTGAAATAGAGAAATTATACGAAGAAATATCAAAAAGGTAATTCATCCGAAAAACATGATGTGTGTTTTTTCAACATCGTTTAAAATGAAAAAAAGTTCCATATATAAAGCAGAAAAATTCTGGGACAGGGCCGCGAGCAGTTATGACCGGGAAGAGAAAAAGGATAAGGAAACATACCTGCAAATTACGGAAAAACTGAAAGGCTGTTTAAAGCCAACCGATATCATCCTGGATTTTGGCTGCGCAACAGGGATTATTTCCAATGAAATAGCAAGTTCCGTTAAAAAGGTCCATGCCATTGACATATCATCAAAAATGATAATAAATGCAAAAGCCAAAGCAGAAGCCCGTAAAATACACAATATTGAATATACTAAGGCGACCATTTTTGATAAAGGATTAAAGACAGGCACCTTCGATGTGGTCCTGGCTTCCTATATCCTGCATTTGGTAGAAGATACACAAATCGTTGTTCAAAGAATAAAAGAACTTTTAAAACCGGGTGGTTTGATAATATCCGTAACTCCCTGTATGGGAGAAAAGCCTGTTTTAAGCGGTTGCCTGTCAATGCTGGGAAGAATGGGATTTGTTCCCCGGATCAAATCCTTTGAGGTTACCGACCTGCAAGGATTGCTAACAGCTGAGGGTTTTGAAATACTTAAAAATGAGAAGTTACCTAAAACTTCCGATCAGTATTTCATTGTAGTCAGAAAATTATAAAATCTTCCTCATGTTTTATAGTTGCCCCCAACAACAACCTACACGGTAGTTCTAATATCCGGCCCCACATGCTTCCTCACCTTCAGCACCACCGATTTGCTGGTTGGCGTATTGCTCTTGTCCGCCACGGAATCTATAGGCACCAGTACGTTTGCTTCCGGGAAGTAGGTAGCACAGCATTGTTCCGGGATATCGTAGGCTACGACGATAAATTTCCGGGCTATACGCTCTTTCCCGCCGTGGAAGTTAAACAGGTCTACGACTTCGCGGTCTTTAAGATCAAATTTTTCAATATCCTTCCTGTTCATAAAAATGATCCTTCTTTCGTTATGAATACCTCGATAACGGTCCTGTAAACCATAGATGGTAGTATTGAACTGGTCGTGCGACCGGATCGTCATCATCAGTAATTCATCTTCTTCCAGGTAGACGGGAACCACATCGGCCACGTTGAATTTCGCTTTCAGGTTATCCGTGGGGAAACGCTTATCCCGGGCGCTGTTGGGCAGGTAAAATCCGCCCGGTTCACGTACCCTTTTGTTGTAATCCCCGAACCCGGGTATGGTTACCTCTATGGCATCGCGTATATGATCGTTGTGGGTGAGGAACTTATCCCAGTCTGCTTTTGACCTGGTTCCCAGGACTGCTTTGGCCATATGGCAAATAATAGCCGGTTCACTCTTCAGGTGTTCGCTCACGGGTTGAAGTTTTCCTTCGCTCATCTGTACCACGCCCATAGAATTTTCGCAGCTTACAAACTGTCGTTCGCCGTTGACCTGGTCAATATCGCTACGGCCGTAGGTTGGCAGGATAAGCGCTTCCTTACCCGTTACCAGGTGACTGCGGTTTAGTTTGGTGCTTACCTGTACGGTCAGCTTGCAACGGCGCAGGGCTTCGGCGGTATACTCCGTATCGGGAGTAGCGGACAGGAAATTTCCGCCCAGTCCCACAAACACTTTTACCCTGCCTTCGTGCATGGCCTTAATGGAATTGACCACATCAAGACCATGATGCTGCGGCGGGTGAAAGTCAAAATTCTTTTCTATGCTATCCAGTAATTCCTGCGAAGGCTGTTCGAAGATGCCCATGGTACGATCGCCCTGCACATTGCTATGCCCCCGCACCGGGCACGTCCCGGCCCCGGGTTTGCCTATACTACCTTTCAGCAAAAGCAGGTTGACGATCTCTTTAATGGAATCTACCGAGTTTTTATGCTGCGTAAGCCCCATGGCCCAGCAGGTAATGATCTTGCTCTTTTTGCACAGTATACCCGCTACCTCCCGGAGTTGCTCCATACCTATACCACAGGCTTCACTCAGCTCTTCCGGGTTATAGCCGTCAAGATTCCGGATAAACTCGTCATAACCGGAAGTGTGTTCCCGTATAAAATCGCGGTCAAAAACGGTTCCGGGGTGTTTTCTCTCCGCTTCGAGCATCAACTTCATCAGGGCTTTCATCAGCGGCAGGTCGCCATTGATCTTGACCTGGAGAAAAACATCGGTCAGCTTTTGCTTTATACCCAGCATCCCCCCTATTTCCTGGGGGTTGTTAAAGGCAATAAGTCCCGTTTCCGGTAACGGGTTGATAGATATGATAGTACAACCATTCCGTTTAGCTTTTTCCAGGGCACTCAACATCCGCGGGTGATTGGTCCCCGGGTTCTGCCCGGAAATGATAATGACCTCTGCCCGGTAAAAATCCTCCAGCGTCACCGAGCCTTTACCGATACCCAGGCTTTCGCCAAGCGCCACCCCGCTGCTTTCATGGCACATATTGGAGCAATCGGGCAGGTTGTTGGTTCCGTATTCGCGGGCAAACAGCTGGTAGAGAAAAGCCGCCTCATTACTGGCCCTGCCCGACGTATAGAAGGTAGCCTCATCCGGAGAGTCCAGTGCATTTAAGTGCCTGTTCATAACCTGAAAAGCTTCTTCCCAGGAGATAGGCTGGTAATGTGTTCCGTTTTCGGGTAAATACATGGGTTCCGCCAAACGCCCTTTTTTTCCGATGCGAAGATCATCGAGTTCCGATAATTCCACTATAGAATATCTGGCAAAAAAATCGGCATAAATTGCCTTGGTAGTTGCTTCCTCGGCTATGGCCTTGGCCCCGTTCTCGCAGTACTCTCCGATAGCACTCCTGTGTCCGTCCGGGTCGGGCCAGGCGCAACTGGGACAATCTATACCTCCCTTTTGGTTCAGGTTCAACAAGGCTTTCATGCCACGGGCAGGCCCCATTTCACCGAACACGTGTTTCATAGATGAAACCACCGCCGGAAATCCTACAGCCACATCTTTAGGCCTGGTTACTTTAAGATTTTCAAAAGTCTCCGGGTTTTCCGGGTTGGCCTGTGTCCTCTTGGCTTCCTTACCGGCTGGTGATTCTTCCCGATGTTCCATAAGACTTTTTTTAACAGGTTTTATTCGGATTGATATACATATCGCTTTGGTCTTCCAATGTCCGGTCCAGGCACTGAAAGTCTTTTTCCACCAGGAGAAATAAACGGTTTTCTCCGTCGGTCCGCAGATTGTTTTCGTAACCCACCTTATCGGTTTCAAACAAGACCGTTACATATTCCGCAGGGATAAAAACCGTAACGGTATTGTTTTCAAAATTCGCCGCAAGATCTTCAATATCCTGTTTGCGCTCTAACCGGTAACGGAAAACACCTGATCCGAACCTGGTTTGTTCTTCTATAAATCCCCGGTTTTCCAGATCGGAAATTTCGGTCTTCGTCAGGCGCAACCGCACACTGTCCCCTTTAATTCGTATTTTCATCTCTGTACAAAAATTTGTAAGTTATTGATTTGGCTTGTTTATATTATCCCGAAAGCTTCCGGGAAGTATGATTTTTTTGTTCCATGCCCATTATGGACTTTCCCGATTTAGGATGTTGTCATACTATGTAAAATCCGTCCGGTATCGTGATAAATATTATAGTGGTCTTCTCGCAGAAAACCGACAAGGCTGATGTTAAACCGCTTTGCCGTTTCTACCGCCAGGCTACTGGGAGCCCCTACGGCACAGACTACGGGAATACCCGCCATAGCCGCTTTTTGAAGGAGTTCGAAACTAGCTCTGCCACTTAAGAGCAAAGCACAAGCGCTCAGGTTTACACCTTGTTTCTGACCAAACACAGCAGCCCCGATCAATTTATCCAGGGCATTGTGCCTGCCGACATCTTCCCGCAAAAGCAATAATTCTCCCCGGTCAGTGAACAAAGCCGCGGCATGGATTCCCCCGGTGAACTTAAATGCGCTTTGTTCTCCGCGCAATTTGCCGGGTAATTGCAATACCTGTTCCGGGGTTATGATAAAATGTGAAGGCTGTTGTACAGGACAAAGAAGATGTATTTGTTCTATGCTTTCCTTGCCACAGATACCGCAACTGCTGGTCGTATAAAAATTGCGTTGCAATTGTTGTAAATCCACCTGCACATCTTCCCTGAGATACACCCGGACTATGTTCTCGGGATGCTCTGCCCGGTTCTGATCGGTGCAATAACGTACCGCTTTCACCTGGTCCGGATGCCGGATGATCCCCTCGGTAAACAAAAAGCCCAGCGCCAGTTCAAAATCGTTGCCGGGAGTACGCATGGTAACAGCTATGTTTTTGGATGTCCTGGCGGATGCACTTCCGTGATCCAGCCGGATCTCCATCGGTTCTTCTACGGCAAGCAGGTCGTCCTGCTCCTGTAATTCTCCATCCCGAAACCGCTTAATTTTTGAAAAAGAAACACTTGTTTTTTTCATTGTGCTCAATCTTACCGGTAAATTACAAAAAAACTGTGAATACACAGTTCCTTTATCCCGGGCAGATCAGCCTTGGATAAACGCATTAAAATCCTCCGGTGTATCGTAACTTTTCAGTGCCTGCGGATTTGCAGCCGTAACTTTTTTCATCTTTTTTCCTTCCAGGAATCTGCGCAGTGACTTCCCTCCGTCCCGGTAAAAAAGATGCAGATCCTGTAAGCAACCTGCTTCGTAGATGGTAATCAGCGGTTCGGCGATACGGCTTTCGGGGTGATAGAAACAAACCGCATCGTATTCCGGGGAACGTTCTTTGTACAACTGTTCCATATCGCCCCGGGCAAGTGCCGGGTAATCGCAGCCAAGTACAAAAAAGGATTTCCCGGGGAAATGTCGTATGGCAGTAAGCACCCCGCTCAGAGGGCCGCAACCGGTATAATCAGCTTCATCGGGGAGAAGCGTCCTGTTTTTTATATATTTTTCAGGAAGTGCAGTATTGGAAGAGATCACCACCCGGTCGCAAAATACATCGAGCAGTTGAGCGACGTGAGCAAACTGGGGTTGATCATGGTACCGCAACAAAGCCTTGTTCCTCCCCATCCTGCTACTTTCCCCGCCACCGAGTACCAACCCGTAAAGCGGGGCCAGGGTATTAGTATCTTTCCGGGAATAATCGTCTTTCTCCCGGTATAAGGGAACGGTTAGTATGTAAATCCGGTTACTTCTCATACAAACTGGTAATCTGTGAACCAAGATAAGGGAAAAAATACGGAAATCACCCTGCCTGCCGGCATGAAATACAACAAAGGCAAGGCTAAGAAGGTTGCACTTCCCTCTCAGGAATAAAAAACAGCGAGGATGATAAGTACAAGACTTACAATAATGGCCAGGATACACCCTATCCCCGTACCCAGTGCCTTGATATCTTCCTGTTTCCTTCGAATCTTTTCCCGCTCCCCGATGGGTAGTTTTTCCAGTTTAGCTCTCCCTGTTTCTTTCTTCATATAAACGAAAACAGCAAAGATGACCAGGACAATGATACCCGGCACTCCCCAATGATCATAACCGAATCTGGCTTTGGATAATATGTCGTGTAATATTTCTATCTCCGTTATTTTTCAGGTTACGATCGGGATATACAGATACACTAACGAAGAAAATCCTGTTTCTCGTCTTTGTCCGTCCCCTGGTGTACATATTCCGTGGGGGTCATGCCGAAATGTTTATGAAAGTTCCTGCCAAAACTTGTCTGGGATTTGTACCCGACATTTTCCGAGATCTCATAGATCTTCATATCGGTGGTCTTCAATAACCCGGCGGCTTTTTTAAGCCTGCTTATATTGATGAGTTCGTATGGCGACAGGTTAGATACTTCTTTTATTTTCCGGTACAATGTGGATCGGCTCATATGCATGTTTTCCGCCAGCAAATCTATATTGAGATCCGGATCTTTCAGGTTTTTATCTATGACCTTGTCAAGTTTGGATATAAAAGTTTTATCCATATTAGAAGTAGCCAGCGACTTCAGGTGAGCCAGGGGCGAACTGGAGTAATGGCCCAGTATGGTTTTACGGTTTTTCAGCAAATTGGATATCTGCACTTTCAGGTGGTTCATAGAAAAAGGTTTGGATATATAGGCATCCGCGCCGGATTCCAACCCTTCTATTTTGGCATTCAAAGCACTTTTGGCCGTAAGCAGTATCACCGGGATATGGCTGGTTTCCGTATTATCTTTTATAAGACGGCACAACTCCACTCCGTCCGATATGGGCATCATCACATCACTGATGACCAGCTGCACCTCGTAATCCGTTATCATCTTCCAGGCTTCTCTTCCGTTCACGGCAAGGATCACATTATAGGTTTCGGACAATTCGCCGTAAATAAAACCGGCCAGTTCCTTATTGTCTTCCGCTATCAGAATAAGAGGAAGCTGCCTGTTCAGATTGGGTTGCTGTGCTTTTGTATCCCGATTTCCGGATTTCTCATGGTCTGCTATCCATGTTTTAAATTCTTCGTCCTGGTGAACAGGTATTCTGAGAATAAATGCGTTTACCGATTGCTTTTGTTCGTCGATATAAAGGCTTCCATTGTGCAGTTCGGCCAGGGAATGTGCCAGGGAAAGGCCTATCCCCGTCCCGGTATTTTCGGCCTCCCCCGGAAGCCGGAAAAACGGTTCGAAAATACGCTTCTTCAAATGAACAGGTATTACGGGCCCGTCGTTTTCTATTTCAATGCTGAATTCCGTTTCACCCTGTTTCAGACATACCCGAACCCGGCTTTTCGAATATTTTATGGCATTGGAAAACAGGTTGCTGAGTATTTTCTTTATTGCCCCTTCATCTACAAAAGCATAGATGTCATTATCATCTTTCAGCAGGTCAAACCGCAGGCTCTTTTCCTGGATAAGCTGGCTGAACCGTATATAGGTTTCTTCAAGGAGCTCACTGATATTCACCTCTACAAAACTCAGTTTTACATGCTTCATTTCCGTTTTCCGGAAATCCAGCAACTCGTTTACAAGGTTTAACAACCTGGACGTATTTTTTTCCATTATCCCCAGGTTTTTGGGTATTTCGGGTGATTTGTAGTTTCCTTTGAGCAATTTTTCCAGCGGACCGGTAATAAGTGTCAGGGGAGTACGGATCTCGTGGGCTATATTCGTAAAAAACTCGATCTTAGCCTGGTAGATTTCCCTCTCCTTTTCATTTTCCAGCTGGCGGATCTTCCGGTTGTTCTTGCTTTTCGTATACTGGTGATAATACCGCAAGAGCGCATAAAAAGCGAGCAAAAGTATCAGGGTGTAAATGGCGTATGCCGTGTTACTGGCCAGGAAAGAAGGCAATACTTTTATTTCCAGCACATTGTTCTCTTCCCCCCATACCCCGTGGTTGTTCACGGCTTTTACCTTAAACCTGTAATCGCCCGGTGGCAGTTCGGTAAAACTTATTTCGTGATTTTTGTCCAGTGCAATCCAGTCGTCATTCAACCCTTCGAGTTTATACCAGTACCGGGTCATCTCCGGGGCGGTATAACTCAGGGAAGCAAATTCCAGGCTAAAGGTAGATTGCTTGTTATCGAGTGTGATATGATTGGAATACGAAATAGATTTTTCCAGGGGAGACCCCTCCTCTCCCACCCGTACCTCTTTATTATTTATGCGAATATTGGTAATATATACCGGGGGATGGGAATTGTCCGGAAGAAAAGTGTCCGGGTTAAAACGAATCATACCATTGACCCCTCCGAAATACATCTCCCCGTTCTCATCTTTGAAAGCAGAACTGTAGTTAAACTGATCACTCAACAAGCCATTGGATTTGGTATATATCTTTAGCTTTTCTGTTTCCGGGGTAAATTCTACCAGGCCTTTGGAAGTACTTATCCAAAGGTTTTTATTTTCATCTTCGAGAATAGAATAGGTGACATTGGTGGGAAAACCGTCTTTTTTGGTAAACCTGCGAAAATCGTTCGTCTCTTCACGCAAAAGGTTAAGCCCGTTTTCGGTAGTCACCCAGAGGCGGTTTTCGGAATCTTCAAAAATACCGTTTACTACATTAGAACTCAAACTGTTCGGATTACCGGGGTCGTACCTGAAAAACCCCTTGTCTTTTGTCTTCGGGTCGAAGTAAAACAGCCCGTCCCAGTAAGTCCCGGCCCAGAATACCCCGTTATGGTCTTCGGCAAAACAGGTATAATGATACACTTCCGGAAAGCCTTGTAGAACTTCGAACGAATCCTTTTCCGGAAGGTACCGGTGGATGCCGGAAGAGGTAAGGACATAAATATCCTTGTTCCTGCTTTGATAAATAAAAAATATAAAATCGCTTCGCAGATGCCCTTCGTCATCGCCGGAACCAAAATGTTTGATGATCTTTCCGGACGGTATATCCATGATATCCAGTCCGTGTTCGAAGGTACCGATCCAGAGTTTATCCCCTACGGGCAATAATCCGTGAATATTATAATTGGACAGGGGCCCTTTCTCTCCCACGGAAGAATAGTTGATAAATTTCCCGGTTTCCGGGTCAAAACGATTAAGCCCTGCGTCCTCGGTCCCTATCCACAAATGCCCGAAACGGTCTTTTTTGATCTCCCGTACCGCGTTACCGCTTATCGAATTTTCACCGACCTTGGGAAAATAGCGCTGCATGGGAGTGTATTGCCTGGGGTAATAATTGATGCCGCCGAAATAAGTACCTATCCAAATGCCCTCTTCCCTGTCCAGCACCAGTTCATATATAGCATTGTCCGATAAAGAATACGGATTGTTATAATTCTTCCGGAGATTCTGATAGGTACGATCTCTGAGATTGTAAATATAAACACCCGATTCACTGGCAATCCATAATTCTTCATCTCCCTTTTTGAGAAAATCCCTTACATACAGGGGGTTTTCACTATCTTTCAGCAGGCTTATCAACCGTTTTTCCGATTCTTTATAAAGAAAAGCGCCCCGGTTCTTTGTACCTATCCACAGGGAATCTTTGCCCCCGGAAGAAAGTGCGGTGATCATCAATTCTCCTCTTCCTCCGTCCGAATCGGACAGGTCTATTATGCGAAAAGAATTATTGTCAGGAACAAAGCGGTATAATTTCTCCGATGAGGAAACCGATACTTCTCCGGACGCATTACATGTAACAAACGAAGCGTAAAAACGGTTGAACTTCTCTTCCTCTCCCGTAGCCATATCCAGTTTATACAGGTTACCGGCCACAATAAACCAAAGGTTCCCGTTTACATCTCCTTCGATATCGAGTATAGGTTGGTTTTTGGTACTCTCAATCAATACAAACGATTCGGTTTTCTCGTCATAACGAAACAATCCCGTATCCGTGCCTACCCAGATGTAGTTATCATACTCGTGCAGGCACCGTATAAAATTGCTGCCTATACTCTTTTCGTCGCCCGGTTGATGCTGAAATAATTTGAAGTTATACCCGTCGTAACGATTCAGCCCGTCTTTAGTGCCAAACCATAAGAATCCCCGTTTGTCCTGTAACATGCAGATCACCGAGTTATGCGAAAGCCCCTCCTCTACTTTTAGTTTATTGAAAGCATAAGTCTGGGCCCGCAAATCCATTGCGAGAAAACAACATATCAAAAACAAATAAAGCATCCTCATATCTCTACAAATCAATTCATTTCACCGCAAATATCCCTATACAAATCATCTCATTTTTCTTCAAATCATTTCAAACTACAGCGTTTCCGGGAATTATCGGAAAATTGAACTCTTTTGAATAAAAATTGGGACGGCTCCCCGGCCGATTTTCGAAATAAAATAATCTACTTTGAAAAAGTTAATTTACTAAAATCACGGCGGTCTTTTTTAATAATCACTAAAATAAACACTAAAATTTCAACCAAATAACAATTGTGTAAATTTTGTTCTGTTTCAAAAATTTAAGGATCAAAACATTACTTCTACAAATTGTTTCACTAAAACCAAAACTTTAAAAAAATTCAAAATGAAATTCTATGAAATGCCCATGAACCAGTTCGGCAAACCTCCCGAAAGCTTTCGGGACGAAAATGATCATTAGGGCATTCCACCTGCCTGCCCGCAGGCAGGTCTGACTGTTAAACAACAATAAATATGAACAGGTGAAAGCTATTCTAACACATCTTTCCGGGTTTAAATACCTGTTATTACTCCCCGTGTTATTGCTTTCACAGCATATGCTTGCACAGAATGCCGTGGAAGTTTCGGGAAGTGTGACCTCAGCAAAAGGGGAACCTGTTCCATTTGCCAATATAGTGGTTAAAGGAACAAATACGGGGACATTGCCAGACTTTGATGGTAATTTCACCATTGCTGTTGGCCCGGATAGGGACATCCGCCTGCCTATACCCCAGGTGGAAGTGGAAAACAATCCCAACCTCGAACAAAATCCCGGATATTGATTTACTAACCCGTCCTGAAAAAATACAACAGTAACATCAGGGCTATATATATTATATACAATGAAGATGATCTCAAACAGTAAAACCTACAGGCTTTGGATATCGGCCATAGTATTAACCGCTTTTATAAGCTGTAAGAATAAAGAAAACAATACCCGGGAACAGGAAATACCCGAACCGGAAACAAAAACGGAAATTATGGCCCGTGCCATCTGGTCCGAAGAACAGGCCAACCAATGGTATGCGGAACAACCCTGGCTTGTAGGGGCTAATTTTAATCCCAGTACTTCCATCAACCAGCTTGAAATGTGGCAGGAAGACACCTTCGACCCGGAAACCATAGACAAGGAACTCGGGTGGGCGGAATCCATCGGGATGAATACCATGCGTGTATATCTGCACGATCTGCTTCACAAACAAGATAAAGAAGGATTTTATTACCGTATAGACGAGTACCTCGGCATTGCCGATAAACACCATATCCGCACCCTGTTCGTTTTGTTCGATTCCTGCTGGGACCCCTTCCCGGAAACCGGGAAACAACGGGAGCCCAAACCACACGTACACAACTCCGGATGGGTACAGAGCCCGGGACAGAAAGTCCTGCAGGACAGCAGCGAGTACGGGAGGCTGGAAAAATATGTCAAAGAAACCGTAAGCAGATTTAAGGACGATAAGCGCATATTAGGATGGGACGTATGGAACGAGCCCGATAACATGACAGGGCCTTCTTATGAAAAAGTAGAAATCCCTAATAAAGCAGACCTTGTCCTGCCATTACTGGAAAAGGTATTTGTCTGGGCACGGGAAGCCAACCCCAGCCAGCCGCTTACTTCCGGGGTATGGACAGGGGACTGGGATTCCCATAACCAAATGAAACCTATGCACAAACTACAAGTGGAACAATCGGATATCATAACCTTTCACAATTACGACCACCCGGAGGACCTGGAGAAAAAAATAAAACAATTACAGCGGTACGGTCGGCCTATGTTGTGTACCGAATACATGGCAAGGCCTAACGGTAGTACTTTCGAAGGCTTTCTGCCCATTGCACGGAAATACAATGTAGGGATGTATAACTGGGGACTTGTAGACGGAAAATCACAGACCAAATACCCGTGGGACAGCTGGACAAAACAGTACACCGCCGAACCGAAACTCTGGTTCCACGAGGTTTTTCACACGGACGGAAGACCATACAAAAAAACAGAAACCGAACTCATATCCAGGCTGACGACAGAAGCTAACGCCCGATAAACACAACCATGAGACGAACCGTTCGCATAGTATATCTCTTACCAGCCTTATTCTTTTTTTATATCTGTAACGCCCAGCAACCCGATCCGCCGGGACAGGTTACCCAAAGAGAAAAAGCCGCTAACGAAGCATATCTCTTCGCACATATGACACACGAAGACTACGGCCGCCTGTACTATACGGTGAGTCTGAACGGACTTTACTGGCATACCCTGAACCGGGGAAAAACGGAAAAATATGGTACCTTTATTATGAACAATACCCCGGGGTATCTTATGGTCTATCCATAGCCGATAACCTCAACGGCCCCTGGTACCAGGCTTCCGGGTATACTTTTTTCAGTGATTGGGACAAATACACCCTCCCGGCCAAAGTGAGACATGGCTGTATGATCACCATCTCCCGAAAGGAGTACGATCTGCTGGTAAACAAATTCGAATAGAAAGAAATTAAAAGTAAAGCCGGGACCCGGTTTTAAAAAAAACGATCAAAATCAACATGAAAAAGAAGATAACACTTGTAATATTACTTATGTATGGCAGTCTCCTCTTCGGGCAGCAAAAAACATTTATCAATCCCCTGCTGCCTTCGGGGGCAGATCCGTACAGTACCTACCACAACGGATATTACTATTATACCCACACCACGGGAAACAAACTTGTGCTTTGGAAAACCAAAAACCTTGCCGATCTTAAAAATGCGGAAAGCAAACTGATCTGGACACCCCCGGAAGGCACCCCCTATTCCAAAGAGATATGGGCTCCCGAATTTCACATCATAGACGGCAAGTGGTACGTATATTTTGCCGCTGACGACGGGGACAATAACAATCACCGGATGTATGTACTGGAAAACACCTCCGAAGACCCTTTTAGGGGAACATGGGAATTTAAAGGCAAAATAGCGGCATGGCCGGATCGCTGGGCTATTGACGGTAATGTTTTTACGTATAAAGACGAACTGTACATGATCTGGTCCGGCTGGGAAGGCCTTACCAATCATCAGCAAAACATTTACATCGCCAAAATGAAAAATCCCTGGACTATCGACGGGCAACGGGTGTTGATAGCCGAACCCACCTATGCCTGGGAAAAACAAGGTGACCTGCAGGACGAGACAAATCCTCCGCATGTAAATGTTAACGAAGGCCCCCAATACCTGGAACACAACGGCAATATATTTATCGTTTTCTCCGCCAGCGGATGCTGGACCGATTATTATACCCTGGGACTCTTAAAACTGGAAGGCGAAGACATTCTGAACCCGGCCTCCTGGACCAAGCACCCCGAACCCGTTTTCAGCAGGTCCGAAGCTAATGGCGTTTATGCGCCCGGACATAATTCCTTTTTCAAATCGCCCGACGGTACGGAAGACTGGATATTGTACCACGCTAATTCCAATCCCGGGGAAGGCTGCGGAAAAAAACGTTCGCCCAGGATGCAAAAAATACAGTGGAACACCGATAGCTCCCCAAACCTGGGTACACCGGTTCCGGAAAATGAACGTTTAGCTATACCTTCCGAAAATTGAATAACGTCAGAAACCGTTATTTTCAGGACAGGCGGTTACGGATAGGCTCCGAAGGGAGAAAATACAATTAATAAAAGGGGGAGGCTACCGCCATCCCCCTTGGCAATATTTGATTTGCTCGTTTATATTAATAAATTAAAAGAATGGTGGATACTTAAACCCATTCATTGGTATGATTACCTCCGCCGCAGTCGAGCATCCTGCAGGATACGGTAAAGGTTTCCGTAAGAGGATTGTCTCCTGATGCGTCAAAGTTTTCCTTGTACTTCACCAGATAACCTTCCGTGAAATTTACCTCTTTCAGTTTGGCATCGGTGTCGCGTTTCAGATAAGTAATAGTTCCGTTTTTACGTTCGAAATTATTGGTCATCCATTCGAAGAAAAAAGAATCTCCCGTGGATTCTACCGTGAAATAAACTCTTCCTCCCCGGGTTACGGATGAAGGACGTCCTGTGGCATCTACTTCCTGTGCCAGATCGTAGTTAACGTTCAAGATATTCACTTTCTTGCCGCCAACAGATAATGTTGCTTTAAATGACATAATACTTAAAAATTAAGGTTAAATAAATAAAAATACCAAATCAAATATTGAATAAATAGAGTATGCAATATATTAAAATTTAGCATTTTAAGCAACACTTCATATAAAAACACCGGTTTTCAGGGATTTATGAGAGGCATCGTACCCATGCCCTTTACATATAAATACCACGCAATAAAAGTGACGTAACTCCTTGTTTGAGGTAAGAAAATATTATATCGGGTTTCCAGGAAAATCGGTTTACTCCTCCCGATAATAGAGAACCTGGTTTTCCTCGTCCCAATCCCGGCCGGATGCTCCCTTGAGGTGCTGTATTGAAGCCTGTCGAAATAGCTGAAATAACAAACCGACGAATTATCAAAGCTATATTGCTATAATAAACTGAAGAGTTTAAACCCGAAACGGGTACCTGAAAAATAACAAAAATTTTATCACGGATCTTTCGGATAAGCCGGGAAGTTGCCGCATTTTTGTACAAAACGATTTCCGCATCACCATAATAGCACCATGAAACACCGTATTCTTCTTTCGCTTCTGGTATCACTGGTTGTTACCATACCCGGCTTTCCACAGCCTTCTCCCGACAACGTTAAAATAGCCTTCCTGGCCGATGTGCACCTCCAGGACCTCTACGGCACTTTTACCGATACGGATTACCGGGGTATACGCCATCCGGAAACAGGGAAATATATACTTTTGCGTACTATGGGTTCGCAACTGCATTCCACCCGTATATTTAACGAGAATTATTTTGCCTTCCTCAGCGCTCTCGACGATATAGCGGGGAGAGGTATTCGCCTGGTAGCACTTCCGGGAGATTACTCGGATGACGGACAAGCGGTTCATATACGAGGCCTGCAACGCATCCTGAAAAAATACAGTGACCGGTACGGTATACAATTCTTTATCACTACCGGAAATCACGACCCGGTAGGGCCATTCCGCCAGGAAGCAGGAAAAAATGATTTTCTGGGCCAGGGCGGACAAAACCAGGTAATCACCAGCAAGAAAGATCTTGTGAAAAATACGGAAGAATATGGATTACCTCTAATCGTTTCCAAAGATATTGCCAAGTCAGGCTACAAAGACATCATGGAAAGCCTGAAAGATTTCGGTTTTTCTCCTTCCCCGGAATATCTCTATTGGGCAACACCATTCAGCAATTACACCCCGGATACGTATTCTTTCCAACAGGCGCAGGAAGCAGCCCTGTTGCAAAACCGCACCTACGACGTCATTCCGGGCTTCACGGTACCGGATGCCAGCTATATTGTTGAACCGGTACCCGGTATATGGTTGCTTGCCATAGACGGGGATGTCCACATCCCGAAAGACCCTTCTGCAGATCCTTCCGTAGCGGAAAACTATTCCGGTGCAGGGACGGGATATAAAAACGTACTCACACATAAAAAACACCTTATCCGCTGGGTGGAAAAAATAGCTGCCCAGGCCAGGGAAAAGAACAAAACACTTATCGCCTTCAGCCATTTTCCCATGATCGACTTTAATGACGATGCCTCCCCCCTCCTGGAAAAACTTTTCGGAGGAAAAAAATGGCAACTGGAACGCGTTCCTCCGGAAGCCGTTGCCGAAACTTTTGCCAAAGCCGGGCTACGGATACATGTAGGGGGGCATATGCATATAAATGACACCGGTATAAGAACATATGAAGACGGGAATTGGCTCGTTAATATACAGTCTCCCTCCCCTGCCGCCTATATGCCGGGATATAAAATACTGACCATAAGGGAAGGACAACCGTTGGAAGCAGAAACCGTTTCCCTGCTCGAAGTCCCGGAATTCCGGACGCTTTTCCCCTTGTATTCCCTGGAATACGATTACCTGCAAGACCAACAGAAACCTGTTTGGGACAAGTCCATTCTCCGGACAGAACAGTATTCCGATTTCACGCTGTGGCATCTTAAAGAACTGGTAAGGCTCCGTTTTGCAAAGGACTGGCCGGAAAAGCTCTACGACTCCATTCGGATACGAAAGGGTACAGATTTTCTGTCCGTACTGCCCGAAACAGCAGCTTTTACAAAAAAGGAAATACACCTGCAATTACAAAATGCCGGTTTAACATCCGAAGATTTCCGAAAATGGGACGGGAACGACCTTTTGCTTGATTTCTATAAATTACGCAATGCGGATGTGCTTGCACTTAAAGATATTCCGGAAGAGCGTATTGCACATTATAATTTTCTAGCCGGAGCATACGGGAAGCTATCCGTTGATACGGAGTTCCTGAACCAATTAAAGACCGTATTCGAATGTCTTTATCATTTTACACACGGCGCTCCGGCCGATCGTTTTGAGATACACCTGGATTCGGGTAAACTAAAGGCAATAAAATAGCTTCCGGTTCCGCCAGGTGAAATCAGAATTCCTTAAAAAATAAAGGATTTATCCTGAAATAGGTCCCGTCTCCGAACGATACTTTATAAGATGAGTCGAAAAGACGACCGGGCAGGTAATAGTCGGTAGTAATAATCTGCGCTCCCGATCGCCGCGCTGCTTCAAAACGGGTGTAATCATTTTGCCTGGCTTCCTTTGTATTGGCATCGGCCCTGGTACGGATAATATATCCTTTTTTTACCAGTTCCCGGATACGGTTATCATAAGGATCGTTGATTATCATCGTTGCCGCTTCGGGAGTTCCGGGTTCTGCATTAATGAATAAAACGCGACCTTGCAAGGCATAGTGCCCCTTTACATAAAGCTCCCTTTTTCTCCCTTTATCGTCCAGGATAAAAAGAAACTTTCCTTTTGCCTCCTTCAGGGAAGGCCACTGTTGTTTCCGAACAGCTTCTTCCAGGGTGGTATTACTTCTCCTTACATCATCCGGCACAATCAGGTGTTTGTTTCCCAGGTGTTTCAACAGTACGCTATCTAACCGGTGAAAAGCGACTTCATCAAAAGCTTGGGGAGTTGTTCCGAAACGATTGGCATTTCCATCCTTGGCCTCAAGGGTAATAAATACGGGAGTGTGACCGGGATGCCCTTCCGACCATATGCGTAAAGCCACCAGACAATCTTCCAGCGTCAAATATTCACTGCGGAAATCTATATCCGGTACATGCAGCATTTTAAACCCGGGTAGTTTCATTTTACCATCCGGATCGTATGCAGGTTGATCGTCAACCAGTTCTAATCCCTTCGGATAGGCATATTTCCCTCCCTCATCGTCAATATACACATCCAGTTCCAGATTGCGCAGCCCCATATCCAGTTGGCGGATTATACTTACATGTTCGTATTCCAGTCCCGCTATACCCCCTGTGGTATCCTTTTCCTTCAGAAAACGAAACAGGGACGGAGCTATCGCCTTTTTGTAACTGTTATGCGATCCGATAAGCTGTATTTTATTAATGCCGAGGGCATCTGTTTGTGCATGGGAAACAAAGCTTACAGCTATCCAGATGAAAACGGTCTTAAAAAAGTATTTCATAATACCAGGAGGAGGAAATTAGATTTACAAAACAAGTTCGGCAATAATACAGAGCTTAAATTAAGAAAAGGTAAAGTAAAAAATATCTTTCCGTGAAACTGTTGTCAGCTACTCCTGCCGAAGGTTCTTCCGGTCCTTCCCGAATGTAAAATTAAGCTTAATTCCCAAGAGACGAATTTTAATAACAGGTAAATATCTCTTGCAGAAATTAATCATAAGATAACGATTTCAAAATGTTTGTCATCCGGGGCTTTTTTTACTTAGCGCATCGATATTCCGAAAAGCCTTTTAATACCATGTTCCCAAACTGCCTTGTGGTAATAACCCTATATCCCCTTAAATTTAAAAACCGATCGTATAAAAAAACCAACTCTATGTAACCAAAAACAAAGACATTTTTTGATCCGGAAAGCCATGATTATCATACATAATTGTGGAGTAAGATGATTTATCATACAACTAATAACTAAAAATTGATGTATTCTAAAACTACTTTTTCAAAATTAAAGAGCATACTTGTTTTGGGCTTTCTTGCTTTATCGCCAAGGACAGGACAAGCTGGTGAATTCTATACATTTACCGGAAATATGCGCATCGTTCCACAACAAACCATAAACGGTATTATTGTTGATGAAAACAACATCCCTTTGGGCGGAGCTAACGTTGTGGTAAAAGGTACTTCTATTGGAACCACAACAAACTTTGACGGAGAATTTGAAATACGTGCCGAAAGCGGGCAGGTTTTGCAAGTCTCCTACCTTGGTTATAAGACAAAGGAAGTTGCTGTAGAAAATACTTCCATAACCATTCAACTGGAACCGGATGCTTCCGAGCTGGGAGAAGTTGTGGTAGTAGGGTACGGTAACCAGGTAAAAAAAGACATTACCGGGTCCGTAAGCCAGATATCCAGTGAAGATTTTAAACAGGGCGTCAATATTTCCCCGGATAATCTCATCCAGGGGAAAGTAGCCGGAGTCCGTATTGTTAACTCCAGTGGAGAACCCGGGGCGGGTATTGACGTTTCCATACGGGGTATAGGCTCTATACGAAGTGGTAGTACGCCACTCTTTGTAGTAGACGGTATACCGTTGAGTAATGAAAACGTAAGTGCCGGTGGTGCCAACTTCGGGCTGGGAAGTTCCTCTCCCAAAAACCCCTTAAATTTCCTCAACACCAGCGATATCGAATCTATTACCGTCCTTAAAGATGCCTCGGCTGCCGCTATTTACGGGGCCAGGGGGTCTAACGGGGTAGTCCTTATCACTACGCGCCAGGGAAAAAAGGGAGATGCTCTTCTTACCTATGATACCTACGCGGGTTTTTCCCAGGTCATAAAAAAAATGGACCTGATGAGTGCAAATCAATACCGTGAAGCGATTACCGATCCTTCCTACGATCACGGGGGGAATACGGACTGGCAGGACGCATTGTTCCGCACCGCAATGACCCAAAACCACAACCTTTCTTTCTCCAAGCAAACCGATTCCGGAAATTACTACGCATCATTGTCTTATATGGAACAGGAAGGTATCGTGGAAACCAATGACTTTAAAAGGACCACTGCCCGGGTAAACGCAGAAGAATCTTTCCTGGATGACAAAAGGCTTAAAGTGCAGATGAACCTTACCGCCAGTGAAATCAGGGAAAACGGTATCCCGAACGGGGCAGATGCCGGTTCGGACGGACAGGTGATCGTCCATGCCCTGATGGCTAACCCTACCCGAAACGTGTTTGACGAGAACGGGCAATATACCAACTTCAACATGAATGCACACTACAATCCCCTGTACCTGCTCGACGTGTTTGAAGATAAAACCAAAACCTTACGGGTACTGGGAAATATCCAGGCCACATTTCGCATTCTGCCGGGACTGGAATACAAGTTCAATTACGGTATTGACCGTTCTACATCAGAGCGTAACTCTACAATGTACCCGAACGTAACAGACAGGACCCCGCTGGGAGCTTATATACAGAATAACCTGGAATCGCAAAGCACGTTGCTTGAGCACTACCTGACCTATAACCTGGAAACGGGGAAAAACAAATTTGAGCTCCTGGGCGGTTTCTCTTATCAGAAATTCTACTTTTCAGGTACTTCATTTTCTATCCAGAATATAGATCCGAAAGGAGAAGGCGTACCACCGGCCAATAATCCCGGGTATTCCGGGGTACAATCCGGCGTAAGCGGATATGCCCAGGAGAACGAACTGCAATCCTATTTCGGAAGGGTGAACTACAATTACGACGGCAAATACTTTGCAACAGCTTCCTTACGGGCGGACGGTTCCACACGTTTCGGCGAAAACAATAAATACGGATACTTCCCTTCCTTTGCCCTGGCCTGGGCTTTGGACCAGGAAGATTTCCTTGTGGATACCGACATGCTGGATCAGTTAAAACTACGAACAAGCTGGGGACAAACAGGTAACCAGGAAGTACAGAACAAAATTACCCAGGCCAGTTATTCCCAATCAGCTACCGGAGGGTATTACCTGTATGACGACCTGGAACTCGTAAACGGTATTGTTATCAACCGCACAGCCAATCCGGACCTTAAATGGGAAGTGGTGACACAGTATAACATTGGGGTGGATTTCAGCCTGTGGAACAGTAAACTCTACGGATCGCTCGATTACTATAACAAAACCACGACCGATGCCATTCTGAATATCCCTTCCGAGCCTCTTAGCCCGACCACAAATGTGTGGAAGAACATAGATGGTAAGATCATCAACAAGGGACTGGAATTCACATTGGGATCGCAACTGGTAAAAACCGATGAATTTACCTGGACAGCCGATATCAACGGGGCTACGCTGAACAATGTCATAGAAGACCTCCCGATATCCGAGGTATATTCCGGTAGTATCGCCGGACCGGGATTATCGGGTGTAAGAGCCAATATTTATAAAAGCGGATACGAAGCCGGTTCTTTTTTCATGTTGAAACATCTCGGATACGATGAACAAGGGAACGATATTTTTGAAGACATCAATAACGACGGGGTTATTAACAGTGATGACAGACAAATATTCGAAGGAGCATTACCAAACTTTACCTTTGGTATCAATACGGCCATGAAATATAAGAGATTCGACCTTTCCATGTCATTCATCGGACAAACAGGCGGATACCTTGTAAACAACACCAACCTGGCCCTGAATATCAACAACCTGGCTTCCGACCGTAACCTGCTGGCCAAATATTACAATGACGGAGCCAACCCGGAAAATACTCCACAACTCTCCACCTTGTACATGGAGAAATCCGATTTCCTCCGGTTAAACAATCTCCGTCTCGGATATACTTTTAATGTGGACCAACTAAACTGGATCAAGGGACTTAACATTTATGTAAGTGCACAGAACCTGTTCACCATAACCGGATATTCCGGTTACGATCCTTTGGTTAACAGTCCGCGGTCCAGCGACGGTAACCAGTCCATAGGAGTTGATTACACTACCTATCCTTCCAACAAAACCTATATGCTCGGTGCAACTTTAAAATTATAATGATGAAAAATTTAATATCTCTATCAAGAATATTCTTTTTATCCCTGTTTATCTTCAACCTTTCCGGCTGTACGGATCTCGATGAAGAGGTGATCGATGAAGTACTGGGGAATGAGAATGCCGATCCGGAAAGCTCTCTGGCGGCAGCCTATGGAAAGCTCGGCGATGCCACTTTTGTAGATCACGGGAACGTTTTTGCACTCCAGGAATACTCCACGGACGAAGCCCTGCTGCCTACCCGGGGAAGCGACTGGGGAGACGGCGGAAAATGGCGGGCCATGCACGAATTTACCTGGAAACCCGATAATGATGTGGTTACCTCAACCTGGAATAACCTCGTAAGCGGTATTACCAAATCTCTTACGGCCATTCAGGCCATAAACGCAGACGAAGGTTTTGGAGATCGGGACCTCTTTATAGCAGAAGCCAAGGGGCTGTGGGCATTTTACACTTATCACACCCTGGACCTTTTCAACCAGGCCCCTTTCCGCAACCCGTTCGAACCCGATGCCGAACTCCGGATATTACAGGCGGGAACAGCCGTAGACAGTCTTATTACGGAAGTCGAAGGTCTAATCCCGGAACTTGCCGAACTCGGAGCACAATCCACACATAACGGAAGGTTTACCAAACAGGCCGCCTATGCTTTACTGGCCGATATGTACCTCAATCGTGCGGTTTACAAAGATCGTTACAATACCTCTTCCCAGTTTAATTTCCGCGAAACTGCTGTTGATAACGACGGGACCGACCTGGATAAAGTAATTCACTATACTTCTCTTCTTATAGATGGAAATTTTCAACTGGAAAGTAATTATTTTGACAATTTCTCGATAAATAATTCGGGGGGATCAGAACTGGTTTTCGTGGTGGTCCAGGAGAATGATAACATGCGGAACAGCGACAACGATTTTGCCTATATGTCCGTCGGAAGAAACCAGAAACCTTCTCCGAATAACCGGGGTACGAATGCTTCCTGTATAACCGAAGAGTTCTACAATACCTGGAAAGATAATTTTGACGACCCCCGTTTTCACCGGTATTACCAGTACAGTGACGGTACCTGGTTTATGAATGACGGTACCACGGGCAGCGTACCCGCAGAAGACATTGTTCCCGGAAGTAACGGGTTACCCTGGTTTCATTTTAACCGCGGTTTACTTGCCGGGCAGCAATACGGACCTACGCTTACGGAAAACGGAGATTTTGTAATGACCCCGGACGGAAGGATACAGCTAAGCATGCTTTATATGGAGAAAACCACGACACTGCCTATGGATTTCACTCCGGCACTCAATTTTTCCAACCCGTCACAGGCTGTTTTTTCACAAACGGAAATTAACCAGGGTGTCAGGGTTTTCAAATATGAATTTGATCCGGAAAACGGTAATGGCAATAGCAATGTAGATATCCCTTTATATCGTCTCGGGGGTATTTACTGTATGCGGGCGGAAGCATACTTCCGCAATGGTGAAAATGCAGCGGCCCTGGCGGATATTAATATGCTCAAAACGAGCAGAACAAGGGAAGCCTTATTTAACAATGAACCCGGAAAGCCCGTTACGTCTCTTACGGAAGAGATTCTGTATAATGAAATAGGGTACGAAATGTACTGGGAAATGTATCGCAGGAAACAGATGATACGGTTTGGTACATTTGACAACCCTTACACAGCGAAACCACAAACTGAACCGTACCTGAGAATTTTTCCTGTTCCCCAGGAGACCATCGATGTCACCAAAGAGTTTTCGCAAAACCAGGGATATTGATTTTCCCAAAATAGCAACATAAGACAACAGGAGGCTTTGCCTCCTGTTCCTGTTTTATATAAAAGCGTGTACTAACGTTTAATATCTATTTCATAAGTAAAACTATCCGCCCGGTAATACCCGAGATTGTACTCTATGGGCCGGTCTCCCGGATCGCACACCAGGCGTCTTCGGAACAACAAGGGGCTTCCCGGTTTGACATCCAGTAATTCTGCCAGTTTTTTGGTTGCGGGGATCGCATTGATACGTTCTTTGGATACGGACGGAATAGTAGCGTAATCCCTTTCCAGAATTTCATAAAGGTGACGGGAAAAATCTTCCTTACCCGTAAGACCTATACGGGGATGAAAAAAGGAAATGAAGTTTACGAAAGGGCCTTTATCCAGTCCCCGGAGACGTTCCATACGGAGTACTTCCCTGCCTTCTTCTATCTGTAAAGCAGCGGCCACTTCCTGGTCTGCTTCTGTCCACGATACGTTGATCTGGTAATTTACAAATTCCACTCCTTTACTGTGCATTTCCTCGCTGAAACTGGCCCAGTTACTCAGTTTGGTGCTAAGTGTTTGTTTTACCACCCGTGTTCCCACTCCTTTTTTGCGTATCAAAAGCTTTTCATGTTCCAGCTTATTGGTAGCTTGTCGCACGGTATTCCGGGAGATACCCAGCATTTTGGCCAGTTCCACTTCTTTGGGAAGCAGCTTTCCTTCCTTGTATTCGGTCTTTTCAATAAGTTCTCTCAATAACTGTTCTACCTGTAAATGCAGGGGAATGCCATTGTGATGATCCACTTTAAATTCAATAGGTCTCTCTTTTTGCATTGTTGCTTTTTCCCTTGGAATTTGTAAAGAAACAAAGATACTAATTTTACATATCCAAATGTTCCTACATATTTAACCGTATTTGTTATACGATCCCCTTTAAAACCGGGGCGCTTTACTATCGAACAATATGCCATCGGTACTGAGTTCCCGATCGTCACTTCGAAAGGGTTCTGCCGGCAGGCCGTTCTGATCCGTGAGGTCCAAAGGTCCCGGGTTATCGCTCCAGGCATATCGCACTTCCACCGGATCTTTTAATTCCGGGCTGTATACTACTACAGTGTTCCGGCGTAAAAAAGCTTTGGCCCAATAAAATTTCCCGTCTTTACCGGCCAGTTGGAAACCGCGTATATATCCGTATTTGTCTTTGGTTTTCAGGGAATCCGTAGCCAGGGTAAAATGCACCAGGAGACTGTCTCCTTTTTTCTCCGTTTCTTTAAACCGGGGAGCCTGTGCCGGGTATTTCCCGTCATAACCGAGGTTCATAGCCAAAGCACCGAGACGTTTACCCACATCCGCCTTATTCCGGGGATGTATATCTTCGGCTTCTCCAATATCTATCGTTACCGCCATCCCCGTATTCGGCAATGCCTGTGCCATACTCTGGGCTTCCCGGAGTTCGGCCCAGGGCGACGGCCCGGGAATTTCAGGTTCTTTACCGTAATTCGCCAGTTGCACCCATAAAAAAGGCATTTCATTGTTAAAATGATTTCTCCAGTCCCGGATAAGTGCAGGGAATAATTCCCTGTATTCCGCCGCCCTTTCGGCATTGGATTCTCCCTGGTACCAGATCGTTCCCTTTACATGCGAACTTGTAAGGGGTGCCACATTAGCATTGTATAGCACCCCCGGGGAAGAAAACGGAGTAATGTTGACCAGTTCCTGTTCCGGGAATTTACCGGTATCGATCTGTAATCCTTTCCTGTAGTGCCACTTTCCCCAAAGTATATTATTCCCCCAGAAAGCAGAAGTTGTAAAACCTCCTATTCCCCCGGCATCAAAAACACGTACGGCCAGTACATTGCCTTTCTTTTTAAGAATACCGGCAGGTACCTGGTAATTCCTGTGATTATGCCTGCCAAACGTTTCACCGATACGGTGTCCGTTTACCCAGCTAATATCATAATCATCGATTTGCAGCAATTGTAAATGCAGGGAATCTCCTTTAAACCCTTCCGGAAGGTCAAAACTCTTCCTAAACCATACGGCGCCGTCAAAATCTTTCAGGGCTTTCTCTTCTTCCCAGGTATTGCCGGCAACTTCCAGGGTATCCCAGGAAGAGATATCTGTTTCCGGTAGGTACCATTTTCCGGTTACCCCGGGCCCGGTGTAATAATACTTGTTATACCAATGCTTTTTGCTTTTCTCAAATGCCCTCCGGACATCGGCAAAACTTCCCGTATGTTTTATTTCCTCTTTAAACTGGGGAAATGCTTCCAGGGCTTCGTTACTCATCCATGTTTCTATGGCTGTTGCTCCCAGGTTTACACTGATCAGGCCTATCGGGACACCGCTTTCCTGCTGAACAAATTTCCCGAAATGATACCCTACCGCGGAAAATCCTGCAATATTGTCCGGGTCAGGAACCATCCAACCGGAAGAACTTATATCCTCTCTCGGCCGGTAATCCGTTTCCGGGTTTACTTTTAAGAGCCTTATTTGTCCTTTTTCAAGCCATACAGTATCGGATTCCCGGTAAGGTGTTTGTATCAACGGCCATTCCATATTGGATTGCCCGCCACAAAGCCATACATCTCCCATCAAAACATTTTCCAATTCTATACTCGACTCCCCGTCACTTATGCTGACGGAATACGGTCCTCCTGCCGGTAAAGCGGGTAATTGCAGTTTCCATTTTCCTTCCTTATTTGCCCTGGTATTCTGCTGCACCCCATCTATTTCTACCTGTATTTCCTGCCCGGGAGTACTCCATCCCCATAAGGTTACCGGAGCATCGCGTTGCAATACCATGTTATCGGTAAAAAATGCGGGCAATCGAAGTTCCTGGGCATAGGCGGTAAAAGAAATGCCCAGGATAAACTGCAATAACAATAGGGATCTTATCATCGGTCTTTTAAATTTGTTTGTTCTATTATGCTCTCACAAAAGCTTTCAGGGTAGCACATTCTCCACCTTCGGACGCTCCGCTGGGACGTATGGTATAATCCCCGACTTCAGCAGGAATTATAAAAGTTTCCGCATAATGTACCACAAAAGGTTCAAACTTATCTTCCGGACTCTCTACCGTGGCTTCCCGCCCTTCCACCAGGTTGATCACATTGACACTGCCAGCGGTGTTGTGCGGTACTTTTCCGGTAAACCAATGCCGTCGCGTTTCGATAAAATCAGAAACGTACAGGCCGGTCTTTTCTTCTTTCCAGCCTTCTCCTTGTGCTACTTCTTCGATACGGTTTACCAGGTTGTCCTTTGTCCACTGCTTTCTCCGGCTCCAGTCGATAACATTTTCGCCGTGAAACAGGTGTATCGGCCTTGGCTTTCCGTCCAGTCCCAATCTACCCCAGTCCCACAGTTTAAAGGTAAAAATATACGGAGTGGCACTGATTTCGAGTACTACGCTGTTTGCTCCCGAACAATGTACCGTGCCCGAGGGGATCAGGTAGTGATCGTGTTTCTTTACAGGCCATTTATTCACATAGGCTCCCGCATCGAAAGTTCCGCCCTGTTCCCGGGCATTCTTCAGGTCCGCGATCATTTTTTCCGGATCAGTCTCATCCCGGATACCCAGGTACACTTCGGCACCTTCCCCGGCATCGAGGATATAATAACTTTCGTCCTGGGTATAGGGCATACCGAACTGTTCTTTTATATATGCTTTGGTCGGGTGTACCTGTAAACTAAGGTTTCCGCCTTCCATCGTATCCAGGAAATCGAACCGTATGGGGAACTCGGCGCCGAATTTTTCATAGACCTGTTGCCCCAGTAACGGTTCCGGACGGGTGAGCACCAGGTTTATGGAAGGCGTTTCGAAAGTAATTCCCCCGAAATCAAAGAGCAGGCTGTTCTCTTCCGGAACACAGTCGAATCCCCAGGCGAAATTCAATTTGTTCCTGTCGAGATCGATGACCTCTTTCAGCCATTGCCCGCCCCAGGGCCCCGGATCGAAAAACGGGACAACGCGAAAAGGTTGCCTGCTGGCTGTTTCCAGTGCATACTTCAGCGCTTTACCGGAAATCATCTTAGGATCTGAGGACCGGACGGTATCGACAAAAAAATCTGTTTTTTCAAAAAGGGCTGTTTTATGCCTGTCCAGCACTCTCCAATCTACAAAAAAGGATTGTTTGACCCGTAAAGCAAATTCCTCTTCCTTATTGAACACCCCGAGATTATTCACCTCATGCCTGCGCATACGAAGCTGCAATTCCCACCGGGGCATATCCATATATACCAGGAGATCATTTTTGTCACACCAAAAGCTCGCTCCCGGACCCAGTACAACCTGTATCCCGTCACTTTTTCTTCCGGTCTCTTCCCGTAACCTCCGGCAATTCTCAGGATCGAAAAAATCTTTTAGGTCCAGGTCTGTCATATACCCGAAGACCCTGTCGTCCGTAACATAGGGATAGACCATTTTCTCAATTTCCGGGGCAGGTTTCATCGCATCGGTACTGTCGTATATTTTGCAGGAACCGAATACTTTTTTAAGGGCTGTCTTTATCTCTTCGGTATCGACACCCTGGTAGATTTCGATAACGATCTTCCCCTTGTCTCCTGCTTTGTCTTTTATAGTACGGCATATAGCTTCCCAGCCACGTATACATTCGTATTTGCTTCCACTAACCCGTATTCTGGGATACTTGTCGTAATTAGATGTTATTTTTTTTCCTTTCATTGTTTAATATGTAACTTGTTCCTAATATTCCTGCTGTTTCTTTTTTGCTGGCAACCACTATAGGCAGACTTCCCGATGGTATCCAGCTGTGTTTTTCCACTATTTTTTCTATTCCCGGAAGTATATCTTCTTTACTTTTCATAATACCTCCCCCGATAATTATTTTTTCCGGATCGTAAGCGTGAATGAGATTTACAACACCGGTTCCCCATGCCTTTATACTTTTGTCCCGCACCTCCATAGCCATCCTGTCCCCGGAACGTGCAAAACGGAAAATACTTTCGTAATCCGGGTTTTCTTCATGGTACAGGGCGCTCCCTGCATAATCCTTACTTTTTTCCAGGTGTTTTTTCAATGCCCAGGTAGACGCCATACTTTCCACGCATCCGATGTTACCGCAATTGCATTCCGGCCCGTTATAATCTATACTCATATGTCCGCCCAGGTTCCCCGCGAGAAAGTTTTTGCCCCGCAACAATCTTCCTTCTATGAGTACTGCCGATCCGACCCCCGTTCCCAGGGTGATCATTACGAGATTGTCACACCCCTTTCCCGCACCATACTGCCATTCTCCCAACAGGGCCGCACGGGCATCGTTTTCCAGGGCTACGGGTAATCCCCAGTTTTCCTTTCCCCAGCTTTCAAAATCCGTCTGCCCTGCACCCGGGTATTTTACGTAATCCGACAGTACCGTGTTCTTCCCGGCATCCACTATTCCGGGAAAGGCTATACCTATACCTTTTACACGGTATTCCTTATTGTTACAAAGTTCGTTTACCGGAACTGACAGGTCTTTCAGCACATGGTACAGACTACGTCCTGATCTGGCATCGAAAGACCGGCTTTCCCGGATATTCCCTTCTTCGTCTGCCAGTCCCATTTTTATACGGGTTCCTCCCATATCGATGCCGATATTCACACTTATCATCTGTTAATTTTTTAATTCGTTTTTCATAAGTCGGGCCTTATTCTGTTAAGAATAATCAGAACGGTATTATGAAACTTATGTTAATAGGCATTTCATAAACTATTCTTCATCGGATTCGATCCAGCCTTTTTCTATCTGTTCCAGGCTTTTCCCTTTGGTCTCGGGGACAAATTTCCAGGTAAAGAGCAGCAGGAATACGGAATTAACCATAAATATCCAGAAAGTAAAGGCTCCTCCCAGGCTGTCCAGCATCACCGGGGTAAGCTGGGTAATGAGTATGACGCCTATCCACAGAATTAATGTGCAGAACGACATGGCTATCCCCCTGATCTTAGTGGGAAATATCTCGGCGATCATCACCCAGGGGATAGGCCCCAGGGAAGATGCAAAACACGCTATAAACCCCAGAACAAACAGTATAAGCCAGGGGCCTTTGGTGATTTCGAAATAAAAACAAATACCTATGGCAAACAGGCACAGTACCATTCCGGACACACCCCACAATAACAGTTTTTTACGTCCCGTTTTGTCAATAAGCCACAGGGCGACAAAAGTGAAAGCCGTGTTGATTATCCCGATAAAAATAGTCTGGTAAAATGCCGATTCCACTGCAAAACCTATGCTTTTGAATATCTCGGGAGCGAAATAGATAACGGCATTGATCCCCGTAATTTGTGAAAACAAGGCCAGGATGACCCCAACGATAAGGGCCAGTCGTAATCCTTTGCCGAAAAGGTCGCTCCACCTGCCAGATTCCATATTGAGGGTGCTCCGGATCTCTTTCCGGATAGCTTCTGCCTTATCTCCGTTTATCCGGTAAAGTATTTCTCCGGCCTTTGTATCCTTACCTTTTTTCATAAGCCACCTCGGGCTTTCGGGTACGGTGAACAGCAGTACGAAAAAGATTATGGCCGGTATAACCTCCGAGCCTATCATGTATCGCCACCCGTATTCCACATTCCACGCATTGCTTCCGGAAACGGAGATCAGGTAATTGACAATGTAAATAATATTGATACCGAATACAATGGCCAGTTGATATACACTCACTAACCGCCCCCTGAACTTTGCCGGGGCGACTTCCGAAATGTATAGCGGGGACAACATGGAAGCTGCCCCCACTCCTATTCCGCCGACAAGCCGCGCTATTATAAAACCGTTCAGGTCCGAAGCAACGGCAGATCCGAGGGCCGAAATAAAAAATAACAGCCCGGTGATAATAAGTACTTTCTTCCTGCCGAAACGGTCGCTGACGTAACCGGCTACTGCCGCACCCAGGATACACCCCCAAATGGCGCTACTGGCCGCCCAGCCCACAAGGGCCGGACTTAGGGAAAATTTCTCCTGGAGATAGCCGATCGCCCCTGCTATCACCGCCGTATCATACCCGAATAACAATCCGCCCAGGGCTGCCACTACGGTTATGCGGATAATATAGCTTCGGGATGTTCCCCCATTATTATTTTGATCCTTCATGTATCTTATTTTAGTTCCCGGAGTCGAATTTAATACGGATAAACCTCGGTCTGTACAGGTGTGGGTTATCTCCGATAACATCGAAAAACTTAAAACTGTTGACATTGTAACTTACGAGTAATTCTCCTTCCGCAGAAATTGCCGGGTGAGCTTTGGCATTGTATGTAAAAAGGTCCGGATCGCTTATGTCCTCCGAAGTATTCCATATTTCTTTTACTTCTCCGAACGGGCCATAGGGAGCTTCCCCGGTTTGCATATATATATTCGGAAAAATTCCCCCGTACTGGTAGATAAGGGCATAATGCCCGTTGGGCAGCCGGGATACGCTAAGCTCGTTAGATACGCTGTCCGCAAGAGCAGTCATTTGCTCCCTGTCTTGGGTCCAGCCGTCTGTCTTCCGGAATTCCCAGGCGTTGAAATCTTCTATTTCCTCATATTTTACCCGGGCGCATACGAGTTCTTTGTGCTGTCCCCGAACACCGTATACATACACATATTCTTCTTCCTCTCCATCATATATTCCCACTCCGAAAGATATCTTACCCGAATCATCCCCGGAAGTAAAAAAGGGTATCTCCGAGGAACGGGGCTTTTGAAAAGGTATTTTGCTTTTATCATCTATTACCAGGAGGTCGTTCCCCACTTCTTCGAACGGCAACAGGTCGTCCGTATGGGTATTGCGGATGCGATAGGCAAATACATATAGCTTTCCTCCTGCTTTCCTGTTTACAAAACCGTCGCCCAGCCAGTAGTATTCTTCATTATCCGTATCCGGCACTAACATGGTCGTAGCTTTTCCTTCGCTGTCTTTAGCCAGGAAAAACGATGTGCTTGCCGGGACATCTCCTTTGCGGTACAGCGCCATAGAATTATTCACCATACTGTAACCCGGCACCAGGGAATCCCCGATGATTTCCCCGACCATAGTGTCACTGAACAGAAAAACAATACTATCTGCTTCTTTACTGTTGTCTTCCCCGGAATAAGGTATGGCAAAAATACCGTCCCCGCCGAACCAGCCGGAATCTCTTTTAAATACCGCCGTCCATTCCGGCGCCCGTTCTACGGTAAAGGTGATTTCTTCCGGAGAAGGATCATCTTCTGTATTTTTATCCCGGGTATCATCTTTACAGGAAGTAAAGAGAACGGTAAATATCCCGCCGAAAATGCTTATATATTTTCTTTTTTTAAGATTCATTATACACATTGTTTTGGTTGTCATCTTTTGGTTTAATCCCATTAAATGGGTCTAATTCTCCAATACTCTGCATCGAAATGGGCTAAGGTTTGTTCATTTGAATACCTCGCGGGCTTGCCCCGAGGTCGTTGATTCATTCCTTTGGGCTGCTTCGAACGTATACAGGAAAACTTCTTCTTCCCGGAGTCCCAGTTCGGACAGATCTACCGTAAGTTCCAAAGCCAGTTTTTCTACGGTAAGCGTCTTTATTGCAAACGTATCGGCTACAATGGTATTGGGCGTAAAAACATTGTATTTTTCCATGATAAAATGCTGTTCGTCTTCGGTAATGTACCAGCCGCTGAAAACATTCAGCCCGTCAAAGGCGCAGGCCCCGGCGCCGGTATCGGTCCCGTATTCCAGGCTCATGCTACCATCCGCATTGAAAAGATAGGCATTGTCTTTTTCACAATCTTCTATTACTTCAGAATTCGGATCGTCTTCATTATTGACATGCAGAATGGATTTCCACTCCCACCTGCGGCGCGGAAGGTTATCCCGCGGACTAAGGGTTACATTCGCAGTAAGGTCACTGGTTCTTTCCTTCCCTCCGGATGTGGCAGCTTTAAAACTAAACCCTACCAGTTTATCCACATCTTCCACCGGGGGAATATAGATAAACGTATAACTGAATTCTTTTCCGGAAGCATCCACCCGCAATACTCCTTCCTGTCCGAATGCGGTATCCTTCTGCAGGTTTATCGTCTTGGTTATTTCGAGTTTTTCCAGGTCTTCGGGTGCTTCCACAAGCACTGCCAGGTTCAGGGTATCCCCGGATTCCAGGCGGCTGCGGTACTGGCCTTGTCCGGGTGTTTTTTCCGCTCCCAGGCTAACCAGGAAGTTTCCCTGATCGTAATAATCTTCCGGGCCTTGCTCATCTTCGTTACAACTTACCAGCAATCCAAAGATCGCGGGAAAAATCAGGTGATATATTCTGGTTTTCATATACAGTATTTTTGGTTGAACAATAGGTTGGCATACCGGTACTAAAAGCCGGGGTTTTGTGGTAAATTGGGATTTACCAGTCTTTCGCGTTGCGGAATGGGGAACCGGTTATATTGTTCTCCTACCGAAATCCCTTTTACGGCTTCCACACGTTGTCTGAGCCTGCCAAGCCTGGTAAGATCAAACCATCGTTGCCCTTCGCCTGTGAACTCCTTACCTCTTTCTTCTACCAACAGGTCTACAAAGCCTTCGATATTGTCCGCTTCCGCTTCTCCCAGGTCAGCTCTCTGCCTTATGTCGTTCAGGTAATCATTGGCTACATCAAAATTTCCGAGCCTGGCCTGTGCTTCGGCATAGGTAAGCACCACATCGGAATAACGGATCACGGGGAAATCATTGAAAGATCCCCCTGCGGTCGGGTCTGCGTCCACGTCCCAGTATTTATCGATGTACACGTGGTCCAGGTTTACGGTAGAATTATCGGAAGCAGTAAAACTGGTCATAAATGTATCCTCGCGACGTTCGTCGGAAGTGGCGAAAGTGTTATACATATTCGCATTGGCTATCTGCCAGCCCTGTGTATTGGAAATCCCGTCTACTTCGGCGCTCAGGGCTGCCGGCAACAGTCTTACGTTGAACTGTCCCACTTCCCAGAAAGAAATGGCTCCGCCCGCGTCTCCGAACCCTACGGAGAAAACGGCTTCCTTCCCCCCGCGGTTCTCTATACGAAAAGCATCCTTAAAACGGTCCCAAAGCCCATACAACCCGGAATCCATGACATCAAGGGCTTTTTCCGAAGCAAGCTGATATTCTCCTGTGCGCACATATACCTTTGCCAGTAATGCTTGTGCTGCTCCTTGTGTGGCTCGTCCTTCCTGTATTTCGCCATCCGGAGGCAGGGCTTCCGCATCGGTAAGGTCTTGAATTATCCGGGCATAGACCTCATCTGCCGGAGCGGCTTCCGGGTTTAGCGGCGTTTCTTCGGTAATAACAAGGGGAATATCTCCGAACATGCGTACCAGGTTGAAATAGAGCAATCCCCGGAGGAATTTAGCTTCGTTAATAAAACGGTTTTTAAGGGTTTCGTCCATTTCGATAGCCGGAATACGGTCTATAGCCACATTGGCAAGATAAATGGTCTTGTAATGTACCTGCCATATTTCCTGCAGGGCAGCATTATCGGCATTATGTGTAAAAGTGGCAAGCTGATCGTACTGCGGTGCTCCCAACTGGTTGTTGTCCATTTCGTCAGATGCCAGTCCCTGTGTTACCCAGAAGGTACTGTGATATATCCCGGCGGTATTACCCCGGGAAGCATCGTAAGAACCGAGATTGGCGTATATGGAGTTTACCGCCGCAAGGGCATCCTGTTCTGTGGTATAATAATTACTGGTTCCTACCTGGTTTTTTGGATTTTCTTCCAGGAAGTCACTACAGGAAAAAAGGAGAAATACACACAGTACACTGCTCCATACCTTTACCGGAAAATTATTTGTTGATTTCATCATCATGTCTTTTTATGTTAAAATCCAAGGTTAATTCCAAAGGTGTACATTCTTGTCTGGGGATAGTTACCGTCATCTACTCCAACAATATTGGTGGTTCCGCCATAGGCATTACCTTCCGGATCGTAACCGCTGTAGTTCGTCCAGGTGAACAGGTTGGTCGCGCTGGCGTAAATACGCAAAGTGCTCACCCCGATATGTTCCATCCATTTTTGGGAGAAATTATACCCAAACGTTACATTTTTGACCCTTACATAAGAAGCATCCTCTACAAAAGCAGAAGAGAAAGTGCTGTTAAAGGAATCATTTCCGGATGCCCGGGGATAAACATTACCCGGATTATCCGGTGTCCAGCGGTTTTTGCCCGCTTTTGCCAGTACATTCTGCTGGCCGTTCATATTTTCCAGGTTCAGCAGGTTCATGTTCGCCATATCATTTCCCTGGCTTCCCTGTATAAAAACACTGAGACTAAAATTCTTAAAGGAGAATTCATTGTTCAGTCCCCAGGTAAAATCGGGTTGAGCGGTTCCTATGATAGCCCGGTCGTGTTCGTCTATAAATCCGTCGGGAGTACCGTCGGGGCCGCCTATGTCTTTGTATTTACGATCTCCCGCAACCGGTGTCTGTCCGCGCAGAGCCGGACCTGCCGCAGCTTCTTCATTGGTCTGGTAGATCCCGTCAAAAACATAGCCTTCGAAAGTCCCTATGGGTTTCCCTTCCCTCAATATACTACCGGCTACCAGGAGATTGATATCTTCTTCCCTGGCCAGGTTGGTCACTTTATTCCGGTTGACGGAAAAGTTTCCGGAAGCATTCCAGGAGAACGGTCCGTTAAGAATATCCGAGCCTACTTCCAGCCCGAAACCCCGGTTCTGTACATTTCCTACATTCAACAACGTATTCTGAAACCCGGTGGTAAAGGGAATGGGAGTTCCCAGTAAGAGGTCGGAGGTTTTCTTATCGTATACCTCGGCAGTAAACCGCAGCTTGCCGTTCCAGAATGCCATATCGAGTCCCAGGTTGGCCTGCCGTGTGGTTTCCCATTTCAGGTCGCTATTGGGATAGCTGCTGGGCTCCTGCCCGTAAAATACATCAGGGCTTCCGGGACCGTTGTTAAAAACACCTTCACCGAAAGGGGCTACCAGGGCAAGCGAATTATACGGTCCTATGGACTGGTTGCCGATAACCCCGTAACTCAACCGCAACTTCAGATCGCTGAAAAGCTGCGAGTCTTTCATAAAATCTTCATTGATCACCCGCCATGCAAATGCCCCGGAGGGAAAGAAACCATATTGGTTTCCCTTTGCGAATTTGGACGATCCGTCTACCCTTCCGGAAAGAGTGAAGAGATATTTATTATCCATAACGTAGTTTACCCGTGCGAGATAAGACACCAATGCCCATCGGGATTCGCTATTGACAGGTGGCTGCGGGTTTTCTGCTGCGGAAAGGTTGTGATACCCTGTACGGCCATCGGGAAAACCGAAAGCTATGCTGGTAAGGGACTCGTTTTGAAATTCCTGCAATGTAAACCCTAAAAGAGCCGTAAGGTTATCCCCGCCTTCAAAGGTTTTGTTATAAGTAAGCGTATTTTCATTCAGCCAGGTAAGTGCATCCAGGGTAGAGATCGAGGCTTCACCACGGCTGCTCTCCGTACGTTTCAGAAAGTTAGGTCCGAAAGCGCTGTTTTTGGTGTGTAACAGGTCTATACCGAAACTGGTCCGGAAATCGAGGTTTTCCGTCAGGGCATATTCGGCAAACACATTTCCCAAAAGCCTGGAAGTTACGGTTTTCGACTCGTATTCCCTGGCTTCTGCCACCGGGTTGGCCACGGCATCCTTGCGGTCGTGTTCAAAGGTATATCCACCCGGTTCATTCGGGTTGTATACCGGCAATACGGGATTGATCTGCAAGGCATTGGCAATTACCCCGGGTACGATCTGCCCGGGTCCCGTAAGCACCCCGTTGGATGTAATTCTCGCATAGGAAAGGTTGTTCCCTACTTTCAGTTTGTCCGTTACATTCCGTTCCAGGTTTACCCGGAAAGAATATCTTTGGAAATCGGAGCCTGTGACTATACCGTCTTGTGTAAATAATCCCCCGGAAAGCGCATACCTGGTCTTGGCATCTCCTCCCGAAAAACTGAGCTGGTAATCGGATATCTGTGCAGCCCTGAAAAGTTCGTCCTGCCAGTCGGTGCCTTTTCCAAGTGATGCCGGATTTACGTAAACGGGATTTCTGCCGGTATTCATCTCCGCTTCATTGACAAGTTCCGCATATTCCCGCGCGTTGAGGAGATTGAGCTTATTAGCCACTTGCTGTACGCCGTGATAGGCATTAAAACTTATGGTTTCTCTCCCTTCTTTTCCTTTTTTGGTCGTTATCAATACGACCCCGTTGGCTCCCCTGGAACCGTAAATGGCTGTTGCGGAAGCGTCTTTCAGTATTTCGATTGATTCTATATCATTGGGATTAATAGAAGAAAGCGGACTCGTCCCCGGCCCTCTGCTACCGGCCGACGTTTCGTTGGCATCACTGTTTACGAGCATTCCGTCTATAACGTATAATGGTTCGCTACTGGCATTTACGGAGCTCGTTCCCCGTATCCGGATGTTGGTCCCTCCCCCGGGTACTCCGGAGGCCTGGGTTACCTGTACGCCGGCAGCCCTGCCCTGCAGGGCCTGTTCGAAACTGGAAGCCGGGACCGCCTGGAGTTCTTTGGCGCTTATAGACGAAACCGCTCCGGTAACGTCCGATTTCCGCTGACTACCATACCCGATGACAATAACTTCAGAGAGTTTTCCCATGTCGGGTTCCAGTTCCACCTGAATTGTGGTCTGCATCCCCACTTTCACTTCTCTGGAAGCAAATCCTACATAACTGAATACCAATATGGCATTACTGTCGGGAACTTCGATTTCAAAGTTCCCGTCAAAGTCCGCAATGGTACCGGTATTCGTTCCCTTTACCACAATATTACTCCCTGCCAGGACCTCTCCTTCGGCAGACCGGACCGTTCCGGTGACCACTGTCTTTTCCTGCTGCGGAAAAGCATAGGCCTGCAGGGATAATCCGAAACAAAGCAGGGGCAGATACAGGACACATGCCCTTATTAATCGGTATATTTCCATAAGAAACAGATTTTTGGTTGATACTAATTTTCGGTTTTAATCCTTAGTTCCCCATTGCATGTTAGGTTCTGGTCCGAGGTAAAGTTCGAGGCTTCCTCCCTTTTGAAAAACCTGGTGCGGAAACCGGAACTTCGTATGTTCTTTTCCGTTCAAAAGGGCTTTTTGGATATACATATTATCCGCACTGTTATTATGGGTAATGATCCTGAATTCGGTTCCGCTGTAGTAATCCGTATCGAGTTTAATCACCACTTCATCAAAAACGGGACTGGTGATATCGTACACCGGGTTTTCGGAAACATTGCCGTCCAGGCTGAAAAGCCCTATGGCCATCAGGGCGCTGACGCCTCCCATTTGTCCCTGGTCTTCATCGTGGCCGCCATAACCCAGGTCCGGTGTAGTACCTCCGTATGCCTGTTCCTTGACCTTCCGTACCCAGTATTGGGTAAGCCACGGTTTCCCGGCATGATTAAAAACATGGGCATTGGAACAACCGGGCTGGTTGGCATAACTCACATAACCATCATTGTAAGCAAAGACAAAATCATCATCTTCTGCCATTTCAAAAGCGTGATTGAGCTTTTCGCACAGAACATCTTCTCCGCCCATAAGCGAAGCCAGTTCATCGATCTGGTGCGATACCGACCAGGTAGCCTGCCAGGCATTGGCTTCTATCCAGCCTTCGCCGGAAAGGGGATCGTTATGCATAAAATTTCCATCCCGGTCTTTGGGAAAAATGAGTTTCTGCTCCGGTTTAAAAAGGGTTTTCCATCCGGCTGCTCTTTGGCTGAAGAAGTTGTAATCCTTTTTCTTCCCAAGCGCTTTTGCCATCTGTGACAGGGCATAATCCTGAAAAGTCGCTTCCAGGGTAATGCCTGCATTTTCGGGCCAGTAGCCATTTTCCGTGTAAAACCGGATATCGTCGGCATCTCCGAGCATCCCGCCGGGCAGGAGGTTTTCTTTTACCTTATCATAAGCCGTTTGTTTATCTATTTTGGTAAGTAAGCCTTTCTGGAAAGTTGCGGCAATGAGGTTGGTCGCGGGAGACCCGGTCATGATATAGGAATAACCGCCACCGGAAGGGCCCCGGGGGAGAAGGCCCCCGTTGACGGCATATTGTACCATGGAAGCGGACATTTCATCCATGACCTCAGGCCACGCAAGCCCCCACAGCACATTTAAATTCCATTGTGTAAGCCACCAGGCATCGGAATTGTACATATTAAATTTAAGGCTCCCGTTTTTATCCTTCGGCAACGTCTTTATTCTGAATTCAGCATCCGTAAAGGTGCCTTCGCGGGTTCCGGAAGTACGATCGGGATAATCGCCGGAGACATCATTGATCTTTTGCCTGCCGAGAAGCACATGCCACAGATCGGTATAAAATTTAACCTTTTGTTCCCTGCTTCCTCCTTTTACCTCGATCTTCCCCAGCCAATCGTTCCATACTTTGGCGGATTCGCTGTGAACCTTATCGAAGTCCCAATGCGGACATTCCGTATTCAGGTTATTCCTGGCGTTCTCTACACTGGTATAGGAAATAGCGATTTTCATTTGCAGCTCGTCCCCGGCAACAGCGTCATAGATCGCCGTAATCCCGGTACTGTCCCCTTCTATCTCCCGAATATCTTTGATACGGTTTGTACCTGTCCAGCCATCCAACCTTTGAAAAGGTTTATCGAATTCGGCCACAAAAAACACCTTAACATCTTTCGGTCCGCCCCAGAAGCGTTCTGTGGTGCTGAAATATCCTTCTATTCCCGTATCTGACACACGCGAGACACGGGCATTTTCCATCTGTACATTACTGACATATCCGCCCAGATTGGTCAATACCTGGGCTTCCATATCCCGGGTAAAACGAAAACGGTAAAAACTCACCCGTTCGGTAGCGGTCAGTTCAGTCCATATGTGGTGATCGCGTAAATAGACCCGCTGGTATCCGGGCTGCACGATTTCATCTTCATGACGGAATGCCGACTTCCACCCCTCCTGCCCTTTGGTAGGATCTATAACCGCCGGGGCCGGCATAATCTCCAGGCCGCCCAGCATCCAGCTGTGTATCTGTTCAAACCCCAGGATATATTCGTCATTATAGTTATAGCCACCTCCGTTTTGATTCTTGTTCCGGGTTAAAGGAGCTGCCCCTACCATACCGAAGGGTCTGGAGCCGGTAATAAAAAACAGGTACCGTCCGCGATTGGTCTCTATATAAGGATCTACCCATGAGACAAAATCATTATTATCTTCCGGGGCTGCGAACACCTCCATTTCAGACAGTCCGAGATCTTTGCCGTTACCGTCCGTGACCTGGAATTTCACCCAGTCCACGGTTTTGGTATCGAACTTTATTTCTTTGCCTTCCCCGTTATCCGGCATTCGGTTGACCCAAATAAGGCTTCCGTCGCTGAAAACCAGTTTGCCCCCGGCAGTAAATTCGCTTTCGGAAGGACGGTCATATAAAACGATACGATTGATTTTCCTGGGTTTGTCCCACCGAAGTTCTATCCACGGAAAACGTATATAACCCCAATCCGTAGTAACACCTTCACAAGCCCACTCTCCTGCTCCCGGAATTCCAATGATCCCGTCCGCTACATTTTCGGGAAGGAACGTTTCGGATAAAGCGGTAGAAGCGGATATTTTTGCCTCACCCGCTATGTTTCCCGTCTGTCCCTTTGCGAAATGAACCAGACAGAAAAAGAAACCGATACTCCAAAGCCTGATTTTATATGGTGTCATTGTGAATAAGTTATAGGTTGATTTCAATATGTTCATACATATGAACATTATACAAATGTAAATAAAAAACAATACAATAATTACCGATTACATATTTTTTTCTATTATTTATTGAATTATTATGTTTTTGAGAGAATTTATTTTCATGAAACAGCACTGTCTTCTGATAAAGACATGAAATTTAGGATTAAAACAGGAACGGGTTACTTTCCCTTCTTCTCTATGTAAAAAGAAGTAATCCGGAGAACGCCCCTTAAATGTATATCTCTACGGTTTAAAAAGTAAAACCTGAATATCAAACAGTTACACAACGCCATTATTTTTGGCACAACGTTTGGTATACTATTGCTATAAAGTAATTGTGGCCACAACAAACAATTACTAATCCTTTAAAAATGGACGTTATGAAAAATATATTTATACTATTGGCTTCTATGCTCCTGGGTACGGGCGTAAAAGCATCAGCGGAAACCTTAGATAATTATCGTTCGTATACCGGCGCCCCCTTTATTTTCGTAGAGGGTAATGTAGAGTTTTCCGTCTTTCCTGACGGACAATTCGATTTTACCTACCTGGGTGGCGGAGGTACACAGATAAGTATTGGTTCTCCCGGTGTAGCCATAAATTTTAATTCGGGCTATAATTACGATCCGTATGTTCAATATGACCACTACGGAGCCGTGATCCAGATAGAAAATGTTCCTGTTTACTATGACGATTATGGTCGTATTATGAGGGCCGGGAATGTATTTATCCGTTATAACGACCGTTATCTCACTCAGATAGGCGGACTGGTGGTGCATTATGACAATTTTGGTCACTATACACATTATACCGGATATATCAACGCGCTTAACAGAACGTATGTTTACAGGCCATGGCATACCTATTATACGATTCCGTACTATACATATAGTGTGGTTTACACCACTCCGTACCGAAGATATTACGCCCCGGTACGATATAATTACACCTATCATAAGTCCCATTATACAAACAGCAGATCTTATTCCAACAGCCGAAGGGATTTTTACCTGCCGGGGAGCAGGGTGCACTATCAGAACGGAAGGGTTGCTATAAACAACTCGTATAGCAATACGGAGAGAAGAAGCAGTACTAATAGCACTACTTACAAAAGAGATGATGCCGTTTTGAGGAACAATGCTTCCACCGCAAGGAGAACTTCTACCATTGCAAATACCAATAGCAGCACTGCGAGACGAAGCTCTGCTACCGGTGCCGAAGCAAGCAGGAGCAGTATGGAAAATAACACTGCGCCTACCACAAAGCGCAACAGTTCCGTTACGACCGGGAACAGTACAAACCGTAGCAGTACAACTGCTGCTACCGAAAGAAGGAACAGTACTTCCCCAAGCACATCGGGAAGTATCGGTACCACTGCACGGCAGAGCCGCACGACAAACAGTGTAAACAGCAATGCAAGCAGAAACAATGCCACATCCCGAAGCAATGCCAATGCTGCTTCACAAAATACGACCAGAGTACAAACCAGCACTCCGGCCAGCAGACAGAGCAATACTGCAACACGGACTTCCGGTAGCACCGGCAGACAAACCACAACGTCGCGTAGCAGGAATTAAATAAAGCATGGTTTTATAAAGTAACCCTCCCGGATATAATAATCCCGGAGGGTTTTTATTGGTAGATACCCGTGGAGAAAGATCGTCAAAATGTATGTGCCCCTCGCTTGGGTTCTCCTGCAAAAAGCAATACTTTTGAAACGGAGAAGACGGCCCCGTACATTACATCTAATTGACCGCTTTATCATGTTCAAAAACAAAAAAACATCTCAGATCATCATGCTTATAGCCGCCGCCCTGACCATTATTGGCGTGGTGACCGGCAAGTTTTTCTTTCTTTTTTTAATTCTACCCCTGGGATTTCTTTTCAACCGGGGAAAGGATTGAGTTTTTTTAGTACCGGAGTTGATTAGCTTAGGGGTTGTTCACTGGCGCCCACTTATGGGAGTTTGATTTTCATATATTTACACTTGTGTTCTTTGAGATAATGGTAGTCTGTATTTCCAAGCAGTTCTTTTTACAGCTACTTTGTCCGGTAGCAAGGTATCCGGAGTTAGTACTGTTTCGTAAGTTAAACGATCCACTCTCCGGTTATCATGTATTATTACTGTTGAGCAACAGGCTATTATCACTGTGAAAATCCGGATACGGTGTGCGCTCCTTCTGGTATTGCGAATATCTCTGGCTTCGCAGTCCGCGTTCGGTAAAACCCCGGGGTTACAACCAAAAGCATTTCTGCCAGTGCGATACCGGTAGGAACATAACTGTCAAACAGACGGTATCACTGCCGGCTTCCCGGCAAGTTCAGGACGGGTAACCTCCCTGTAAAGAAGGGCCTGCCTCTGTCACGGGACCGGCATATCGTATCCCCGACCGGATAATCCGGGGCCGGTTTTTGCCATTTAAGGGATTGTGTATACACTGAACCAGGTTACGTTTGCGGCATAAATAATTACGTATGCAGCAAACAGGATCCCTTATGATTTCGTCCCCATCCCCTTAAGCGGTAAAGGTAACCTGGTAAACTGCTTAAGCAATTGCTTATGATATCACAAGCAACCCGGTAAGCGGTCAACGGAACTGCGTTTGTTGTAAACAGGATCCCCTACGATTTCATATCCATTACCCTAAGCCGTAAACACAACCCGGTTAGTTGCTTAAGCAATTGCGTGTGATTTCACAAGCTAGGGGGTAAACGGTCGACGCAACTGTGTATGCCGCAAACGAAATCCCTTAGGCCGCGTACCCATTTCCTTTAGCCGCAAACGAAACCCGGTTAGCCGCCTGAGCAATTGCGTATGATTTCACAGGCAACCCGGTAAACAGTCAACGGAACTGTGTATGCCGCAAACCGGATCTCTTAGGATTTCACACCCGTTCCCTTAAGCCGTAAATATAACCCGGTAAGCCGCTTAAGCAGTTGTATGTGATTTCATAAGCAAGCCGGTAAGCGGCAAAAGGGAACAGGTAAACCGCATACCGGACCCGGTTCGGCATATACACAATCCCTTAAATGACCGTTTTCCGGCCTTTAAAGCGGAAAGAAACGGAGTGTTTTTCTGTGGGTACTGACACAGGAGGGTATGGAAAAGAAATGCGCTTAGGATGAGTACCCCGGTCTTCCGAAGATAGGCAGAGTTTTGAAAACCTGTCCGTACCTGCCGGGGTAGCAGGGGGAGTGCCATTCATACCATTCA
>NZ_JBRKIS010000002.1:0-267606 GCF_052983315.1 Sinomicrobium endophyticum
GAATTCGTTTAAACTTTTTTCTTTTTGATGGGTTTGAACTTTTTCAAAGCTAACACAATAAAAGCAAGATAGTTAAACCCTGTCCAGCTTGCCACGGTGGTGTCAAACCTGTTTAGTAATGACCGGAAACTGTCCATCCAGGCATTGGTTCGCTCGATGGCATATCGCTGGTCATAAAGTTCTTTGTCAAAATAGTCATCTCTGTCCTTGTCACTGTTACGCCTGTTGAAACAGATATTGGCATTGATTTCCTTTTGGGCACAAGCCTGTCGGAAATCCTTGGAATCAAAGCCCGCATCAGCATTGAGGAACAACCCATCCACACGGAGGTCAGCATCTTCCAGAGTACCAGTGACTACTTCGAACTGCACCTCAATGTTATACAGGTCGTTATGATTGCCGGCAACAGGTTCAGACATAGCTAAAGGTAGTCCCTGCCTTTCGCTAAGGTATAGGGCATTGGTGGTTTTGCGCTTCTTACGGCCTTGGTATTCCACTTGTTCCCCGCCCCTGATGGCCGAGGTGTGACTGCCATCCAGGTCCACACTGGAAAGGTCAAGTTTTGATTTATGGCGGTTGAGGAAGCTCACCCAACAGTCTTTCCAAAAACCGCACAAGCACCATTTCCGGTAATGGTAGTAAACCGATTGCCAACTTAGCACTTTACTGTCAAAAAGGGCTTTTACAGGCACTTGATGCCACTGCACACCGGTCTTGAGCTTGTAGAGGATGGCGTTAACAATCTCAACCAATGGAACGGTCGGGGCAAATCCTCGATGAGTTTTAGGTATGTAAGGAACTATTTCCAATTCTATCGTATCTTTGTCAAGTACAGAGTACATAAAGGGTTGGTTTAGATAATTGTATGTTTCGCAACACAAATATCTTCAACCCTTTTTTATTTTTAAAAAAAGTTTAAACGAGTTCATATTTATACTTTGGGGAAGTTGACCTTCAATCTACTATATGAGGATGTCAAATATAATTTGGTTTCATTGTCATTTGGGTCACGATTTTCACACATTCCACAGCCTCCTTTACATCGTGGACCCGTAATATATGTGCTCCTTTGAGCAATGCAATGGTGTTTAGCGTCGTAGTACCGTTAAGGGCTTCCTGCGGGGTGTTTCCCAGGAGTTTGTATATCATAGACTTCCGGCTAATACCTGCGAGGACGGGCAATCCGAGGTTGTGCAGTAGTTCCAGTTTGCCCATCAGTTCGTAGTTGTGGGCAATGGTCTTGGCAAAACCGAAACCAGGATCGATTATAATGTCGCTGATACCTGCTTTTCGGGCTTCAGCCACTTTTTCGGAAAAATAATACAGGACTTCTTTGGTAATATCATCGTACTGCGGATTTTGCTGCATGTTCTGGGGTGTCCCTTTCATATGCATCATAATATAGGGCACCTGTAATTTGGCTACGGTAGGGATCATTTCGCTATCCAGGTTACCCGAAGCGATATCGTTTATAATTGCAGCACCTTCTTCGACACACGCCCTTGCAACGGCGGCACGGAAAGTATCGACGGATATCCGGATATCCGGAAATTCTTTTACCAGCAGGGAAACGACCGGAACAATGCGGTGAAGTTCTTCCGTTTCATCCACATGCTGCGCTCCCGGGCGGGAACTGTAGGCGCCGGCATCAACAAAAGTGGCCCCTTCGCTGAGCATTTTTTCCGTCTGGAGAAGAATATCGCTTTCGTCCTTGTATTTTCCGCCGTCGTAGAAAGAGTCGGGAGTTATGTTGAGTATTCCCATGATTGCGGGAGTGGAGAGATCGATTAATGTTCCTTTACAGTTTATGGTCATTGTTTTCCGGTTTTGAATCCCATTAAATGGGGCTTATTCCCCGATGCTCTGCATCGAAATGGGCCAAGGTTTGTTCATTTGAATACCTCGCGGGCTTGCCCCGAGGTAGTTGATTGTTGTCATGACAACATAAAAATTATTCGTGTATCCGTGGCAAAACCCACTTTCCGTCTGCTGCAAATTTATGGATTTTACCCCGGTGATTTAGTCTGTCATCAGATAGAAAACAACAAAAATATCCGTGTATCCGTGGCGAAGAAAAGGACAAATAATTAAAAAACATCAAAGGTACTTTCCCTACTGCAGAATGAAATTTCCTTTCAGGAGTTGAGCAATTCAAAAAATTAAGCGAAATTTACACAAAATACAATCAACAGCATGCAGGATACTTCAAAACAATACGACGAAGTGATTGCCACTTGTCGGGAATTGTTCGTTAATAAAATGAAGGATTACGGGAGCGCGTGGCGGATATTGCGGCTGCCTTCCCTTACCGACCAGATATTCATCAAAGCCCAGAGGATACGCAGTTTGCAGGAGAAGAAAACCCGAAAGGTAGATGAAGGAGAAGCTTCGGAATTTATAGGGATTATCAACTATTCCGTGATGGCACTTATCCAGATCGATAAAGGCATAGCCGATCAGCCCGATCTCCTTGTGGATGAAGCCGCTGCGTTATATGATGAAAAGATAGGGGAAACCAAAAACCTCATGGAGGCCAAAAACCATGATTACGGTGAAGCGTGGCGCGACCTGAGGGTGAGTTCCCTTACCGATCTTATCCTGCAAAAATTACTGCGCGTTAAACAGATTGAAGACAATGAAGGTAAAACCCTGGTGAGCGAAGGTATCGGGGCCAATTACCAGGACATGATCAACTATGCCGTTTTTGCATTGATATTATTACAGGAATAAATACTGGGGTTTCACCGGAAACCAAATCTATAATTTACATAACGCAATGAAACCGGCATGACTAAAATAATCCTTAGACCACGGCACAACGATTATTTTAGTCAAGGGGTTACATGCGATTGTTGAAAAAGCAATAAAAGTGAACACATGAAATATATCATAAACTTCTCCAGAATAGTCGTCGGTATTTTGTTTATCATCAGCGGGGCTATAAAACTGAATGATCCGATGGGATTTTCTTTCAAACTGGAAGAATATTTCGGTGCGGATGTCCTTAATCTTCCTTTCCTTACACCATACGCACTGGGTATAGCCCTTTTCCTTGTGGTACTGGAAGTGTTGCTTGGCGTCATGCTGCTCCTGGGCTATAAACCGAAATTTACCGTATGGACCCTGTTGCTTATGATCGTATTCTTTACATTCCTTACGTTCTATTCTGCCTATTTCAATGTGGTCACCGACTGCGGTTGTTTCGGGGATGCCATAAAGCTGACACCCTGGGAATCTTTCAGTAAGGATATTGTGTTACTACTGCTTATACTGGTATTGTTCTTCGGCCGAAAATATATCCGTCCTCTTATATCTGTGAAAACCGGGGCTATAGGTACGGTTATAGCTTTGGTAATCTGTGTTTTATATGCCAATCATGTGCTCAATCACCTGCCTGTGGTGGATTTCAGACCTTATAAAATTGGGGCCAATATAGAAGAAGGCATGATAGTTCCCGAAGGAGCTCCCAAACCGATCTATGAGTATTCCTGGAAATTCCGGGTGGACGGGGAGGAGAAGATTGTAAAGACCAATGGCGATTATCCTTCGGTAGACGGGGAATTCATAGATGTGGAGACGGAGGAAATACAAAAAGGTTACGAACCCCCGGTACACGATTTTACCATAGAACAGGAAGGAGAAGATTACACGGGGGAAATGCTTGCCGAAGATAAACTTATTATGGTGATCGCCTACGATCTTCGTAAAGCCAGTCCCGAAGGTCTGGAAAAAATAAAAGAAGTGACCGACAGGGCTATTGCAGACGGGTATAAGGTTATCGGCATGTCTGCTTCGGATGAGAAACTTACCCGGCCTGCACAGGAGAAATACGGGCTCCATTTTGAGTTTTACTTTACGGATGCCACCACTTTGAAAACTATAGTTCGTTCCAATCCCGGAATATTGAAACTTCACCGGGGCACCATAGTACAAAAACTGCATTTTAACGATGCGGACGCATTGGAAACAAAGTAAAATATAGCCGGGCTCTCAAATATTATATTAAATTTGTAAGGTTGTCTTTTTCAGAAGAAAGCTACTTTCTTTTTCGGGGAAGAATGACAACTATTTTCTCGGGTCGGTAGAAGTTTAAGGGGCCTGATTGATAAAACCCGTTTAAACGGGTTCATAAAAATAAAACTGCAATGAAAAAGAATTTTATGGTCGTACTTTTTACGGCCTTTACGCTGGTGCTCTCCGCCCAATCGCAGGAGTTTTCTAAAGAAGCCCTGCAAGACGTATTTCTCACCGTGGAAGGAAAAGATATCACTTTTTCTGAAATACTGGAAGCTAACCAGGGGAAAACACTGTTTATCGATGTCTGGGCATCCTGGTGCAAAGATTGTATTGAAAGTGTTCCGAAGCTGAAGGAAATCAATACCAAATACGATAATGTTACTTTCGTTTTTCTGTCCCTCGATCGCAGTATAGAAGGTTGGGAGAAGGGAAGAGAGAAATACCGGCTCGATTACGGACAGCACTACTTTATTAAAGCCGGCTGGAAAGGCAGCCCTTTTTGTCAATCTATTGAGCTGGACTGGATACCCAGATACCTCGTGGTAAATCCGGAAGGCAAAATAGAATTATTTAAAGCTATAGAAACTGATGATACTCAATTAATAAATACCTTAAACCATACCATAAAATGAGAAAAAAGATTGTTGCCGGAAACTGGAAAATGAATAACGATTTGGGACAAACAGAAGAATTGTTGTCCAAACTTCTCAAAAAAATGCCCGATACCGAAGCGGAGGTCATGGTGGCGCCTGCTTTTACCAACCTTCGGGTTGCTTTTGACACGCTGAGCCAGAGTGCCGTGGAGGTTATTGCGCAAAATATGCACTTTGCCGAAAACGGGGCATATACCGGTGAAGTATCGGCAGAAATGCTGAAGAGTGTAGGGGTACGGACCGTAATACTCGGTCACTCGGAAAGACGTGCTTATTTTAACGAAACCGATGAAACACTCGCCAAAAAAGTAGACACTGCCCTGAATCACGATATGACTATCGTATTCTGTTTCGGAGAAGAACTGGAAGACCGCAAGGCAGGAAAGCATTTCGATGTCGTGGAAAGTCAGCTCAGAAAAGCCCTTTTCCATCTTAAAGCTGCTGCCTGGAAGAATATTATCCTGGCTTACGAGCCCGTTTGGGCTATCGGTACCGGGGAAACGGCGTCACCGGAACAAGCACAGGAAATGCACAAATTTATCCGTGAGACGATTGCTTCCAACTACAGCGAAAAAGTCGCCGACGGCGTGTCTATCCTTTATGGAGGCAGCGTAAAGCCCGATAATGCCAAAGAAATATTTTCACAACCCGATGTGGATGGCGGCCTTATAGGCGGCGCTTCCCTGAAAGCCAAAGATTTTATCGCTATCATAGACGCGGTTTAGAGTTACAGGTTTCAGGTTGCAAGTTTGAGATTAACTTCTAACCTGCAACCTGAAATTTACAACGAACAAGAAAATGGACACATTGTATATTGCCTGCGATTTTAAGGTTAAACCGGCACAACCGGGAACAGAAATCCTTATTGCCGAGTTAGGAGAAGCCGGGTTTGAGAGTTTTGTCGAAAATGAAGAGGGAGTTATAGCCTATATCCAGAAAAGCGAATGGGAACCCTCCTGCCTGGAGGATATCTATATTCTCAAAAGTGGGGAGTTCCGCATAACTTATGAAATAAACGAAATCGCCCAGGTAAACTGGAATGAGGAGTGGGAAAAGAACTTCCAGCCTATAGAAGTAGACGGGACATGTACTGTAAGGGCCCCGTTTCACCCGGTACCCACAACCGAATACGATATTATCATAGAGCCCAAAATGAGTTTCGGAACGGGGCACCATGAAACCACCCATATGATGATACAGCACCTGTTGCGGCTAAACCTGAAAGGGAAGAAAGTGCTGGATATGGGGTGCGGAACGGGAGTGTTGGGCATACTGGCGGAAAAACTCGGGGCTTCTGCAGTCGATGCCATAGATATAGACAATTGGTGCTACCTGAATTCACTGGAGAATGTAGAGCGAAATCAATGTAACGCCATTTCCGTCTACGAGGGAGATGCCACTTTGCTGGAAGGGCGGCGCTATGAGGTGATTATAGCCAATATAAACCGGAATATCCTGCTGAACGATATCCCCGCTTATGTGGCTTGCCTGGAACCAGGAGGAATACTTCTGCTCAGTGGGTTCTACAAAGACGATATCCCTGTTATAAATGAACTTTGCGTAAAATTTTCATTAAATATTATGGATATCCTGGAGAAAAACCACTGGGTTGCCGTGAAGTACAACGATACGAATGTGTAACCCGATAGCTTCGGTACATCCCGAACGTAGTTCGGGACACTCAGCCACCTCGTTTTGTGAAACCTACCCCGGAATTTTAAACCTGGAACCATTAAATGTTGCAATTATGGTTTTTTTATGCGTTTGCCGGATAGGGCCGACGAAGACGTGTTACTAAAATAAATTTTGTGTAATTTTGTATAAAAGTCGTTTACATCTTATCTTTATAGCAATGCATACGGAAGAAAACATATACTTGAGAGAAGACACCTGTATGCCCGGAGATAAAAAAGAGGTATTTAATGCCTCTACCCGGGAAGAGACTTTAGAAGAGGTATTGGTGGAAGAGGATGTGCAGAAGCAAAACGAGATAGTCCTCTACAACGATGATGTCAACACTTTCGATCATGTGATAGAAACCCTGATCGATGTGTGCGATCATACCCCCGAACAGGCTGAACAATGTTCCATTATCGTGCATTACAAAGGGAGATGCACAGTAAAAACAGGGCCTTACGAAGACCTTAGACCACGGTGTTCCATGTTACTGGATGCCGGATTAAGTGCGGAGATCGTATAGCCAGCCCATTGTGATTTACTTTTTCTCCGGAGCCTGTAATACCTTGAATAACCCGAAAGACTTGAAAAGGTGGAATAATCCTGGCAGGATAAGTACAGAACCTGCGAGGAGGGCATAGGCTATGGAATTAATTACTGTTTCCCCCGCTATATTTTCGTAAATACTTACCGGACCTTCCGTGGTGATGATCAGGGAAGGAAAATTGGATTGTACCCAGGCACCCAAAATCAGGAATACCTGTACCGCTACAATAATCCTTATAACCACTTTTTTACCTTTGCCAAGATAAACCCATATGGGTATGAGTAGTGAAGCCGCAATAATAACCAGTACCACACTGAGTACATTGTCAAAAAAGTGATCTATAAAAACCTCTCCTGCATAAAAACCGTAGCCAAAAATAAACAAGGAACTCAACGCAACCGATATATTGGCCTTCCTGGCTTTTTTTACGAATAACCTTTGCTCCTCACCGGAAGTTTCGCCAACCAGGAATACAGCAGATAAAAAAGCGACGAGTGAGGTGACGAAGACACCCATTAAAAGAGAGGTAATATTAAACCAGGGAGAAACATAGGCTTCAACAAAATTGTGGTTCTCTATTTCGTCTACCGGGATAAGTTTTCCGGAAATAAGAGCCCCTGCACTCACACCAAGTAAAAAAGGGGTAATGATACTGGAATACTGAAAGAGTTTGTTATAAACATTTTGTGAACTGTCTACTACCGCATCGTAATGACGGAAAACAAAAGCCGTTCCTCTTACCACAATGCCGAAAAGCAACAAGGTAAGCGGAATGTGCAATTGGGTGGTAATGATATAGTAATAGTTTGGAAAAGCAATCCACATGATAACGATGACGATGATAAGCCATACATGATTTGCTTCCCAGACAGGGCCTATGATCTGGTATGCTATTTTCTTGGTCACTTTCTTGTTTTCCCCGGAAGACAGTAATTCCAGTATACCCACACCGAAATCCGCCCCGCCGAATATAAGATAGAAATATACCGAAACAAACAAGAATAAAAATACAACTGCAGTCATTACGAATTATTTTGGCGGTTAAACACAGTGATCTGTCTGCCCATCAGCCAGCCGACAGCCAGGGCGAGCAAAACATACATGAGGATGAATATGAAGAGACTGTATTCGATACCGTCTATCGGGGTTACGGAATCCTTTGTCCGCATAATATTGTAAATCACCCAGGGTTGTCTGCCCACTTCAGTAACTATCCACCCTGCTTCTACGGCAATAAAACCCAGGGGAGCGGCAAGGGCAAACATCAGCCAGAACCATCTTTTCCGGAGCAGGGACTTCTTTTTTCTGCTGACAAAAAACACAACAGCCAGCAACGCCAGCAATGTGCCAAGGCCTACCATAAGCTGAAAAGCGTAATGTGTAATGGCCACCGGGGGCAGGTCTTCTTCCGGAAAGTCATTCAATCCCTTAACCTCCGCATCAAAATCGCCAAAAGCCAGGAAAGAGAGCATTTTCGGGAGTTCTATTTTATGGGTAACCTCTTTTTTCTCTTCATTGACTATTCCCCCTATATACAGCGGCACCCCTTTTCCCGTTTCGTAATGGGCTTCCAGGGCTGCGAGTTTTACCGGTTGCCTTACTGCTATGTCTTTAGCGGAAATATCCCCGCTCAGTGGTTGTAATATGGCGGCAATGGCACCAAAAGATATGGCAATGGTAAATGCCTTGCGATGTATGGCAATATTTCTTTTGAGATATATCTGCCAGGCGTGTATTCCCGCTACGGCAAATCCGGTGGCGGTAAAGGCGGCGAGGACCATGTGGAGTGCCTGTGAAAACCAGGCTTTGTTAAACAAGGCTTTAACCGGGTCGATATTCAGGAATTCCCCGTTGACATATTCGAAGCCAGAGGGCGAGTTCATCCAGCCGTTAGCAGAGACTACCAGTATACCCGAAGCCACGCCCGAAATGCCGATGATAAGCCCGGTAAACCAGTGAAACCATTGGTTTTTTATTTTTTTCCATCCGTAGAGGTAAAATCCCAGGGCAATAGCTTCTACAAAAAAAGCCGCGCCTTCCAGGGAAAACGGCATGCCTATGATAGGGCCTGCGTGCAACATGAACTTCGGCCAGAGTAAACCAAGTTCAAAAGACAGGATCGTTCCCGATACCGCCCCCGTTACAAAAAAGATGGCTACCCCTTTTTGCCATGCTTTGGTCAGGGACAGGTAAGCCTTGTCTTTTGTTTTTAACCATTTGTAATGAGAGACTACCATAAAAAAGGGCATGACCATACCAATACAGGCAAAAACGATGTGGAAGATCATTGAAACGGCCATTTGCAGACGGGCTGCGTCGAGTGTTTCCATAGGAGGGAAGTTTACCATACAAATTTACGGCTTTGCGGGCATAAATCCCTCCAGAAATGTGTTAAAGATACCTGTCTTAGTAAGACAATCCTGGTGTTTTTTTCAGGTATTGATCCATATGGAGCTGCATGAGTAAAAACATGGCTACATCCGCTTTGGATATTTCACCGGGATAAGGACGGTGGCTGTAACCAGTAGATATATAGAACTCGTTTAAACTTTTTCGCTTCAATCAAAAAAGTTTAAACGAGTTCATTGTTTCTATCATGTGCTACTATGAATTAATGTTGAGGTTCGGGCAGAAATGAAGCCGGGGGAGGGGCATCCTGTAAAAAAGGAATAATGGCGGACAGGACTCCTTTTGTGTCCATCATTAGTCCTATGTGGGATTTTCCGGGCAGGATGGCTAGTTGTGATTTCGGAATACCTTCGAGGTCACCCGATACACCGCCGCCGCATAACCTGTACATTTCCGCCACATGATTCAGGTCCACGCCATCGTTGTCTCCCATAACAAACAGCACCGGTGATTTCAGTTTTCCGATATTCTCCGCTCCCAGATCGTAACCTTTCCGGTCGAATACAATGAATTTTTCGATAAAAGCTCGCCAATGATCCGGATCGGGGGCTACTTTTTCGTATTCGATTTTCAGCGGAGTCTGATCCAGGAAATCCGGCTGCATGGTTTTAATTGCTTCCTGGACCTCTGGTATCCAGCCTTCCATTTTATAGGTGCTGGAAATAATGATGATTTTCCGTATCATTTCCGGATAGTCTATGCCTGTTTGCAAGGCAATGGTGCCACCGAAACTGTATCCTGTGATATCCGCTTCCGGAATATTTAAATGTTTTAATACGCCTGCTACGTCCGAAGCCAGGCTCTTGTAATCAAAAGCCCTTTCCGTATCGGCAGTATGGCCGTGCCCCTGCATTTCCACAGCTATGACTTTTCTCTTTTCGGAAAGTTCCGGGATGAGCTGTCCCCAGTTCATGTCTATGGTCATATATGCGCCGTGAAGCAGGATAAGGGGGGCGCCTTCGCCGTATATTTCATAATAGATCTCCTGCCCGTTTACCGGGGCATACCCGGAGGCGGAAGGTTCGTTTTTTGTCTGGCCGGAAGCCAGTACAATGGATAATAGAATGGTGCTTGCGGACAAGAGTATGGTTTTCATAAGTTTGTTTTTTGTGTAAGAGAAATGATTATGGCTGTTACCTGGTTTCGGCATAGGTTTTAAAATTATCCAGGATCGCCTGCCATCCGCCCCGTTGCATTTCTACGGGATTTGTGGTTTCCGCATCAAAAACCGTAATGACTTCCGTCTTTCCGTCCAGATTTTTGAAGTCGGTGGTTACTTTTCTACCGTCAGCGATAGTATAAACAATTTTTTTGTGGTCTACGATTTCGTCGTAGGTCGCTTCGAAGTCAAACCCGAAACTTCCGTCTTTGGCTTCCATCCTGGAGTTGAGCTTTCCGCCTGCTTTCAGGTCGTTTTCCGCTTTCGGGCAGTGCCAGTCCTCCGACGCAAAATTCCATTTGGTAATGTGTTCGGGCTTTGTCCATAGTTCCCATACTTTGGCAACCGGAGCCTGTATGGTGTTTTTTACGGTTATCTGTTCCATAATTTCTGTTTTTTTTAGGGTTACATTTTGTGTTTAAAAAGAATAAATACGATTTGTTTTGTTTATCGTCATTACAAAGTTGCGCTATATCGGTGATATATAAGAGGTGTAAAAACGTCAATGGAGAGGGGGCATTTTGCCAAATTTACAATGATGGCGAAGTTGAGAAGTATTTTGGTAGGTAGTTCTTTGGTTTGGGAGTTTGTTAGCGACGGATTCATGTATGTTTTAGACGGATTCCCGGTGAAATCCAAAGGATGGGAGACGAGGTTCTCTTCTGCCGGGTTCAGCAGAGTGAGTTTCTCACCTGGGAAAGGTTATAAATCAAAAAATGGATAATGGGAAAATAAGTACCCCTGTATCGAAACCTGCGCATGTTTTGCCTGAAACCTACAAATGTCTCTGGTTCTGAATCAAAAAATAATAAATTACAAGGGGAATGATAATCTAAAAAAAGAGCGGGAGACGAGGTTCCCTTCGGCAGGCTCAGGATAAACTTCTCCCCTCGAAAAGGTTTTAAATCAAAAAAATGGTTATGGGGGGAGTGATAATCTAAAAAAAAGAGCGGGAGACGAGGTTCCCTTCAGCAGGCTCAGGATAAACTTCTCCCCTCGAAAAGACTTTAAATTAAAAAAAGTATAGAGGATAAGATAATCTAAAAAAAGAGCGGGAGACGAGGTTCGAACTCGCGACATTCAGCTTGGAAGGCTGACGCTCTACCAACTGAGCTACTCCCGCTTATTCCACCGTTCTGGATATGGTGGCTATTTCAATGAATGCATTTCGGTTAAATGCGGTGCAAATATAAATAATCGGATTCCATTCTTCCAAAGAAAAAATGAGATTTTTTAAGGAAAATTCAGGTCTCCCTGTAGTGTATATGGCTGTTTTAAAAGTATCTTTTTTGCATTCAGCTGTTTATGGCCGTTTTAGCAGCATGTGGGATTTCATTAAAAAGATTAATTTTATCTTTGATAAAAATTGCAAAGAGAAAATTAATGGATAAAACCGTTACGTATACGATCCGTGAGATTAGCGGAGAGGAGACTTACCCCGTACGGCATCCTGTTTTACGTCCGGGATTGCCGCTTTCTACGTGCAGATTTGATGGTGATGATGCATCGGCAACTTTCCATTTGGGATTGTATATGGAAGATAAACTTGCCGGGGTAGTGACTATTCTGGAAAACAACCATGTACTTTTTGAAGAAGAGCACCAATTCCAGTTAAGAGGAATGGCGGTGTTACAGGAGTTTCAAAAGAAAGGTCTCGGGCAGGTGCTGGTAAGAGAAGCGGAGAAAGAGGTAGAAAGCCGGGGAGGAGGTTTTATCTGGATGAATGCCCGGAAAGTAGCGGTGAAGTTTTACGAAAAACTAGGATACCGCATTGCCGGAGATGAATTTATTGTTGAAACCGTAGGCCCCCATTACGTAATGCAAAAACAATGGGAACAGGGGCCTTCCGGGAAAGGAAGGCTCGCGGAAAATGGAGAAAACGCCCTGTAGCAGACGTATCACCCCATAATACATATTGTATGAGAAGAAGGACTTTTGTAAAATCTACCGTTCTTACCACTGCGGCTATCGGAATGCTGCCGTCACCCTTACTGGCTTCTTCCGGTTATTCCTATGATGAGTTGATAGGAAAAGGAAATCCGAAGCTTTTCGGAAAGGATATTAATCTTCGGAAAGAAGCTTACGAATCCTTTCTGGAAATGAAGAATGCCGCTTCCAAAGAAAAACTGGATATAAAAATAGTATCCAGTTACCGGGATTTCTACCGTCAGAAAGGTATATGGGAGAGAAAATACAAACAATATACCGGAGACGGGCTAACCCCGCAACAGGCCATAAGTAAGATTATCGAATATTCGACCATACCGGGAACTTCCAGGCATCATTGGGGTACGGACATGGATATTATAGACGGTGCCGCCACGTATTCCGGTAATGATGTTCTGGATTCGAAGAAATTCCATGGCAACGGCCCTTTTCGTCCTCTTAAGGAATGGCTGGACGAAAATGTCAATGCCTATGGGTTTTACCTGGTCTACACCGATAACCCCGGTAGAAAAGGATTTAAATACGAACCCTGGCATTACAGCTATGCCCCGGTTTCGGTTCCTATGCTCGAAGCGTATAAGAAACTTAAAGTGAAAGATATAATTACTTCCGAAAAAGTTGCGGGGGCAGCATATTTTACGGATGACTTCATAAAAATGTACCGCAATGAGAATATCCTGGACATAAACCCGGATCTTTTGCCCTGAAGTTATCTTTTGTGAAAAACACGGACGTACTGAAATAAAGGATATATAAAATCAAAACCCCGCCTGAAGCGGGGTTTTAAAGCTAATTAAATAATGAAAAACGAGAACAAAGTCCTCATGCCTTCAATGCTTCCTCAATCACGGCAGCGGCTTCTGTTGCGTTGGATAATTCGGCATGTTTGAGAGCAGTAAAACCCTTGTCGTCTTTAACCTTTAGTTTGGCCCCATTGGCGATGAGCAGTTTTATGATCTCTGTTTTATTATATCTTGCGGCATACATAAGCGGGGTCATACCTCTCGATTTTTCGTTTACATCGCTTCCCAGTTCAATGAATTTTTTAACGGTTTCCACATCTCCTTTGGAAATGGCCAGGCAAAGCGGGCTTACGTTGGTTATTTTGGTAGCTTCCACCTTGTAGTTGTCATAAGGTCCTTCGTTAGATGCGAAAGTCGTGTTACCGAATGTTATCATAGCGATTCCTGCTAAAATAAGAGCTGTTTTTTTCATGATGCTTGTTGAGTTTGAAAATTAAAGTTTATGTTTAAGAATTGTTGATTTAGAAATTTAAAAGCGCTTTTGTATAAGAGACGAAGGAAATATTCTTTTGTTACACCGGTTTATTCTTAATAACAAAAAATTAACAAATAGCAGGGGGGATATTATCAAAACATTAAAAGGATGGCTTTGTATTGTGTATTCGTTAGAAAATGCTGGTTCTCGGAAATTGTTGTGATCCTGTTTATTCTAAATAGCCTAATTGAGTTATACATTTAATTTCTCTACAATACCTTGTGCAACCCTGTCTATGCCGGTAGCAGGTCTGTGTCTACTTTGTGAATCTCTGTGATAAAATAAGCCCCGTGACAGGGAAAACCACAAAGGGCTCAAAGTTTTTCACAAAGCCCACAAAGTCAGGCTCTTTTGAAATGCCTATTCATTTTATACGTATACGAATATTTAACTATTTGTTTATGAGATTAATACAAATAGTATCTATGTGTATAACTCAATAACATTATTAATATCAGACGGAACCGGAAAGTGTAACAAATCAAAACCCCGCCGGAAGGGCAGGGTTTTATGGCTAATTAAATAATAAAAAACGAGAACAAAGTCCTCATGCCTTCAATGCCTCTTCAATCACGGAAATGGCTTCTGTTGCGTTGGATAATTCGGCATGTTTGAGAGCAGTAAAACCCTTGTCATCTTTAACCTTTAGTTTGGCCCCATTGGCGATGAGCAGTTTTATGATCTCCGTTTTATTATATCTTGCGGCATACATAAGCGGGGTCATGCTTCTCGATTTTTCATTTACATCGCTTCCCAGTTCAATGAATTTTTTAACGGTTTCCATATCTCCTTTGGAAATGGCCAGGCAAAGCGGACTTACGTTGGTTATTTTGGTGGCTTCCACTTTGTAGTTGTCATAAGGTCCTTCGTTAGATGCGAAAGTAGTGTTACCAAACGTTATCATAACGATTCCTGCTAAAATAAGAGCTGTTTTTTTCATGATGTTTATTGCGTTAAATACGATTAAAATCTTTTTATAAAAATTGTGTATTGAAAATTTAAAAGCGCTTTTGTTTAAAAGACGGGAAGAAAAAACTTTTGTTACACCTGCTGTTTTTTTATAACAAAAAATTAACAAATTAGCAGGGTTAATATTGTCAGAATATTAAAAATAACCTTGTGTATTATTATATTGACAAACAGAGGACGTGATCTGTACAGGGTATTATTTATCTGATAAGCCGGGGCAGTAATTTTTTGATGATATATATCAAAAACTTTATCGTTTTCTGTGTATATCTTAACAGCAATACACCTTTTGTTTATAGATAGTATTCGTACCTTTGTCACCAGGCTTGTGCGGCCTTATACTTCATAAGTCAATTGGTTTAAACAGAGAAATACAGAACATGAACAAAAAAGTTTTACTGATGATCCTGGACGGATGGGGAAAATCCCCGGACCCCAAGATCTCCGCAATAGATAATGCGAATACACCTTTTATAGATTCCCTTTACCAGAAATATCCGAATGCCAGTCTCCTTACCGATGGTATGAATGTAGGTTTGCCGGAAGGGCAGATGGGAAACAGTGAAGTAGGGCATATGAACCTCGGTGCGGGAAGGATAGTGTACCAGGACCTGGCCAGGATCAACCTGGCTGTGGAAGAAGGGACACTCTCGGAAGAGAAAGTCCTGACAGATGCGTTTGCTTACGCTAAAGAAAAAGAGAAAAATGTTCATTTCCTGGGGTTACTTAGTGACGGGGGAGTGCATTCGCACATTAAACACCTCGAGGGATTATTGGATGCGTCCGATGCTTTCGGACTGGAAAAAGTATATGTACATGCCTTTACGGACGGAAGGGATGTAGATCCCCGAAGCGGAAAGGGCTTTGTCTCGGAAATAGAGCAGTATTGCAGGAAAAAGAATGCTACCCTGGCCACAGTAACCGGGCGTTACTATGCTATGGACAGGGACAAGCGCTGGGAGAGAGTGAAATTTGCTTATGATGCTGTGGTAAATGGTATAGGTTACCTTACCGAAGACCTTGTGGCAGCAATGCAGAAAAGTTATGACGAAGGAGTTACCGATGAATTTATTAAACCCCTGATAGCCGATGATGGTAAAGGAGAACCCGTAACCAACATACAACAGGGCGATGTGGTTATTTTCTTTAATTTCCGCACCGACAGGGGAAGGCAACTGACCCAGGCCCTTACACAACAGGACTTCCACGAGCAGAACATGCACAAACTCGATCTGTATTTCGTAACCATGACGAATTACGATGACACTTTCGAGAATATTCATGTTATTTATGATAAGGAGAACATAAAGAAAACCCTCGGTGAAGTGCTTTCTGAGGCAGGAAAGAAACAGATAAGAATAGCGGAGACCGAGAAGTATCCGCACGTTACTTTTTTCTTTAACGGTGGAAGGGAAGAACCCTTTGAAGGAGAAACAAGATTATTGTGTCCTTCTCCGAAAGTAGCCACTTATGACCTGCAACCGGAAATGAGCGCTTATGACATCCGTGATGCCATTGTGCCCGAATTGCAAAAAGGGGAAGTGGATTTTGTGTGTTTGAACTTTGCCAATCCGGATATGGTTGGGCATACCGGGGTTATGGAAGCAGCGGTCAAGGCCTGCGAAACGGTGGACGAATGTGCCAAAGCAGTAGTTACCACAGCATTGGACAACGGATATACCTCCATAATTATAGCCGATCACGGAAACTGTGATACGATGGTAAACCCCGACGGAAGCCCGAATACGGCGCACACTACCAACCCGGTACCGATTATTCTGGTGGATAAGGACATAACAGAAGTTCAAAACGGAATCCTGGGAGATATTGCACCTACAATATTAAAACTGATAGGCATACCGCAACCGGAAGAAATGACCCGGAAACCGTTGGTGTAAAATTTAAAAGAAGGAAGATAAGTGCCGGGCTTTTACCATGAACAGAGCCCGGTGCTAAATTCCCGTTTCCCGGGTTGTACGGATAACTTTTGACATCTATAGGGCAAAAGGAATATAAACTTCACTATATTTGTATCTATATATTTAAACAAGCTTATGTTTTTATTTATCAGCGGACCGGAAATACTTTTTATTCTCTTTATCGTAGTGATGGTTTTCGGAGCCGATAAGATTCCCGAAATAGCCAAGGGGCTCGGTAAGGGCATGCAGCAGCTCAGAAATGCCACAAATGACATAAAAGCTGAGATACAGAAAAGTGCCGAAAAACAGGGAATAGACGGTAGCCTCACCAAAGAGTTGAATGAAGAAATAAACAAAGTAAAAGACGATATAGACGATATCTCCGGGTCTATTAAAAGACAACTTTGATGATTATTCCCTGGCCGGAATACGATAAGGGCCTGCTGCTATACATTAATCAACTGGGAAATACGCAGTGGGATATGTTTTGGGCCTTTTCTACCAGTATTGTGGCATGGACTCCGCTATACCTGGCTTTCCTGTTTGTTGCCCTGAAAAGTTTTACCCGGCAAAAAGCGCTCGCCGTAATTACAACTATATTATTTGCCCTCGCCTTTACCCTCCTGTTTACGGAAATAGTAAAAGAAATCATACAACGCCCCAGGCCTGTAAATGATCCTTTGGTTTCGGAAGAACTCCGGCTTGTTATTAAGGCTCGCGGGTATAGCTTCTTTTCCGGTCACGCCTCAAATTCCATGGCAATTACTACACTTTTTATCTGCTTTATGCGGAAAAAACAGAAATGGGTGTACACAATCTGTCTGTGGCCTCTTATTTTCGGTGTCAGCAGGTTGTATTTTGCCGTACACTATCCCATAGATGTGTTTGTCGGCTGGATTGCCGGCTTTGTTATAGCCATAGCCATATACCGGTATATGGGGCGGATTCTTCTAGATTACGCGACATATCGTGAGACCGTCCCTAATAGGAAGCAATAGAGTTTCCACCCTTGGGTCTTCTTTCAGTTTTTTGTTGTATTCCAGTAAGGCAAGCGTGCTTTTGTCATTCGGTTTTACCTCTTCCACCACTTTTCCGCTCCAAAGGACATTGTCCGAAAGTATAAGGCCACCTTTGTTTATTTTACCTATAATAAGATCAAAATACCGGAGGTAATTTTCCTTGTCGGCATCGATAAAAACGAGATCGAATTTTATATCCAGGGCGGGGAGAATGTCCAGGGCATCTCCTGTGTGTTGTTTTATCTGCTCCCCATAACCGCTACGGTCAAAATACTTGCGTTGCAGGTCGTGGAGCTCTTCATTGATATCTATGGTGTGCAGTTCGCCTTCTTTCCGAAGGCCCTCTGCCATACATATGGCGGAGTACCCGGTATAGGTACCTATTTCCAGTATATACTTCGGCGATACGAGTTTGGAAATAAGACTGAGGAAACGCCCCTGGAAATGACCACTGAGCATTCTGGGCCTCAATACTCTGAGGTGGGTCTCGCGGCTGAGCTCCTGCAGGAGTTCCGGCTCGTCTTCTGTATATTTTTCTACGTAGTTTTCTAAAACTTCCGATATGAAGTGCATGGTATTTTTTTTACAAAGATAATGGATAGAATGATTTTCTTCGTTAGTCACTTCGTCAGTTTCTTAGTCTGTACGGAAATATGTCATTTTCCAGGTAGGGCAAACGCATTAGATACACAGTCCCTAAGTGAGAAGAAAAAAGAATTTTGTAGTTGATGAGTCCTTACTTTACCGGGCCATTAATGTTACAATTTACAAGAAATGCGTACTTTTACCGAAACAAAAAGGAATGCAATTTCAGAATACGAGGGCATTTGCACAGGAAATGGATGCCCGCGATCCTCTTAAAGCATATAAAGAAGAGTTTATCTTTCCGAAAATAAACGGGAAACCGGTGATTTATTTTACCGGAAATTCCCTGGGGCTACAACCCAGAAGGACCCGGAAATATGTAGACGAGATAATGAAGGACTGGGCCGAACTGGCCGTAGAAGGGCACTTTTATGCCGAAAAACCCTGGTGGGATTACCAGGAACGTTTTGCAGGGCCATTGAGTAGTGTAGTGGGGGCAAAGCCTTCGGAAGTCACTGTAATGAATACACTTACCGTAAATCTGCACCTGTTAATGGTGTCTTTTTACCGGCCAACTCCGAAACGTTATAAGATACTTTGTGAAGCCAAAGCATTTCCCAGCGACCAGTATATGCTGCAAAGCCAGGTGAAATTTCACGGGTTTTCTCCGGAAGATGCTATAGTGGAAGTACATAGGCGGGAAGGAGAACACAAGATACGGACCGAAGATATTATCGCCAGGATAGAAGAAATCGGTGATGAACTGGCTTTGGTGCTGATAGGAGGAGTGAATTATTATACCGGCCAGGTATTTGACATGGAAGCCATAACCCGTGCCGGGCACCGTACAGGAGCCTTTGTGGGATGGGATCTTGCCCATGCCGCCGGAAATGTAAAATTGCAACTGCACGAGTGGGACGTCGATTTTGCCGCATGGTGCAGCTACAAGTATATGAACAGCGGCCCCGGAAATGCATCCGGAGCATTTGTACATGAAAAACATCACGATAATACCGATGTTCCCAGGTTTGCCGGCTGGTGGGGACACAACAAAGAACGCCGCTTTTTGATGGAGCCGGAATTCGATCCTGTTCGGGGAGCGGATGGCTGGCAGATAAGCAACCTCCCCGTATTGTCCCTGGCGCCTTACCTGGCATCGGTAGAGATGTTTGCCGAAGCAGGTATGGATGCCCTGATCGCCAAAAGAGATGTTCTCACGGCATATCTCGAATATATACTGGAACAGGTAGATGCGCAGACCGCCGGTGAATTTGAAGTGATCACACCAAAAAAACCGGAAGAAAGAGCGTGCCAGCTTTCCGTCTTTTTACACGGACAGGGAAGACCATTGTTCGATTATCTTATGAAAAACGGGGTGATTACGGATTGGAGGGAGCCTAATGTAATCCGTCTTGCCCCGGTGCCGTTTTACTGCTCTTTTGAAGATATGTATGAATTCGGACAGATACTCAAAAAAGGAATAGATACTTTACAGGCAAAATAAAAGAGGAATATAATACCGACGGGTATGTTAAGGACGGGTGATAATAGTACTTTTCCCCGGAGAGATGCCCTATATAAATCGTAAATCAAACGAATGCAGGAATCAAAAAACATAGCTGTTGTTGGCAGTGGGCTGGTGGGATCGTTACTGGCTATATATCTCAGGAACAGGGGGCATGAAGTAGATGTATACGACCGGCGTCCCGATATACGGACGATAGAATTTTCCGGGCGGTCCATAAACCTGGCCATGTCGCTCCGCGGTTGGCAGGCACTGGAAGAAGTAGGAATAGCGGATGAGGTGAAAAAACTGGCTATACGGATGGATAAAAGAGCGATTCATATACCCGGGAAGCCCCTGTATTTTCAACCATATGGAAAGAAAGGAGAAGCCATCTATTCCATTTCCAGGGGAGTGCTCAATAAAAAAATGATTGACCTTGCCGAGAAAGCGGGCACGCATTTTATGTTTGAATCCAAAGTGTGGGACATAAACCTGAACGAGGCTACCATCCATACCGGAGAAACGGAGAATGAAGCCCGGGAATCCCGTAAATACGATTGTGTTTTCGGAGCAGACGGCGCTTTTTCCAGAGTACGTCATAAAATGCAGCGGCAGAGCCGGTTTAACTATTCCCAGGAGTTCCTGAACACAGGGTATAAAGAATTGACAATACCGGCCAACCAGGATGGTACCCATAAACTGGAAAAACATTCCCTTCACATATGGCCAAGAGGGGAGTTTATGCTTATAGCACTTCCCAACCTCGATGGCAGTTTTACATGCACATTGTTTATGCCTTTTGAAGGGAAAAATTCTTTTGAAATGCTGGATACAAAGGATAAAGTACAGCAGTTTTTCGAACACTATTTTCCCGATGTCGTAGAAGATATACCGAGCCTGCTCGGGGAATTTTTCCGAAACCCTACCAGCGCACTGGTAACCATTAAGTGTTTTCCCTGGACCTACTCGGATAAAGTAGCGCTTGTAGGAGACTCCGCCCATGCTATAGTGCCTTTTTACGGCCAGGGGATGAATGCAGGCTTCGAGGATATCCGAACACTGAACCATCTGATGAATATACATGAGGACGATTGGTATGCTATTTTCAGGCAGTATGAAGCCGAACGCAAACCTAATGCGGATGCTATAGCCGAACTCAGTTTTCGCAATTTTATGGAAATGGGCACCAAGACAGCCGATACCGGGTTTATATTGCGCAAGAAAATAGAAAACCGTTTCGCGGAGAAGCATCCGGATAAATGGCAGCCTTTATACAGCAGGGTAACCTTTTCAGAACGTCCTTATGCCGAAGCGCTGGCCGAAGGAGACAGGCAGCGGGCTATTATGGACCGGATCATGGAAATGGAAGATATTGAAGAACGATGGGAAAGTGAAGAGGTAGAACAGGAAATTCTGACGCTTCTGGAGAATACCACACAAAAAGTGGTTAGCCGTTAACCGGAGCTTTCTTTTTATACCGGACGATAAAAAAGTAGACCCAGGCTATAAAGAATATTTGCAACGGCACCCGGAACCATAGGTAAGACAAACCTTCACCGTCATAAGTAGCGGTTTTTAGGTTTACGTGATGTATGGCCGCGTAAATATTGGAGGGTAGGATAAGCAAAAAGAATACGATAAGCAACCATCCTGTCAAAACCGGGAAAAAGGGAATGAGAAGTGCAATAGCCGCAATGATCTCCAGAACCCCCGTAATCAGAACAACAGCTTCTTTGGCGGGGATGAAGCCGGGAAGCATCAGTGCCATGCCTTCCGTAAAAAGAAAGTGCCCGGTGCCCGTAAGTATCAGCATAAAGGCCATAGCTATACGTCCGGATAAGAATATATCTGTATTTCCTGTTCTCCACCGGGAAATGAGAAGGGTAATGACGAAGGTTGTTATAAGAACAATGACGGTTTCCATATTTTATAAGATTAAAAATAAACAGCTTACAAAGCTATGTCAGGAAACAAGGCATGTCAATGAACCCGGGTTAAGAAATACGCTTTCGGATACGGCTTAGTGCCTGCGGGGTAATACCTATGTAAGACGCAATATACTTCAGAGGGATTTTTTGCAGGAATTCGGGATTTTCCGAAAACAGGCTTTCGTAGCGTTCCTGCGGACTCTGTCTGAGAAATGACATTTCCCTTTTACTCTTTTTGATGAACAATTCTTCGGCAGCTTTGCGACCTATTTGCTGACCGACCCGGGTTTCTTTGTATACATCCTGCAAGTCTTCATAACGGATACTCCACAAAATAGTATCTGCCAGGGCCTGCACGTGGTATTGTGCAGGAATTTGCATTAAAAACGAATCGTAAGCACTGACGAAGGAATTTTCAAAGGCAAAACTGAAGGTGATCTCTTTTTCTCCCTTTTCCGTATAAAACCGTATGATGCCTTTTTCGATAAAGGAAAGGTGATTTTCCGTTTTTCCACAGGACAGGATCAATTCATTTTTTTTAAATTTCCTCGTAATGAGTTTAGAGGTGAAATAGTCCCCTTCCGCATCGGTAAGCGGAACTAAGGTTTTAAAATATTCCCGGATTTCTTTCATCAATAAAAGGAGGTTTGTCATATATGGTACTGGCGGACCGGGGTATGGAAGTGAAAGCAGTCTTATTTCACAGTTTCTTCCATAACCTGCAATATGTGATCGCGATTTTCCTCTCCCCATTTATCCATCGCATCAAGGATGAATAAAATGCTTTCTCCTATGGGAGTGAGACCGTATTCTACTTTGAGGGGAAGCCCGGGGTATACTTTCTTGTCGATAATACCGTGGTCCAGTAATTCCCGGAGTTGCATATTCAGCACGCGCGGACTGGCCTCATCTATATCCTGGTGCAGCTCACTGGGACGTCTGACACCCCTGCGGATGGGATCGATAATACAAGGTTTCCATTTACCTCCCAAAACTCTGCTCGTAAGGGTAATACCACATTCCAGGTCTTCGGGGATCTTTCTTTCGTACATAATTGAAACAGCTTTCTACAAAAATAAACAATTCGGGACAAACCTTTTAGCCGGCATACTATTCGTTTATCCCACTGTTTTTCCATAGGGAAAAAATTTTCCCTGCCTGAATCTTTTTTCCCTTATTGCAGGAAATAACAGTTAATTAGAACTTTGTAGTACAAATAGATCATCGACTTAAAGATCTGTTATGGCGGCAATAAGTAATAGAACAGAAGAATAAGTGCCTGATCAGCATAAAATTTAATTCTTTAAACCATACTAAGATGAATAAAAAAGATAATCTATCTAAAAATGTAACTATAATCGGACTCGGGGCCATGGGTACCGCATTGGCGGAAGCATTTCTTAAAGCAGGTCATAAAACCACGGTGTGGAACAGGTCTGCGGATAAAACGGTTCCATTGGTGGAAAAAGGTGCTGTTGCGGCATCCACGGTTTCCGTGGCAGTATCTGCAAGTGAGCTGATAGTGATTTGTGTACTTAACTATGAGATACTGGAAAAGATCATAAAACCTGTTGCGGAAGAACTCCGGGGGCGGACACTGGTAAGTTTAACCAACGATACCCCGAAAAGAGCAAGGCAAATGGCTTTTTGGGCTGAAGAGCAGGGAATAGACTATTTGGACGGGTCGGTCCTGGTCCCCGTTCCCGAAGTGGGAAAGGCGGAAGCCCTTTTACTGTATAGCGGAGCCCGTAGTGTTTTTGACAAACACTTTTCCGTCCTTAAGGCTTTAGGAGGAAAGAGTACCTACCTGGGCGAAGAACCCGGGCGGGCTGCATTGTACGACATTGCCATGATGAATATTTTCTTTACCAGCCTCACAGGGGTACTGCATTCTTATGCCCTACTGAACGCAGAAGGGGAGCAGGCAGAGAAATTTCTTCCCTTTGCCCGGGAAATATTCGGTGTAGCGGAATACTTCCTCGAAGACTTTGCCGTGAGTGCGGACAAACAGCACTATCCGGGAGACCTGGACAATATAACCATGGAAGCTGCCGGGGTAAAGCATATTATGGAGGCAGGCAAAGATGCAGGTATCCACACAGGAGTCCCTCAGGCCGTGAAGAGTGTTTTTGACCGGGCCATAGCAGCCGGGTTCGGTGCAAATGGTATGCCAAGCGCTATTGAAGGAATAAGAATGACGCATAAAGGAACCGAAGCATAAAATTTAGACAGTTTCTAAAACTGAACAGCCCCGTTTTATTCCGAATAATATAAAAAGGAGGGAACGGGGGCTTTTTTTTGAATAATATCACGAATTATAAATTATTTGAAAAAAACGCAGTATATTTGTACTGTAATAAAAATTATTACAGAATGAATAATGTTCGTTTCGCTACTTCTTTACATATACTAACGTTGCTTGCCACCATGGAAGATGAATACTTGTCATCGGAGTTTATTGCAGGTAGTGTGAATGTCAATGCGGCAGTGATACGAAAGGAAATAGGTAATCTTAAGGCTTGTCATTTGGTAGAGAGTAAAGAAGGAAAAGGAGGGGGGAGTACCCTGGCACGGCCTGCATCGCAGATAAAACTATCGGAAGTCTATGAGGCCGTGAAACAGGTACACGTATTGGGCAGATCAAATACGCCCAATCCAAGATGTCCGGTAGGAAGAGACGTGAATAAACACCTGGAAAGCTTGTATGAAGATACAGATAATTATCTAAAGCAAAAATTATCGGCCATAACCCTGGAGGAATTTGTGAAGAAGTTCAAATAATATTTTTTTATCTTAAACTGTAATTATTTTTTATACAGTAAGTGAAGTTTAACCTTAAATTCAAATAAAATGAAAGTAGCGTTGATAGGTGCCACAGGTTTTGTAGGCAGCAACATTTTGAAGGAACTGGCAAATCGTGGGCATGAAATAACCGCCATAGCGAGACATCCTGAAAGATCGGAAGTAAAAAGCGAGAAGATCACTCCTGCAAAAGCCGACGTACTGGATACGGATGCACTTGCGGAAATACTCGGTGGGCACGATGCGGTAGTAAGCGCTTTTAATCCGGGCTGGACTAATCCTGCGATTTACGACGATTTTCTTCGTGGAGCGAGAGCCATACAGGAAGCGGTAAAAAAATCGGGGGTAAGCAGATTTATTGTTGTCGGAGGCGGGGGAAGTCTTTATCTCGAACCCGGATTACAGGTAGTGGACACCCCGGAATTCCCGGCAGAGATAAAACCCGGAGCAGATGCAGCGAGGATTTACCTGGAAGAGATACGCAAAGAAAAAGTGCTGGACTGGGCGTTTTTCAGCCCTGCACTGGAGATGCACCAGGGAATAACTATCGGGCGAACAGGTAAATACCGGTTGGGTCTGGAAAGCCCCGTTTTTGATAAGGACCGGAGAAGTGTTTTGTCCGGGGAAGATGTCGGGGTAGTAATAGCGGATGAACTGGAAACCCCGAAACACCACAGGGAACGGTTTACTGCCGCTTATTAAAACAGTATTGTCAGCTCCCGGCAAATAAAAAGAAAAAGAAGATTCCGAAGGATAAAATTTAAACAGTTTTTCAATGTATGCTTTTCCGTATATTGCGGAAAATTGTCAGCCAACTGTCGATTTTTACTGTTAATTTTGTATTTTTACTATACTATATAATTTACGGTTATGAGAAAAATCTGGTTGTCATTTTTTCTGTTGTTTTTTGTGCTTTCCTGCAAGACGAATCCGTTTACGGGCAAGAGCACACTCAATTTTCATTCCAACAGTTCTATCTTTCCGATGGCTTTTCAGCAGTATGATGAGTTTCTGAAGGAGAACAAGGTTGTTACCGGTACGGCCGATGCACAGATGGTCAGGAAGGTAGGGCAGCGTATTTCGAATGCTGCGGAACGATGGCTGAATGCCAATGGATATGAAGGATATTTACAAGATTACAAGTGGGAGTACAATCTCGTTAATGACGATCAGGTGAACGCGTGGTGTATGCCCGGAGGAAAGATTGTTGTATATACAGGATTGTTACCTGTAAGCAAAACGGAAAGCGGACTGGCAGTGGTCATGGGACACGAGGTGGCTCACGCGCTGGCTGATCACGGAGCTCAGCGTATGAGTGCGGGTACTTTGCAACAGTTGGGAGCCGTAGGTGTTGCGGTGGCTACCAGTGGTAAAAGTGCGCAGGCCCAGGAATTATGGGCACAGGCCTATGGGGTAGGATCGCAGGTAGGCGGGATGCTTCCTTTTAGCAGGAGCCATGAAAGTGAGGCCGATGCTATCGGAATACAGATTATGGCCATTGCAGGGTATGACCCCGGTGAGGCCGCCCGCTTATGGCAGCGGATGAAAGCGAAGGGCGGAGAAGCTCCTCCCGAATTATTGAGTACACACCCATCGAGTGACACACGTATCAGAAACCTGACACAACTGGCCCCCGGAGCCAGGGCGGAGGCACGAAAATTCGGAGTCACCAGTTTTCAATAGATTAGAAATCGGCGGCAGTTCGATCCATATACCGATCTTTAATCCGGAAATAACAAACGATTTAAAATTAATTTCTATATTAGGAGCTGTTCTTTTAAAGGACAGCTTTTTTATTGTTTGCCAACAACCTTTCTCAATCAACCAAAACATGAGAAGAACATTAGAAAAAGGCAGTAAAAAACTGCTTGGAGCCTGGGCGTTTTACGACTGGGCCAACTCTGTTTACAGCCTGGTCATCGCATCGGCTGTTTTTCCTATTTTTTACGGAGCCCTTTTCAGGGAAGCCAACCTGGAAAAAATACACGTATTTGGTGGCGACATTGCACGGGCCCCATTGATCAGCTATGTAACAGCTGTGGCTTTTCTTGTGGTTTCCGCCATTTCTCCACTGCTATCCGGTATTGCCGATTATACCGGTAACAAGAAGATATTCCTGAAGTTTTTCTGTTATCTCGGCGCTTTTTCCTGTATAGGCTTATACTGGTTTTCCCTGGAACATATATATCTTGGGCTTACCTGCTATTTCCTGGCTTTGATAGGCTTCTGGGCAAGCCTGGTTTTCTATAATTCCTATCTGCCCGATATTGCGTATCCGGAACAACAGGACAGTATAAGTGCTAAAGGATATTCGCTGGGATATATAGGAAGCGTTGTTCTCCTGCTCCTGTGCCTGGTTATGATTTTGAAATACGAATGGTTCGGTTTTTCCGGTGCCGGAGAACCTACCAGAATGTCTTTTATACTCACCGGGTTGTGGTGGATCGGGTTTAGCCAGTATACCTTTTATCACCTGCCCAGAGGAAATACTTCCAACGGCAAATATCATAAAGATGTTTTGTTCAACGGGTTCAAAGAACTGAAGAAAGTCTGGAACCGCCTCGGGGATTCCCCGAAATTAAAACGGTACCTGGGGGCATTTTTCGTGTATAGTATGGGCGTACAGACCGTAATGCTGGCAGCTACTTACTTCGGGGAGGAGGAACTGGAGTGGGGCGGTGCCGATGAAAGGACCACCGGGCTTATTGTCAGTATTTTGTTAATACAAATAGTAGCAGCAGGCGGAGCCTGGATTACATCTAAAATATCGGCACGTATGGGAAACATAAAAACCCTTACCGGAATAAATATGTTCTGGGTAATTATATGTGTCTATGCCTATTTCGTTACCAGCCCCGTTCAGTTTTACATAGCCGCAGCTTTTGTGGGGCTTGTCATGGGAGGAATACAAAGTTTGTCCCGGTCCACTTATTCCAAATTTCTGCCCGAAACGAAAGACACGGCTTCATTTTTCAGTTTTTATGATGTGGCAGAAAAGATCGGGATTGTTATAGGAATGTTCCTGTACGGTTTTATAGCACAGGTAACAGGAAGCATGCGAAATTCCGTTCTGTTCCTGGGAGCGCTTTTTGTAATCGGGATATTTCTGTTGCTCCGGGTAGAGAAGACAAAAAAAGACTATGAGGATAATATAACGTTAAGATAGCCCGGTGTACAGGCAAAAGAGGAGGTTTTTATTATCTTAGCTCCTTACCTGCCGGAATTATATAAAAACATACATACGAATGAAAAAAGGATTTTTAATAGATATGGACGGTGTCATCTACAGCGGGGACACCATGATAGAAGGCGCAGATGCCTTTATAGCATCATTACAGGAAAATGATATCCCGTTTCTGTTTATGACTAATAACAGTCAGCGTTCCCCACTCGACACGGTAAACAAAGTGGCGAAGATGGGAATAAAAATAAAGGAAGAGAATGTCTATACCAGTGCCATGGCTACGGCCTGGTTCCTTTCGTTTATGAAACCCAACGGAACCGCTTACGTCCTGGGAGAAGGCGGACTAATAACCAGCCTGCACCAGCAGGGATACGTGATGGTTAACCAGAATCCGGATTATGTAGTTGTCGGGGAAGGAAGAAATTTTACCCTGGAGATGGTAAACAGTGCGGTGGATATGATCCTGGAAGGGGCCAAGTTCATAGCGACAAATCTCGATCCTTCACCTAAAAAAGAAGGATGGAATAACCTGGGGATCAAAGCCATCGTAGCCATGATAGAAGAAGCTACGGGAAAAAAGGCTTTTTCCGTAGGCAAACCCAGCCCGGTAATGATGAGGGCGGCAAGAAAAACCCTGGGGCTTACGGCACAGGAAACCATTATAATAGGAGATACCATGGATACGGATATTCTGGGAGGTATACAATTGGGATACCATACCATACTTACACTTTCCGGGGTTTCGAAAAAAGAAGATCTGAAACACTATGCATTTCAGCCGAACCGTATTGTGAAATCGGTTAAAGAATTAGCTATAGAGGATCTTACCAAAATCTAATCTGTTTTTCCAACCCCAATATTTACAGAATGAATAATATGCGTAATTGGTCCGTGGCAGTGGCTTTGTCCGGATTTTTGTTTGGCTTTGATACCGTGGTTATATCCGGTGCCAATCTTCCCATCCGGGAACTTTGGGATACTTCTGCCTGGTTTCATGGTATGTTTATCATGTCGATGGCCTTATGGGGAACGGTGATCGGTGCCCTTTGCGGGGGGATCCCATGTAATAAGTACGGCAGGAAGAAAACCCTTTTCTGGATAGGAATATTATACCTGGTATCTGCCCTGGGCTCCGGTATGGCATCCGATCCGTATTCGTTTTCCTTTTTCCGTTTTATCGGCGGGCTGGGCGTAGGAGCTTCTTCCGTAGCGGCACCTACGTACATCTCCGAAATTTCCAGTGCAAAAAACCGGGGTAAGCTGGTGGCCTTATACCAGTTTAACCTTGTATTCGGTATTCTGCTGGCTTTTATCTCCAACTTTTTGTTACAGGGAGTAGGGGGGGACAGCGACTGGAGATTTATGCTGGGCGTGGAAGCTATTCCTGCCGCCATTTACTGTTTAATGGTTCTGGGTGTGCCCAATAGCCCCAGGTGGCTTTTATTGCAAAAACAGGATGAAGACGGGGCAAGGGAAGTGTTACGGAAAATGTATGATAATGACGAAGCAGAAAAAGCCCTGGACCAGATCCGCCTGGACAATACCCCGGGAAAAACGGATAATGTGTTTTCCGGGAAATACGGGGTGCCGCTTTTACTGGCATTCCTTATAGCATTTTTTAACCAGTTATCCGGAATTAATTTTATTCTGTATTACGCCCCGGAAATCCTGGAAATGGCCGGACTTGCATCCAAAGACTCCCTGATGAATGCTATATCCATAGGAGTTATCAATCTTATTTTTACGCTTTTGGGATTAAGGCTTATTGATAACCTGGGAAGAAAACAACTGATGCTCATAGGTTCACTGGGGTATATTATTAGTCTGACCATGGTGGCATGGTCGTTTTATGCCTCCGCCAGCCCTGTGGTACTACTCATTTTTATCTTGTTGTTCATAGCATCTCATGCCATAGGACAAGGGGCAGTGATCTGGGTGTTTATCTCCGAAATATTCCCCAATAAGGTCCGGGCTTACGGACAGGCTTTCGGAAGCGGGGTACATTGGGTATTTGCAGCCCTGATAACCTTACTGGCCCCGGTATTCATAGAAATGTTCCGGGACAATCCGTGGCCTATCTTCGCCTTTTTTGCTTTTATGATGGTTCTGCAATTGCTTTTTACGATCTTTTTGATGCCGGAAACCAAAGGAGTTTCCCTGGAAGAACTGGAAAAACGTATGGTAAAGGAAGATTGATTGGCATTTCTTTTTAGTTAGAAGCCCGAAGATAGAAGTCCGAAGATAGATTTTTTCGCTGATACGGAGGTTTTACATATAAGAACAGGTTGCGCAATTTGCGTTGCGGAACCTGTTCTTATATCTGGAAAAATAATGGGTGGTTAACTGGCTTTTTTTACTTTTCCGGATCCGGATACTTTGGAGTCTTCTTTCGGATTTCCCTTGTACAGAACACTTCCTGAACCGGATATCCTTGCTGTTAATTTTCCGTTGCAATGTACCTGTATATCTCCCGAGCCGGATACGGCAGTGTTTACTTCATCGGCTATCAGTTCATATGCGTGAATATCTCCCGAACCGGATATCCTGCCTTCGTAAACTCTTGCTTTTCCTTTGAGTTTTATGTCGCCGGAACCTGCAATGTTGCTTTCCAGTTTATCTGTTTCCACGGCGAGGTTTATGTCTCCCGATCCGGCAAGGCTGGTCTCAAAAGCGGAGGCCTTGATGAGATCTTTCCCGGTAATACTACCGGAACCAGCCAGGGATACAGCCGAAATATCTTCGAAAGGAATGGTAATGAGGATCTTTTTACGCGGTCTGAGGTTAATACCTTTTGTAGTCTTGATTTTTAACGTATTACCATTTACTTCTGTTTCTATGTATTCCAGGAGGTTTTCTTCGGCTTCTATGGTAAGCTTGCCTTCTTTTCCGGATACCAGGATAACATCAAACATTCCGGCGACACCTATTTCGTCGTAGTCTCCGGTATTCCGGTCGGTCTTAACCACATTTCCGTTTCCGGTTACTTTTTTATTTCCAAACCATTGGGCATGAATGGTAGAAATAAATAACAGTCCGATACAAAGTGTGATGATTTTTTTCATGTGTTTATTTTTAGTGTTTTTCATTGGATTAATGGTATATGGTTGTTGCTTCTTTTGTCCCGGGAAATACTATTTTCATCCCGTTAAATTTAATTCCGGTATAAACTTACCCCGCCGTATTCCGAAGTAATGGAAAGGTTTTTGTAAGGAGAGTTACCATAAGATCCCTTGTAGTATTTCTCCGTGCTCTTTTCCCTTCTTATACTGTATTCGAAATTATCTTCGCCTTTAAAACCGGCATAGTCCAGTTTGATCTCAAAGTTGAAACTGTAGTTCTGGTGGAAACCTATTTTTACACCGGTATACTCGGACCGTATATTAACGTTTCCTGCATCGGCTGCCAATTGTTCTATTTTAATGGAACCGTAATCCGAGGTTATATCCAGGTTGCCGTGAATGATACCCAGTTTGGTAGACAGGTAGTCCCCGCCACCGTGAATGTTTTTTACCTTTTCCACGCCCAGACTACCGTAGTCACAGGAATACTCCAGGCTACCCATGTCACCGATTTCCGAGGACGTGTAGTCCGCATTCAACTTCAGGTGTCCGGCTTTTTCCAGTACAAATCCGGAATAATCGGCATTAATGGAGCCGCTTTTCATGTAGCCTATGGTAGACTTGGAGGTATAGTCAAAAGACAGTTCGTTACCATCTGCCCGAAGTTCGCCTATATCCAGTTTTCCGTAGTCACAGCTTATTTTGGCTTTACCGTTTATCCGGTCCAGGCGAATACCGCCGTAATCGTTACTGAGGTCAACGCTGTTATTTGCAGGAAGCTTTATGGTATAGTTTATTTCCATACTCACATTGTTATTTCCGGAACCCCATCCCCATTTTTTCTTTCCGAAAATGGTTTTGGCAGAAACCGCACTTCTGCCCGCTTCGAACTGCACATCGATCTCGTCGAGTTTTTGTTGTACTTTCTCTTCATTATTTCCGTTGGTTTTTATGAGGACATCGATCTCTATCCTGTTCTGGTCCCAGGAAGTAATGTGGATATTCCCGTAGGAGTTGTTTACCTGTAAAAGCGCATTCGAACTGACCTCGAAAGATTTTTTTATCCTTTTTTCCTTACTATAGCGGCCACCCCACTTTGGGTCCGGCTTACCGGCGGGGCCGGATGCCATTACCAGGAAGGGAAATACTACGGCCAGCAGTACCCAAACTGCACTATATCCTGCTTTCTTCATGATTATCTCTTTTTAATTGTTTGGTGTCTTCTATTTGTTCCATAACATTCTGCAACAGGGTTATCCTGGTCTGGAAGTTGGTGATCATGGCGTTTAATAATTGTTTGCTGTAACCGTTTTTTTGCAGTTCCGCTTCCAGTTTTTCATAATCGTTTTCTATCTGTTCCAGTTGTACAATAGCATCGTTTACAATAACTTTGGTGTCTTCCGTGTCCGCTTCATCTTTTATTTTTTTCAATTCGTTCTGTATGAGCGAAGAGAAGTAGTACCGGGTTTTTTCAAGTTCCGGATAGGTAACCTGTTCTTCGGTTTCCGCGACGGGGTCCGGAGACGGTTGCGGGGTATTATAAAAAATCCAGCCTATGCCCAGCAGCAGTATTACGGAGGCGGCAACGGACAGGTTTCTCCACCATTTTCCGGGGGAAGTTTTCCTTTCGGGAGCTTTGTTTTGCTGCGCAAGTTTTTCCAGGAAACGATTCTGGTGCCCTGCAGCGGGTGTCTCCGTATCGAATTCGCCTTGTAACTGCCCGAATAATTTGTCTATATTATCCTTTTTCATAATAAATCGGTATTAAAGGACATTGTTTTTTGTTGTTACTTTCATAGTCAGTTCACGCTTATGTGTACCAGTTTTTTTCGCAGGCTCTCCTTGGCCCGGCTTATGGTGGTCCGACAATTAGCATAACTGATCTGCAATATTTCGCTTATTTCCTCATAATCATAACCCTCAATTAAATGTAAGGTCAAAGAAACTCTGTAATTGTCCTTTAGTGTTTTCATGGTTTCCAAAACTTTTTGAGCCTGAACGTTTGTAAACTCATGATCCGGCGCAATGCCATCGTTATCTTCGACCTTATGCAATGTTTCATCGATCGAAATTTCCCGGTTTTGTTGTTGTTTCCGGAAACTATAGATGCTGTCGTTTACAACGATCCGTTTCAGCCAGGCCCCGAAAGTTACCTCTCCGCGGAAAGTATCCAGCTTGGTAAATGCTTTTAAGAAGGATTCCTGCATAATGTCTTCGGCTTCATACTCGTCCTTTACAATACGGAAGGCGGTATTATACATAGCCTTGTAATAGCGGTTATAAACCTCCATCTGTGCTTTGGAGTTACCCTCTTTGCACTGCACAAGCAGTTGCTCTATATGTGTATCCGGTTGGCTCAAAAAGTAATCGTTTTCAGTATAAGGATGAAGATGAATATCAATTGTTACACTTCAGATGATTTTTTTCGGAAAAAAGTTACCATAAAGTAAAGAAACGGAATTTATCCGGACGAAAAAACGGAAGTGGCGGGCCAGGTGTGGAGAGTATGTTGGTTTTCCAAAGAATTAAAATACCACACCATTTGAAATTAATCTAAATAAAATTGGATGGTGTATTTTCCATTATTATATTTGCCACTGTTTAGATTTAGTCAAAATAAACCGTATAGCAATATGACTACCCTGGTTGTCGCCATAACCTTTTTTGGTTTTTACGCACTCTACAATACCTCAAAGAGAGCAATATTAAGCCATTCCTTAAAAATAGAGAGATGGATGCAGGCTCACGGAAAGGAAAGTAAAGCGGGCGGATTATCTCTGCTGTTTGTAGCCCTGGTACTTTCCGTACTTCATTACGGGACCGCGGCAGGTATTTTTGCTTTTTTTGTAATACTGATGACCTTGGGAAGCCTTATCGTAATTGTAGCTCCCTTGCGTTTTCTGCGTTATCAGGCACTTATCCTGATCCTGTTACTTTCGATAACTTTCGAATTCCTTTGAGACTATGCCTGCCAACAAAAAATATTTGACAACATCCGTCAGTCAGCGTTTCGCTAAAATAAGTGCGGGGTTTCTTGGCGGATATATGGTTACCATATCTCTCCACGTCGCCCTTGCTTACTGGGTAAATCACGTCAACGTGCTGATGACCCTGAGATATGCCGGTTTTTTGCTTTGGTGTGTTTTGTTCCTTCTCGCTTTTTTGGTGAAAAACGGCTGGAAAATATGGGGAGTTTACCTGTTACTGACCCTTCTTTTTTCGGGAGGTATTTACCTGGGGAAAACATATGGCCTTGCCGGCTAGGGAGAAGCCGGGGATATGAATAGCTATTAACGCCGTAATTACAATTGAGGATCTGATGAACAACAGAATCTATAACGTTCTTTTTAATACCCATACGATAAGCGGGATTATTATCAGCGCTGCCCTATACGTAATATTTTTTGCAGGATCTTTTTCCTTTTTTCGCGACGAGATCATAAGCTGGGAACGAAACGAACCCATACAGGAAAGAGGGCTTACCGAGGTGAATTTCGACCTGTTGCTCGACACGATAAACAAAAGGAATACAGCCTACGGACGGGATATTACCTTTAACCAGCATTACGAAGAAAGAAGGGTGGCCGTAAGCCTGACCCCATCCAGGGATACCCTGGCGCCGGAAGAAGCGACAGTGGGAGCTTTCTTTTATATGGATAAAGAGAACTTTAAGAGTTATAGTTATCCCGGTTCGTATTCTATCGGGGAATTTCTTTACCGCTTGCATTTCTTTGCACAGCTTAACTTTTTCGGAACATCCGGTTACCTGTTGGCAGGTCTCGTGGCCTTTTTCTTTTTGTTTGCTGTAATAACGGGTGTCTTGGTACATTGGAATAAAATCATATCCGGCTTTTATGTCTTCCGGCCGGGAGCAAAATGGAAGACGGTCTGGACCGCCGCACATACGGCATTGGGAATTATAGGATTACCCTACCAGTTTGTCTTTGCGCTTACGGGCACTTACCTGATAATTAGTACCATGGTAATGGCCCCTCCGGTGGTGGCCCTGTTCTATGAAAACGATGCGGCCAGCATGTATGAAGATTTCGGTAGAGGTGGTAACGGGTATCCTATGCTTATGGAAAAGCAGCAGGAACCTGTACATATTAATGAACTGGTGAATAAGGTGCGTAATAAGTGGAAGGATTTTGATATCCGGTCCGTTACGGTATTCAATTACGGAGATATCAATATGCACGTTGCTGTGGAAGGATTACCCTTGAACCACCGGAGTTTTGCCGGTAAGGGGAAAATGATACTCAAAGCTTCAACAGGCGAAATTGTGGAAGAAAAAGATCCTTTTAACCATACTTCTTACCTGGATGGTGCCACCAATGTACTGGCAAAACTGCATTTCGGGGACTATGGTGGTATGGGGTTGCGTATTGTTTATTTTATTCTGGGGCTGGTTTCCTGTTTTGTCATTATTTCAGGGGTAATGATATGGCTTGTAGCCAGGGATAAAAAGAGTGTTTCCGGGAAAAAGAGGCGTTTTAACTCCTGGCTGGTATGGATATACCTGGCTGTGTGCCTTAGCATGTTCCCCGCAACGGCTGTTACGTTTGTAGGCGTAAAAGTATTTGTACCGGAATTCGATGCGTCACGGATGACCCGTATTTACCAGATATTCTTTTATAGCTGGTTGCTCCTATCCGTATTGTTTACCCTGAAAAGAGATAATTACTTTACGAATAAGTACACACTTATCGGCGGGGCGCTGGTAGGATTCCTGGTCCCGGTAGTAAACGGGGTGGTATCCGGTAACTGGATATGGGTTACGCTTCGGGCAGGGTACTACGGGATTTTCTTTGTCGATGTATTCTGGATATTGCTTTCGGCTACGGCACTGGTAGTTGCCCTGAAACTCAAAAAACAAAAAACAGTGCCTGTTGCACCCAGATCCAAGGGCCCGAAAAAAATAATGCGTAAGGAAAACCTTGCACATGCCGAATAGGGAGGGATTAAAGCGGAACAATATTATTACCTGTGGAACGGTGTAAAGCTCTGATAAGATATGTTTTTAGTTTCAAATATAACTGGATGATAAAAAACAACAGAAAGAGTTTTGTTGTTAACATTTCCTTAAATAGATTTGCATTTCATTAATTCAGTCTAAATAAATATAAATTGAAATGAAAATCAAATCCATACTTGTTGTCTGTTTCACTGCAATCTCGCTCTGGGCTACCGCACAGCAAAATCAGGCTTTATTACGCGGGTATATTACAGATACGGAGGGTAACCTTGTAGAAGGTGCAAATGTTGTTCTGGAAAATTCCGGTCGCGGGGTTTCCTCGAATGCGGATGGATACTACGAGATAAAGAATTTACGTTCCGCGTCCTATATTGTTAAGGTTTCCGTAGTAGGATACAAGACTGCACAACAGTATATAGAACTAGAACCGGGGAGTAACCTGGTAAATTTTGAACTGGAACCGGAGGTGAGCCAGCTCAGTGAAGTTGTCCTTTCCGGGCATCGAAAAGAAAAGTACAAGGTGGAGGATGTCTCTTCCAGTCTTCGTCTTAACCAGGAACTCCTGAAAATACCCCAGAATATACAAGTGATTACCGACGATATTCTCCGGGACCAGCAGATCTTCGGGATGCGCGAAGGGGTGGGAAGAAATGTCAGTGGCGTCATGCTTCTGGAGCACTGGGGTAACTATGCCCGCGTAAATATGCGCGGTTTCCGTATTCCGGCATTTCGCAATGGAATGAACTTTACCACACAATGGGGCCCTGTTGCCGAAGACATGGCAACGGTGGAACGCATAGAGATCATAAAAGGCCCTGCAGGCTTTATGCTTTCTGCAGGAGAACCGGCCGGGTTATATAATGTAGTGACCAAGACCCCGACCGAAAATCCCAGGAGGGAAGTAACGCTTTCTACCGGTAGTTACGGTCTGCAAAGAGCCACGGTGGATATAGGAGGAAAAGCGGATAAGGCCGGAAAACTGCTTTACCGTTTCAACGGTGTAGGACATACCCAGAAAACCAACCAGCAATACGGATTTCAAGATAAATACGTTCTGGCACCTTCTCTGAAATACCTCTTTAACGAAAATACAAGTCTTACGGCACAGTATACTTACTACCATTCCAAGGTACCGGATCTGGGATCGCCCTATATTTTTTCGCCCAAAGGGTATAAAGACCTGCCGAGGGATTTCAGCCTGACGCATCCCGGGATAGACCCTTCCGTGAACAAGGAGCATTCCGTTTTTGTGACTTTTGAACACGGGTTGGATGAAAATTGGAAATTGACAGCACAACTCGGTTACCTGCACGGCACCCAGATCAGTTCGGATATCTGGCCGGATGCAGTAGAAGAAAACGGGGATGTATACCGGAGACTTTATATTTTTGACGCACTGGAAGAACACAAACTCGGACAGGTTTTTGTGAACGGGGAAGTACAAACCGGACCTGTTTCACATCGTATACTTGCAGGCCTTGATGTGGGGTCCAAAGATGTATGGTACGATTGGGCAGAGTCACATCTTATCGATGTTAACCAGCCTTTTAATATTTATGATCCGGACAATTCCCAGGCCGTAATTCCGGAACTGGACCACGAAACCAGTATCCGTAAACGAGCCGGAATGGCCGGGACACTCGGGCAACAGCAATATACGGCTTATTACCTCCAGGACGAACTCGGTTTTCTGGAAGACCGTCTACGTCTTACGCTGGCAGGCCGCTATACCGACCTGCAGGAAAGCATGTATAGCCAGAAGACTTCCGATGGTAAATTTACACCTCGCGTGGGACTGAGTTTTTCTATAGATGACAATACTTCGGTATACGGATTGTTTGACCAGGCTTTTCTGCCTCAGGCAGGAACGGACAGGAGCGGTAAAGCTTTCGATCCGATAGAAGGTAATAATATTGAAGGTGGAATTAAAAAGAAATGGTTCGACGGAAAGTGGAATACATCATTTTCGTATTTCAGGATAACCAAAGAGAACATGCTTACTGCCGATCCTGACGATCCTTTAAACAGTTCCGTACAACTGGGAGAAGTAAAATCCATGGGAGGGGAATTTGACCTTCAGGGGGAGATAATACCCGGTTTGAACGTCATCCTCAACTATGCCTACACGGATGTAAAAATAAGCAAGGACACCAATGAAAACCTGGTCGGAAACAGGGTAAGCGGCCATGCCAGACATATGACAAACGGATGGCTTAAATATACATTACAGGATACCAAACTCCAGGGATTAAGCATTTCCGGAGGATACCTGTATATGGCAAAACGGGCGTCCTGGGATTCCGTATGGGGTGTAACCGGGGCACAAACCTTACCGGATTACTTTCGCCTGGACGGTGCTTTGAGCTGGACAAATGACAAATTTTCCGTGGCATTGAATATTAACAACCTGCTCAACGAATACTTGTTTACCGGTTCTTCTTACCAGGCAGGTACAGGAGAAGATACCCGTTTTTACTATTCGCAACAGAACGAGCCCGGAAGAAATTTCCGTTTGACATTAGGGTATCATTTTTAAATATGTAATGAAGTTCTATAACAATAACGTAATCAAAAAGTAGAAAGATGAAAAAAATAATTTTGGCATTAGTAGCCGTTCTGACATTGCAACAGGCAAACGCTCACTTTCTGTGGCTGGAGACAAAAGCTACGGGAAAACTGAACAAGTCGCACGAGGTAAAAGTATTCTTCGGAGAGTACAGTTACGGGGAGCGGGAGAAGACCGACGGACATTTCACCTTTGCCGAGGATTTTACCCTGCACCTGATCGGCCCGGACGGAAATAAAACCACACTGGATAAAAAAGCGGCAACAGACCATTACAGCGCGTCTTTTACTCCGGAAACTGCCGGTGTTTATCGTGTGATCCTTACCAATAACAACCTGGAGGTAGTGGATTATACCCAATACGACCTGGGAATTTTTAAAACCGAATACGCATCGGTTGCTACGGTACATGTAGGTAAAGAAGGTAAAAGTGATACCGGAATATCATCTCTGTCCAAACTGGAAATTGTACCGGAAAAGGAAGGAGAAGAGATTATCCTGCAGGTTGTTTATGACGGAAAACCTTTGGCGGAAAATGAATTAAAGATATTCCTTCCGGAAGGATGGTCCAAAACTCTCCATACGGATGAACATGGTAAAGTATCTTTCTCCTTGCCATGGAAAAATACATATGTAGTGGAAACATCTTATAAAGAACAGGTTCCCGGAACCTACAAAGATAAGGAGTACGAGTTTATATGGCATTTTACCACCTATAGCTTCGGAAAGGAGTAACATGGTTTGGTATTTGTGATTTCTATCGGATAAAATATTCCGGAGAGAAATCTAACCAGAGGCTGTCTGAATTCCGATCTCTGTAAATCCGGAGTTCCGGAAATCCCGTTGTCCTGTGTTTCAGAACAGGACAACGGGATTTTTTATCTCTTCTCTCCTTGTTATTACGCCCTTTGGTTTTGTTTCGCGCAGCTTATATGAGAGTTATATATCTTCCGGATAAGATGTTTCCTGTCATTTTTTTTATTGTGAAGTGGAGGAACTATTGGTGTACGGCGGAGAAAGTAAATGGAGATGTCTAAAAAGCCTTTTAACCACTAAGATCACAAAGAATACACAAAGAGCGCAAAGTTGTAAGTGTATGATTATAATATATTTATCGCTTTGAGTACTTTGTGCCTACTCCGTGCCCTTTGTGGTTTTAACTATTTTTAAGACTTCTAGACAACCTCATTTTTTTGCTATAAACCGGATATTTTACTGTTTTTTATGATCTTCCTGCCGTTTCAGCTTATGTAACAGTTCTCTGCTGAAATCCCTTTCCGCCCTTTTTAAGAGCAGGATTTTCTTAGCGGGCAAAACCCCTTTGAGGTTTCGGGTAAGCTGTACGTTTTCTTTGTATATTTTACTTTCGATATCTTCCAATTCAGCCAGTAAAAGATTGGCTTCCGCTTCGGACATATTGTCAATATCCCCGTTTCTTATGGGTTTTTTGATGTTTTTGTGCTCCTGGTGCCACAGCTCGGAAACATTGTCATAATACGTATTGTAGATGGGCCATAATTTCTGGGCTTCCTCCGTAGTGAGGGAAAGCTTTTCGGTTATATAAGCTACTTTAAGGGTTCTTATACGTTCTTTTTTGCTCTTTTCCTGTGTGTGTCCGGCTACGGAGAAAAGTAGCAGGAAGAGAGTAAAAAACAGGGTTTTAGGTGCTTTCATTGATCTTCGATTTTTATAAATATAGGATTGGCGGGGGATCATTGGTTAAAATTTATTTCGGAATAATTGATCATATTTTCTTCCAGGTAATGGATAAGGTCTTCTTCATTAAGAGAGGAAAAGCTTATGGAGTTAAGGTCTGTGCTGTCAAATACATCAGCAATATCTTCGGCATACACGGGCAGCATATGGTTCTCAATATAAAATTCCACTTCTTCCGGCTTTATACTGGCTATGGAATACATATCTCCGGATTCGGGGGAAGAGAGAATCTTCGGAAACACGGTCAGTAGTATCAAAACAACAGCAGCTACTGCCGATATGGAATAAACGATTCTTCGAAGTGTTAAAACAGGAACTTTATTTCTTTCTTCTTTTTCTCCGATAGCATTAAAGATATGGTCTTCCAGCCCCTCTATATAACCGGACGGAACCTCAAAACCATCCTGTTCCGGAATGTTTCGGCTTGTGGAAACCGATTGTATGATCCGTTCCTCCAGCATGTCAAAATAGCCTTCCGGGGTTCGGAATCCACTTTTGTTATTTTTTTTCTTCGGGTTCATAACTATTTGACTGTTTTAGAGATAGAAGGTTTAATCTCGTGTTAAAAAGTGCTCTATTTTTTTTACGGCATGATGATACGAAGCCTTCAGGGCACCTACGGAAGTATCCAGTATTTCAGACATTTCCTCATAAGTTACTCCTTCAAAATATTTCATATTAAATACCAGTTTCTGTTTTTCCGGCAATTTAGCTATGGCTTGTTGCAGCTTGCGTTGTATATCATCACCGTTAAAATACGTATCGGCATGAAGGTTTGCAACCAGTGATTCCTGCAGTTCCGAATTATCAATACCTTTTCTTTTTGCTTTGGCATTGAGAAAGGTTATGGATTCGTTTATAGCTATGCGGTACATCCAGGAGAACAGGCTGCTTTCTCCTTTGAATTTATCGATATTCCGATATATTTTTATAAAGGTGTTCTGAAGCACATCGTCGGCGTCATCATGATCAATTACTGTTCTCCGGATATGCCAGTACAGTCTCTCTTTATACAGGGAAACCAATTCTCGGAAAGCCTGCTCACGCGTATCGCTGTCTTTTAACTGGTGTACTAATGTTGAATCTGAAACCATTATCATTATGGATTAGACCATAGATGTATTGAAAAGTTTAAAAATATTAAATTAACAAAAAAACAAATGAAAGTTATGTTTAATGATTGTTTTTTGTGTTATTTATAAATAAATATGAAAAAATATAATTACCTTCGGGGCAGCTTTTTGACCAACCAATTCTTTTTTTGCTTATATAGGGTGAAAAAAGCCCAAATCTTACTGTGGAAGTAACATCCGTCTGAAAGGGCGGATGTTTTTTTATGCTTTTTTGCACTCTTTCTATACCCGCAGCGATCTATTCAAACGACTGCATATCCACCAGTTTCTTATAGGTTCCGTTCCTGGCAATCAATTCGCCGTGTGTTCCCTGTTCGGCTATTTCCCCTCTTTGCATCACTACGATGAGGTCGGCGCTCTGTATGGTGGAGAGCCGGTGTGCAATAACTACCGAAGTCCGGTTTTTCATCATGTTCTCCAGGGCTTTCTGGACGAGTTTTTCACTTTCGGTATCCAGTGCGGAGGTAGCTTCATCCAGTATCATTATGGGCGGGTTCTTCAATACGGCCCGGGCAATACTGAGCCTTTGTTTCTGTCCTCCGGAAAGTTTGTTTCCGCTATCTCCTATATTGGTATGTATGCCTTGCGGCAAAAGCGACACAAATTCATAGGCATTGGCCACTTTAAGAGCTTCAACGATCTCTTCGTCCGCAGCGTTTTCCTTCCCGAGGGAGACATTGGCCTTTACGGTATCGTTGAACAGGATGGAGTCTTGGGTTACCAATCCCATTAATCCCCGGAGCGAATGGAGTTCCATATCGCGGATATCCGTACCGTCTATGGAAATGCTTCCTTCCTGCACATCATAAAAGCGTGTAAGCAGGTTGGCTATCGTACTTTTTCCGCTGCCGGATTGCCCTACCAGGGCTACGGTTTTTCCTTTCGGAATATGCAGGGAGAAGTCTTTAAGTACTTTTTCTTCTTCGTATTGAAAGTTAATATGATCTATCCGGATCTCTTTCTCAAAATTATTTTTGGATATGGCACTCGGCGCATCTGCGATCGGGTTTCTTTCTTCGAGGATTTGCAATACCCTTTCGGCTGCGGCATTTCCCTTTTTTACACCGTATGAGGCTTTGGAAATTGCTTTTGCAGGGGTGAGTATATTATATGCCAGTCCTATATAGGCAATAAATGTGGGCCCGTTCAGACTTTTTTCTACCAATACCATATGCCCACCATACCACAATAATATGGCAATAACGATTATTCCCAGGAATTCGCTGGTAGGAGAAGCCAGGTTTTGGCGATTGAGTATGGAATTGGATAACTGGTAAAACCGTTTTGTAGAATCCCGAAAACGTCTGTAGAAGTAATTTTCGGAATTAAACCCCTTGATAACTTTAAGGCCTCCCAGTGTCTCTTCTATGATCGATAAAAAATATCCCTGTTCCAATTGTGCCTGGTCCGACTGTTTTTTCAGTCTTTTACCGATTATGGATATAATAAAACCGGATATGGGAACAAAAATGAAGACGAACAGGGTGAGCTTGGGGCTCAGTGCAAACATGGTTATAATGGTAAAAATAATAGTAAGGGGTTCCCTTACGATCAGTTCCAGAATAGAAAGAAAAGAATGCTGTATTTCCAGTACGTCCGAAGATATACGTGCTATAACATCGCCCTTTCTCTTTTCCGAAAAATATGCTATAGGCAGTTCCACTACCTTTTTATACATGGCATTTCTCAGGTCTTTCAATACACCGTTTCGCAAAAAGGTAATAAAGAACATCGCCAGGTAATTGAAAAGGTTTTTTAATAAAAACAAAGAAATAATGATGGCGACCATTACTCCGAGTGTGTATTCGGCTCCCCGTTCGTTCCCGGTGGTGGTAATGTAATAATTGAGGTAATTTTCCAGGAACGATTTCAAATGTCCGATATCCTCATAAACAGGGGGGGTGGTGATATTTTCCGCTTCGCCGAACAATACGGTAATCATGGGTATCAGGGATACCATAGAAAGTGTGGCGAACAACGCGTACAGAATGTTACAGATAACATTGAGCACTGCGTAGTTCCGGTAAGGCCGGGCAAAGCGAAAAATCTTTTTAAAATAATCCATTCAAATATGTTGTTTTTAAACATGTTTTCCCGGTGGCTTGCCACCGGGAAAGATCAAAAATAGGCGGACTGAAATTAAGCCTCTATACCGAGGTCAAGGAGAATATTATCTATCCTTTGGCACAATACTTTTTCAGTTGCTTCAAACCGGTCTGTAGAGTCCAGATCGGTATTGACACTTACATAGAATTTTATTTTAGGTTCGGTTCCGCTGGGTCTTGCAGCAATCTTACTGCCGTCTTCGGTATAGTAAATAAGCACGTTGGATTTAGGGATGTCTATAGTTTTTTCTTCTCCTGTTATCATATTTCGTGCTACGGAACTCTGGTAATCTTCTACCAGGGTAACCCGGGATCCATTGATCTGTTGTAAGGGTTTGTTTCTCAGGTCTGTCATGATTTGTTTTATTTCTTCGGCACCTTCCATGCCTTTCTTTACCAGAGAAACGAGATGCTCTTTGTAGAGCTTGAAATCTATATACATTTCCAGCAATTTCTCGTAGAGGGAGCTGCCTTCTGCTTTGGCTTGCGAGGCTATTTCACATGCCAGTAATGAAGCTGTTATGGCATCTTTGTCCCGTACAAAATCGCCCACCATAAAGCCGAAACTCTCTTCTCCACCACCTATAAAGGGTTGTTCCGGATGGTCTTTTATCATTTTGGCGATCCATTTGAACCCGGTCAGCCCGGTTTTACATTCCACACCGTAAGCTTCGGCCAGTTGGCTCATCATAGGAGTGGATACTATGGTAGAACCAATAAATTCTTTCCCGGTAATCTTTCCGTCTTTTTTCCATTGATCCAGTAGAAACCGGGTCATCAATACCATGGTCTGGTTACCGTTGAGTAAAACCAGTTTTCCCTGCCTGTCCCTCACCGCAATTCCCAGGCGGTCACCATCGGGGTCGGTACCAATAACCATATCGGCGCCGATTTCTTCGGCTTTTTTCATGGCTATGGTCAGGGCTTCGGGCTCTTCCGGGTTAGGAGATTTTACCGTAGGGAAATCGCCATCCGGAGTAGCTTGTTCTTCCACTAGATATACATTTTTATAACCGGCCCTTTTAAGAACTTCGGGCATGATGGTAATAGATGTTCCGTGCAGGGAAGTAAACACTATTTTAAAATCGTCTTTTCCTTTGGCGTTAAAGCTGCCGTTTTTTACCGAAGCGGCAATAAACGCTTCATCTACCTCTTTATCTATATAGGTAATGAGTTCGTTTTTGGGCGAAAACCGTATATCCTCAAAAGAAAGGCTGTTAATTTCCGCAATGATCTCCGCATCCTGCGGGGGCACTATTTGTCCGCCGTCTGTCCAGTACACTTTATAACCGTTGTATTCCGGCGGGTTATGCGATGCGGTAAGCACAATACCACAATGACATCCAAGGTGTTTTACGGCGAAAGAAAGTTCCGGAGTAGGGCGCAGGGCCGAAAACAGGTATACCTTGATACCGTTGGCAGAGAATACCTCGGCCACTACTTTGGCCAGGGTATCGCTGTTATGGCGGCAATCATAGGCAATGGCTACTTTTAATTCTTCATCCTGGTAGGTCTTTTTAATGTAATTACTTAGCCCTTGCGTATTTTTCCCAAGGGTATATCTATTGATCCGGTTACTTCCTGTTCCCATAATACCGCGCATTCCACCGGTACCGAATTCCAGGTTTTTATAAAAGCTCTCCGTAAGTTCTTTCGGGGAGTTTTCCATCAGTTGTCGTATGTTTTCTTTGGTAGCCTCGTCAAATGCCGGGCTGAGCCACTCATTTACCTTTTCGAGAATTTTTTCGTTTACTTGCATTTTTTCGATGTATTGGAAGTTCATTACTTGGATTGCCTTGCCTCAAATAAATGTATTTTCAGTTCTGTCTTTTACCCGGGAATACTGCCCGCCCTTCTTCTTTTTGTTCTTCTTTCCGAATATCAACGTTCAGGATATCCGATATCTTATACCTGTCGTTATTTGTTTTTGTTCGAAGTATAATTTCTCCGAGAAATCCGGCCAGGAATAATTGCGAACCGATGATCATTGTAGCCAAAGCTATAAAAAACCACGGATTTTGTGTTACCAGTATGGTGGGCTGGTAGTGGTAAAGCTTGTAGAGTTTATCTACCCCGATGTAACCGGCAGACAAAAGACCGATGAGAAACATCACGACGCCCCACGCTCCGAAAAGGTGCATGGGACGTTTACCGAAACGGGAGAGAAACCAGATGGTGATCAGGTCGAGGAAGCCGTGAATAAAGCGTTCCATACCAAACTTGGTCTTTCCGTATTTTCGCGACTGGTGTTGTACTATTTTTTCTTCGATCCGGGTAAACCCTGCATTTTTAGCCAGAACAGGAATATAGCGGTGCATTTCCCCGTACACCTCGATGTTTTTTATTACTTCTTTTCTGTAAGCTTTGAGGCCGCAGTTAAAATCGTGAAGTTTTAGTCCGGAAGTTTTCCTCGCTGCCCAGTTAAACAGTTTGGAGGGGATGTTTTTGGTAAGGATATCGTCGTACCGCTTCTTTTTCCATCCCGATATAAGGTCGTATTTCTGTTCGGTAATAAGATGGTAAAGTCCGGGGATCTCCTCCGGGTTATCCTGCAGGTCGGCATCCATAGTTATCACTACTTCGCCACGTATCATACGAAATCCTGCGTGCAATGCCTGAGACTTGCCGTAATTGCGGAAAAAACGTATACCTTTTACCGCTTTGTTCTCCGCGGCAAGAGCCTCTATGGTTTCCCAGGAGCCGTCCGTACTACCGTCATCAATAAAAATTATCTCATAAGAAAAGCGATTGGATTGCATTACCCGTGCAATCCAATCGTGTAATTCCCGTAAAGACTCCTGTTCGTTCAGTAGTGGTATTACTACAGATATGTTCATGGGCAAATATTAAAATACTTCCCAAATTTACGTAAAATTGTTTCACTGGAGATTTTTCGGGTATGTATTGAGAGGGTATTTGCTTAATGAATTAATGTTTGGGTTCTGTTTTTTTGAGAATAGCACCAACAATCAGAGCAACAACAAATCCTATGAACATATTAAAAATTAGTATTATAGGGTACGTAATCCAAAAGAATTTTTGTTGCATTTGAATGGCATTGTCTATTTGGTCTTGTGTTAGGGCCGGATTTTGTTCTACCATAGTAGTCCGACTCAGTGCTGCGAGTTTTTCATGAAAATCAGGTTCAATGACATTTACATATAATAATAAATAAAGTACCGTAATAATCCCGGAAATAGCAGCAGCACCTATACCGATCTTGAGGGAATCGCTGATTGTAAGGAAGCCGTGTTGGGTTTTTTTGAATTGATAAATCGCAAAAAAGATAATAACTACCAGAATTAAGGTAGAAATGATCTGTTTACTGGCACTTTGGTCATATTGCATGTCCATAAAGTGTAGCATCAAGCTAAAAATGATACCTGCAACCCCTATAAGTAATCCATAGATCAGTGCAAATTTCCCTGTTGTTGGTTGTTTAGTTTCTTCCATGATTGAAAATTTTGGTTAAAAGTACTTAATTAGTGGCCGTAACCCCGCATTTTGTTACATATTTGCATACAATATTTTTATAAGGGCATATTTTTTTTTGAAATGGTATTGTATATTCTGTAAATATACTTAAATTTGCACCTCGAATTTTAGGAGAAAGAAATAAATATAACGGCGATGAAAAAAGGCATACATCCGGAAAATTATAGATTGGTAGCGTTCAAAGACATGTCAAACGACGATGTTTTTATCACCAAATCCACCGCAGATACTAAAGAGACTTTAGAATTAGAAGGTGTGGAATACCCATTGGTAAAACTGGAAATTTCCAGGACATCACATCCTTATTACACCGGAAAATCCAAATTGGTGGATACTGCCGGACGTATTGATAAGTTCAAGAACAAATACGCAAAATTCAAGAAATAATTTTTGCGAACTTAAAAATATACAAACCTCTGAGAAATCAGAGGTTTTTTTATTTTTACACAAAACTCACACACTATGAACTACATTCTTTTTGACGGCCCTGTCCGCAATGCGCTCCTGCCTTTTACATTTACAAGGCCGGTAGCGGATATCCGGATCGGGATACTGACCATAAAGGAAAAATGGGAAAATCTCCTTAGCCAGGCAGTCTCGACGCTTACGGAGGATTATCTTTCCGTTAAATTTCCCCTGGTACGTGAAGAGGAGAATATTCTTATCGATGCCTCTTTTTTGCCTGAACCCGGATTGGTTGATATGATAAAACAATTACAACCCGGTGAAGCGGTATCGGGAGGAGGAAATATAATAGCCTACTACAGCGAGGAAGGGCGTGAAGAAACAAATTTTTCGGTTTTCCGGAAAAAGGAATATACAGGGAGCCCGGTGCGAATAGAAAATACTTGGGATATATTTTCAAAGAACAGGGAGGCTCTTCAGGCGGATTTTGAGCTGCTTACCAAAGGCAGGAAGAGTATGCCCATTCCGGATGGAGTGCAGGTGATAGCCCCGGAAAATATTTTTATAGAAGAAGGTGCGGAAATGTATTTTTCTACCCTTAATGCATCCGACGGACCTGTATATATAGGGAAGAATACCCTGGTTATGGAAGGTTGCCATATTCGCGGAGGTTTTGCGCTTTGCGAAGGAAGTATCATAAAAATGGGAGCTAAGATATACGGAGCTACTACCGTAGGACCCTATTGTAAAGTGGGGGGAGAGATCAATAATTCGGTTCTTTTCTCTTATTCCAATAAAGGACATGAAGGTTTTCTCGGAAATGCTGTTTTGGGAGAATGGTGCAATATCGGGGCAGACAGCAATAATTCCAACATGAAAAATAATTATGATGATGTAAAACTGTGGAGCTATGAGGAAGAGGAATTTAAAAGAACGGGGTTGCAGTTTTGTGGACTGATAATGGGAGACCATAGTAAATGTGGTATCAATACGATGTTCAATACGGGAACGGTCGTAGGGGTCAATACCAATATTTACGGTAGCGGCCTGCCGCGTAATTTTGTTCCCGATTTTTCCTGGGGAGGGGCAAGTGGCTTTACCGTGTATACCCTATCCAAGGCAATAGCTTCTGCACAAAAAGCTTCGATAAGACGTAACGTGACATTTACGGAGGAAGACGCCAGGATCCTGGAATACGTTTTTGAAACTACAAAGAAATGGCGCTGGGACTAAAGACTTTTTCAGAAAGATATTTTATGGATATAAACAAAGCCGGAAGCATCAATGCTTCCGGCTTTGCTTTATGTGGTGCCCGGTCAGAATTCAGTTTTTCAACAGGGTAGTATTGAATATTTTCAGGATTCGTTTGTATTCATCTGTCCAGCTGCTGGGTTCTGTAAATCCGTGGTCTTCCGCAGGGTAAACGGCCATTTCCCAGTTGTCTTTCCCGAGTTCTATCAGGCGTTGTGAAAGTCGTACCACATCCTGGAAATGGACATTGACATCTACCATGCCATGGGCTATGAGCAGATTGCCTTTAAGTCCTTCCGCAAAGTAGATAGGAGAGGATTTCCGGTATGCTTCCGGGTCATTAAAAGGTTCGTTGAGTATATTGGATGTGTACCCGTGATTGTAATGTGCCCAGTCCGTAACAGACCGGAGAGCGGCCCCCGAAGTAAAAGTGTCACCTTCCTTGAACATGGCCATCAGCGTGATAAAACCACCGTAGCTGCCTCCGTAAATACCTATGCTTTCCCGGGCAATCCCATGTTCGTTAATGAGGTATCCGGCCCCGTCTACCTGGTCCGACAGGTCTTTTCCTCCCATATGCCGGTAAATGGCAGTACGCCAGTCTCTTCCGTACCCGGCGCTACCCCGGTAATCGATGTCCAGAACGGTATAGCCCAGATCCGTGAGCAGATTGTGGAACATGTATTCCCGGAAATAAGATGACCACCATTTATGTGCATTCTGCAGATATCCCGCACCGTGCACAAATATTATCGCTGCGTTGTTTTTTACGCCCTGTTCCGGAACATATAACCGGGCGGGGACTTCCGTGCCGTCGGCAGCAGTGAAATGTATTAGTTTCGGATCGCGCCAGGGATAGGCTGCAAAATCTTCCGATTGTCCGGAGGTGAGTTGTATTTCCTTTGCACTGGCTGTATTTTTACTGAGATAAAGTTCCCAGGGCTTATTGCTGTAGGCGTAACGAATAGCCAGGTGTTTTTCGTCCGGTGACAGGGATACTTCATTGTTTCCTGTGCTGGAAGTCAGTTTTTCCATCTTTCCGCCATAGAGCGGCATTTTGTAGAAATGGCGCTCTCCGGGATGTACTTCGGAAGTCGTGAGGTACCAGCTTTTATCGTCCCTGGATACGAATGGATTAAACACTTCAAAACTACCTGAAGTCAGTGCTTTTTTCTTCCTGGTAGTTACATCCAGGAGGTAAAGGTGTGAATACCCGGTTTCTTCGGACTGGAAATAAATGTGTTTGTTGTCGGGTAGCCAGCCAAGTACGCCACCACCCATGCTCCACCCGATACCGGGGCCTGCTATCCAGGCTTCGTCCCGTTGACGGTCCAGGCTTTTCAGGCTGCCGTCTTCCGGGTTCAGCAATGCTATCCAGCGATCCTTATTGTCTTTGGAACGTACATTTACAACAATATACTTGCCGTTCGGAGAAAAAGAAGCCCCGGAGACCATAACTTCTCTTTCGGTAGATTCCCGGTCTTTGTCGGGGTAATCCTTTACATAATCCGGTAAATCCCCGATGCCCGGAAGGTCTCCTGTTTTTACCAGGTATACGGTGTCTTTTTGCAGGTTGTATACTGCCAGTTCCGTCTTTGTATTTTCTTCACCTACCTTGGTACGGGTATTCAGATCGGTGGTATACCCGGAAGCATCAATGTAGTTGGGAACAATGGTGCTTTTGGAATCCCCGCGGGCACGAAGGCTGAAAACGGCGAATCGTTCATCGGGGGACAATTTCAGGTTTAAGACTTGTTTGTCGCCCGAATAGAATGTGTAAGGTTCTTTTTCCGTGATCATTTCCCGGTATGCTTTGGTTTCTTCTTTCTTCTCTTCTCTTTCGCGTACCACCCGAAGCAATTCCAGGTTGTCATCCCGAAGCCATTTTTCTTTGGGAGAAACTCCTTTTTCTTTTTTGTTGTCCGCTTCCCCTTCTTTAATGTTGGTTACCTGTCTTGTTTGTCCCGTTGCCAGGGAGTAGGTGAAAAGATTACTGCCGGCATAAAAGGCTATTTTGCTTTCGTCAGCAAGAAATTCCGGAAATCCTACAGGGCTCTCCATTTGTAAAAGTTCGGTTTGTTGTCTCTTTTTTAAGTCGTAGATAAAGAGACTTTTGTCCTTAATGAATAATTTTTTTGTCCGGGTTTTATTGTAGCTTCCGTTTTCCGGGATCAGGGCCTTAGCTTCTTTGGCGTGGACTTTTTCGATGGTTTTGGGCGACTTTATCTTTATTCGGTAAAGAGAGTCCGAAGGGTCGTTATCCCGGTTGTATTTAAAATAGAGTGTTTCACCGTGTTCGTCCCATCGTACGTCCGAAGGGAAAGTGCCCATCCAGCGGGGGTCCTGCATGATCTTTTCGACACTGAGACTGCTTGTCTGTGCGCTAACGAAGCAGGAAATACAAATAAAAAGGAATGGCAAGGTAATTTTTTGTAACATGAGTAAACAGTTTTAAACGCAGTCCACGAATCTACAGATTTTTTTTAACTTGGTTCTAAATACTTTAAGTAACTTTGCACTCCCGAAATAAGCACAAACGATTCATTTCTAGTGTTTTCGGGGAAGCGTGGAATTTATAATCAGGCAGGAACATGGATCAAAGGAAAAAGGTGGCTTTTTATACATTGGGATGCAAACTGAATTTTTCGGAAACATCTACCATTGCCCGGGATTTCGGGGATAGAGGGTTTGACCGTGTTGATTTTGAAGAAACAGCGGATATTTATGTTATAAACACCTGTTCGGTGACGGAAAATGCCGATCGGCAGTTTAAACAGGTAGTAAAGAAAGCCCTGAAAAATAACGAAAACGCTTTTGTGGCCGCTGTGGGCTGCTATGCCCAGTTGAAGCCGGAAGAGCTCGCTGCTGTGGATGGTGTAGACCTGGTATTGGGAGCTACGGAAAAATTCAAGATCACCGATTATATAAACGACCTGTCCAAAAATGACTTCGGACAGGTGCACTCCTGTGAAATAGAGGAAGCGGATTTTTATGTAGGAAGTTACTCTATAGGCGACCGTACCCGTGCTTTTCTAAAAGTACAGGATGGTTGTGATTATAAGTGTACGTATTGTACCATTCCGCTGGCACGGGGAATATCCCGAAGCGATACGCTGGAAAATGTGTTACACAATGCTAGGGAAATATCCCGGAAGAATATCCGGGAGATCGTTCTTACCGGGGTCAATATAGGGGATTACGGCAAAGGAGAGTTCGGAAACAAGAAACACGAACACACCTTTCTGGACCTGGTGCAGGCGCTGGATAAAGTAGAAGGCATAGAACGCCTTCGTATTTCTTCGATAGAGCCCAACCTGCTGAAGAACGAAACTATAGAATTTGTAGCGGACAGCAGGACTTTTGTTCCGCACTTTCATATTCCCCTGCAATCCGGAAGTAACAATATCCTGAAAAAAATGCGACGCAGGTATCTTCGCGAACTTTATGTGGAGCGGGTACGGAAAATAAAAGAAGTGATGCCGCATGCGTGTATCGGGGTGGATGTTATCGTAGGATTTCCCGGAGAAACGAACGACCATTTCCTGGAAACCTATCACTTTTTAAATGAACTGGACATATCGTATCTCCATGTATTTACTTATTCCGAAAGGGATAATACCTTCGCGGTGGAAATGGACGGTGTGGTGCCTAAAAAAGTCAGGGCCAAAAGAAGTAAAATGCTAAGGGGTTTGTCCGTGAAAAAACGCCGTGCGTTTTATGAAAGTCAACTGGGAACTACCCGGACTGTACTTTTCGAAGGGGAGAACAAGGCAGGGTATATACATGGATTTACGGAGAACTACGTAAAGGTCAAGGCTCCCTGGAACCCGGAATTGGTGAATACCCTGCATACGATCGTGCTTAAAGATATAGATGAAGACGGATTGGTCCGTTTTGATTTTGTCAACGAAGAAGTTTATGCTTCCTGAATTGTAGCTGTTAAAAAAACATTTTCCCGGTAACTATGATGAGATATAGCTTGCTTTCCTTTTTTACTTTGGTATTGTTAGGGTGTGGTACCGGAAAATCGGTGATCGCCGATAAAAACTACAGTTCAGATAGTCTGGATGTACGCCGGATTTCCGATCATGCCTATATACATACATCTTATATGGATGTGGAAGGTTTTGGCAGGGTTGCCTGTAACGGGGCCGTATTTTTTGACAGGGGAGAAGCCATTGTCTTCGATACTCCCGGAGATGACAACGTCTCGGAAGAGCTGATCTTTTGGGTGAAAGATTCCTTGCATTGTAAGATCAAAGCAGTTATCCCTACACATTTTCATAAAGATTGTCTTGGCGGACTGGAAGCATTCCATCGCCGGGGTATACCTTCTTATGCGGGCAATGCAACTATTGCGTTGGCAGCGTCTAATGCTTCCCCGGTTCCTCAGAATGGTTTAGGTCTTCTTTCCGGAACATTCCGGGTGGGAAGTAAGGAAATAGTTGTGGAATACCCGGGAGAAGGGCATACGAAAGATAATATAACGGGGTACCTCCCGGATGACGGTGTATTATTCGGAGGTTGCCTGGTCAAAGCTACCGGGGCAAATAAAGGGAATCTTGAAGATGCCAATGTTATTGCGTGGCCGGAAACAATCCGGAAAATAAAGGCAAAATATCCCGGCTTAAAAAAGGTTATCCCGGGACATGGTAACCCGGGAGGTAAGGAATTGCTGAACTACACCATAGACTTATTCCGGCCGTAAACTTTTTTGGTTTTAGCCGAGTCCGTATAGTATTTTCACGCCATCCGATCCTTGCAACGGTACTGAAAAAGCACAGGGAGTCTGATTTTTATCTCAAATTCGTATACCTACCGGAAGCAGGTCCTTGTATTCTTTGTGTTTTCGCAGAAATCCCGCTATTTCCGGGCTTGTAGGGACTACTCTGAGATTGCGTTCCTCTACGATTTGTAATACGGACTCGATAAAGTCGTCTTTCAGGTGCTCGTCGAAGTTCTCCGGAAGAACCAGTTTGGTCAGGAATATCTTTTTATCCTGGGAAGAGTACTCTATTTTGGCCAGTTTACCGTTTATACGGGTTTCGAACTGGCGCAAAAAGTCATTGTCTTTAACAGCTACTTCACTCATCGTTTTTGGTTTTATTTACTGGAATTATAGTATAAGCGTAAGCGGAATCCGGGAGTATCCGGGTACCGGACGATCCGGGTTTTATTGTGCATGAGATATACACCTTTGTTTTTCATCTTAAATTTTTCTCTGTGCAAGAATTGTAGGAGAAATGTTTCTTTTTCTTCCGTAAAGTCTAAATTTGTAGAGAACTACGAAAAACCTCAGACTTTACGCTGGATTGTCGTTTCCCGAAACCGTTCTGAAAAACGGAAGGAAACCATGGTATTCATGATTTGCGGGTACAAAGATACGAAAAAATACTAAGAGTCTATTATACAAACAAATAACAAATTGATGGATACGCCCAGAATACCTGTTTACTTTATGCCCGGCATGGCCGCAAGTCCGCTTATATTTGAGAATATCCGGTTGCCGGCAGACCGTTTTGATGTGTATTACCTGGAATGGATATTACCCCTGGAAAACGAATCATTACAAGATTATGCCCTGAGGATGAGTGCCAATATAAAACACGAAGCACCGGTGCTTGTAGGCGTGTCATTCGGTGGTATGCTGGTACAGGAGATGGCGGCATATGTGAAACCGCGAAAAGTAATTGTCATATCTAGTGTCAAGTGCAGGGAAGAACTGCCGGCCAGGATGTTATTTGCACGGTATACCAAGGCGTATAAACTGCTCCCTACGGGCTTGGTTAACAATGTGGAACTTTTGGCCAGGTACGCTTTTGGTGAAGCGGTAACCAAAAGATTGCAACTCTATGAGAAATATTTATCTGTCCGCAACAAAAAATACATCGATTGGGCTATTGATGCCATTGTCCGTTGGGACAGGGAAGACATTCTTCCGGGGATTATCCATATTAACGGGGATAAAGATCCTGTATTTCCTATTGGCAGGATCAAAGATTGTATCCGTATTGAACGGGGTACGCATATTATGATTATAAATCGGTATAAATGGTTTAATGAGCATCTTCCTTCGCTCATTGCGAATTAAAAACAATTGTTTGTTCGGATTTTGTAACAGGGATTTTTTTTACCTTTACAGTGTGTTTATGGGGATATCCGTAGTTGTTTTTATATGATTGCGGAAATATCTGCGTTAGTGTTAACGAGTAACAGAGATCAAAATGAAAGTTATGGAATGGTTGAAAAAAGGTCTTATGGCCATAGGGATTGTAGCGCTGGCAGGTTTTTTTCTGAGTTCGGTGCAAGGAGAAGGGAAAGATGCCATGGAAGTGGAAAAAGCTCCGGAGGTAAGTGATAAAGCTGTAGGTGATTACAACGTATACGCTATCGATTTCATGGATAATATGAATTTTGCCGGGGAGGTAGTGCCTTTGGATGAACCCGATATACGGGAACGTATGGACCGGGAAATACTGGTGAATACTTACTGGCAATCTAACGGACTGTTGCTTATAAAAAGAGCACATAAATATTTTCCGGTTATCGAGCCTATACTGGCGAAACACGGCATACCGGACGATTTTAAATACCTTGCGGTTATTGAAAGCGGACTGCAGAATGCGGTATCACCTGCAAGAGCTACCGGGTTCTGGCAGATCATGAGTGCTACAGGTAAGGAACACGGGCTGGAGGTGAACGGGAATGTGGATGAACGTTATAACCTGGAGAAATCTACCGAAGTGGCCTGCGATTACCTTAAGAAAGCAAAGAATTTATTCGGAAGCTGGACGCTGGCGGCGGCGGCATACAATGCCGGAAGAACCGGAGTATCCAGGCAACTGGAAAGACAAAACGAAAGCGATTATTACGATATTTTACTGGGCGAGGAAACCGGCAGATATCTTTTTCGAATACTCGCTATTAAAGAAATACTGTCCAATCCGCAGAAATACGGATTTAATATAGAACCCAAACACATGTATACCCATATCCCCACACGTAAAGTGGAAGTGAATTATGAAATAGCAGATCTTGCAGATTTTGCCAAAAAACAGGGGATCAACTACAAAATACTTAAAATACACAATCCGTGGCTCCGGGAAACCAAACTCAATAATAAATCCGGAAAGAAATACTTTATAGAGATCCCTGAGAAAGGATACTATAATGTACGAAGTTAGAAAAGAGTTCGGAGCACGAAGATGAAAAAACTTCGAACTTCGGGCTTCGAACTTCAAACTTAAATCTTTTTCATTTGCTGTTGCATCATCTTTATCTGATCGGCAAGCATGTTCTGTTTGTCCAGTTTTTTGGCTTCATTGAGCAGGGTGGTAGCTTCGCGCTTTCTGCGTTTTTGCATGGCTATTCCTGCAAGGCTCAGTTTGGCCATGGCAACATCATAGTTCATGGAAAGCCCTAGTTTCAGAGCCCTTTTGAAGTGTTTTTCTGCCTGGGTAAGATTATTTTGAGAAGCCATGATACCATGGAGGTAATTGTAATACCCCTGCTGCTTTCGGATGAGGGCTGCTTCGGGGTTTTTGATCTTGTTCAGCCATTTGGCAGTCCCTTCGAAATCCTGTTTACGCATGCGAAGAAAGGCAAGAAGTATCATTTCATTTCGGAAGTAAAGGAAAATGAACACCAGCGAAAGTAATATCAGGAATATACCGTTACCTATATTACTTTCGATAAACTGATAAACTGCATAGCCAATGATAAGCGCCGCGATAACTAATTTTAGATTTTTATTGAACATGTTATAGTTTTTTAAGAATGCACTGTGGCGAACAAGGATGCAAAGTTAAAAAAAAGTCATGGAGCACGTATCGTATATATCAAATTTCCATGTAATAAATACCGGAAACATCACATTCGGATTCTATGAGCGGAATTGTCGGGTTTCGGATATACGGAATATCAAACGGTTGCCGGCATCAGGAGCGAAAGGTAGTGACGGAAAATATTTTTTTTAAATGGTTTGTCTAAATAAAAACTCTTCGTATATTTGCGCCGCACTTTTGTGGAGGAATCTCGTGCATAATGAATTAGGTATTTTTAAAGAAGTTTTAAGATATTAGACAATGAAAAGAACATTTCAACCCTCAAAGAGAAAGAGAAGGAACAAGCACGGTTTTAGAGAGAGAATGGCGTCTGTGGACGGTAGAAAAGTGCTTGCCCGAAGAAGGGCAAAAGGAAGAAAGAAATTAACCGTATCTTCCGAACCAAGGCATAAGAAATAATGCTATTGAAATTCTATTCATATAAAGGTGTTACTTTAAAGAGTGACACCTTTTTTTATACCTGATCTGCTCATAATTCGTTTAAATAACACAATACCAAAGAAATGCCAAAAAGAAAAGATCTAAAATGTATTCTGATTATCGGTTCGGGGCCTATCATCATAGGACAGGCGTGTGAGTTTGACTATGCCGGTTCGCAATCCCTGCGTTCGCTGAGAGAAGACGGAGTGGAAACTGTTTTGATAAACAGTAATCCGGCTACCATTATGACAGACCCGTCCATGGCAGATCACGTATACCTGAAGCCGCTCACTACAAAATCCATTATAGACATACTCAAGGCGCACCCGAATATAGATGCCGTACTGCCCACTATGGGAGGGCAGACAGCATTGAACCTTTGTATAGAAGCTGACGAAAAAGGAATTTGGAAAGACTTTAATGTGGAAATCATCGGAGTAGATATCGATGCCATTAATATTACAGAAGACAGGGAGAAATTCCGCGTATTACTGGAGCAGATAGATATTCCCGTAGCTCCCTCCAGAACGGCTACTTCCTATCTGAAAGGAAAAGAGATAGCACAGGAATTCGGATTTCCGCTGGTTATCCGGCCTTCCTTTACCCTGGGAGGTACCGGGGCCTCTTTTGTGCACAGAAAAGAAGACTTTGACGAATTGCTTACCAGGGGGCTCGAAGCATCCCCGATACATGAAGTGCTCATAGATAAAGCCCTTCTGGGATGGAAAGAATATGAACTGGAACTGCTCCGGGATAGAAATGATAACGTGGTTATCATCTGTACTATAGAAAATATGGATCCTATGGGCATCCATACGGGAGACTCCATAACCGTGGCGCCCGCCATGACACTTTCGGATACCACATTCCAGAAAATGCGGGATATGGCCATTAAAATGATGTGTAGCATCGGGGACTTTGCTGGCGGTTGTAATGTACAGTTTGCCGTGAGCCCTGATGAGAAAGAAGATATAATTGCCATTGAAATAAATCCGAGGGTATCCCGTTCTTCTGCCCTGGCTTCCAAGGCTACCGGGTATCCTATTGCAAAGATTGCTACCAAGCTGGCCCTTGGATATACCCTGGACGAACTGGATAACCAGATTACCAAATCCACTTCGGCCCTGTTTGAGCCAACCCTCGACTATGTTATTGTAAAGATACCGAGATGGAACTTCGACAAGTTCGAAGGTTCCGACAGAACCCTGGGGCTGCAAATGAAATCCGTAGGAGAGGTAATGGGGATAGGACGTTCGTTTCAGGAAGCGCTTCACAAGGCTACGCAGTCTCTGGAGATTAAGAGAAACGGACTTGGTGCCGACGGGAAAGGGTATAAGAATTACGATCAGATCATCGAAAAACTGACTTATGCCAGTTGGGACAGGGTGTTTGTTATTTACGATGCCATTCAAATGGGGATACCGCTTAGCAGGATACATGAAATTACTAAAATAGATATGTGGTTCCTCAAGCAATACGAAGAGCTGCACCATCTGGAAAAGGAAATATCCACCTATACCATAGAATCCCTGTCCAAAGAACTGTTGCTCGAAGCCAAGCAAAAAGGTTTTGCCGACAGGCAGATAGCACATATGCTGGATTGCTGGGAAAGCGAAGTGTATAAAAGAAGAGAAGAACTCGGTGTAAAACGTATTTATAAACTGGTAGATACCTGTGCTGCCGAATTTAAGGCACAGACACCTTATTATTACTCTACTTTCGAAGATGAAATAGAAACTGCGGACGGGCAACGTTTTGTCGATAACGAAAGCGAAGTTACCCCGAAGAAAAAAATAGTGGTGCTCGGTTCCGGACCCAACCGTATAGGGCAGGGTATTGAATTTGATTACTGTTGCGTACACGGTGTTCTGGCAGCTGCGGAATGCGGATACGAGACTATTATGATAAACTGTAACCCGGAGACGGTGTCCACGGATTTTGATACGGCAGACAAACTCTATTTTGAACCGGTTTTCTGGGAACATATTTACGATATCATCCGCCACGAGAACCCGGAAGGGGTAATCGTGCAGTTAGGGGGGCAAACCGCACTTAAACTTGCGGAAAAACTCGATAAGTACGGTATTAAGATCATCGGTACCAGTTTTGAGTCCCTCGACCTGGCGGAAGACAGGGGAAGTTTTTCCACACTGCTTAAAGACAACGATATTCCTTACCCGGAATTTGGTGTTGCGGAGACAGCGGAAGAAGCACTTAAGCTATCGGACGAACTGAATTTCCCTATCCTGGTGAGACCTTCGTATGTACTCGGAGGACAGGGAATGAAAATCGTGATCAATAAAGAAGAACTGGAAGAGCATGTTGTAGACCTGCTCCGTAAGATACCTAACAACAAATTATTGCTGGACCACTACCTGGATGGTGCCATAGAAGCCGAAGCAGATGCTATATGCGACGGGGAGAATGTCTATATCATAGGTATAATGGAGCATATAGAACCCTGTGGTATTCACTCCGGCGACTCCAATGCAACATTGCCACCGTTTAACCTCGGAGAATTTGTTTTACAACAGATTAAAGACCACACCCATAAAATAGCGCTGGCGCTCAATACCGTCGGACTTATCAATATACAGTTCGCTATCAAGGACGATGTGGTGTTTATCATTGAGGCTAACCCGAGAGCGTCCAGGACGGTACCGTTTATCGCCAAGGCCTACGGAGAACCTTATGTGAATTATGCAACTAAGGTAATGCTGGGGGAAAATAAGGTTACGGACTTTGATTTTAACCCGAAACTGAGCGGATATGCTATAAAACAACCGGTCTTCTCTTTCAATAAATTCCCTAATGTGAACAAGAACCTGGGGCCTGAAATGAAAAGTACGGGAGAGGGCATCCTGTTTATAGACAGTCTTAAGGACGATCAGTTCTATGAACTGTACACCAGAAGAAAGATGTACCTCAGTAAATAATTATCAGTGGTGCAAGCCATAATAAAATTGCCCGGGTGTATACGGAAAAGCAGTATATGCCCGGGCAACTATTTTTATCCGGGAAACCAGGCTTTTACCGATACCAGTCTCGCAGTCTGACTTCAATACCTTTATTTCCCGCATCTACCAGTCTTTTAAACTTTTCCGTATCGCTCATATCCGGCCGGCCACGATAGTGATAAGGGTATACGATGACGGGCTTAAAATCCAGAACGGCATCGGCTGCCTGTTCCACCGTCATGGTGTAGGGGAGGTTCATACATACAAAAGCGACATCGATATTTTTAAGGGCCCTCATTTCAGGAATATCTTCCGTGTCGCCACTTATATATATCCTTTTATCATCCAGGGTAAGTACATAACCGTTTCCCCGTCCCTTTACATGTGGGGCCTCTTTGCTCTCCGGAAGATTATACATGGGTAAGGCCTCCACGGTAATACCCGATATTTTTTTCTTTTCCCCGTTTTTCATGATTATCATCTTGCTTTTATAGCTTTCCGGAAGCTGATCTGCAACGGCCTGTGGTACTATAAAGGTAGTCCTGGAGGTATCCAGATCCCCCAAAGTATTTTTGTCCAGGTGATCCCCGTGGATATCCGAAATGAAAACGATATCCGGAGCCTTTATACCGGAAAACTTTTCAGCACCGCCATAAGGATCGGAATAGATGGAGATGTCTTTCCATTGCAGGGCAAGAGTGCCGTGGAATACGGGTCGGATAACAATGTTATTTCCCTTTTCTGTAATAAGAGTATCCGGATTTACCTGGGAAAATACGCTACAGGTGAATAAACAGCCAAGAGCGGTAAAGCCGAGTAAGACAATATATCTTTTCATGAATTTATAGATTACAGGTTATACGATTTCTAAAATTACGAAAAGATTCCGAACCGGTTTCCGAACCTGTATATGTACGGAGATATATTAAGAATTACCTTAAAATTTTCCGTGTATCCGTGGCAAAACAGACTTTGCGTCTCCCGGAAACCTATGGATTTCTAGCCCGAAGTGGTTTATTTCCGGATAAAATCGGTAATAAGGTAAGAGATGAGTTTACCGGTTAAGCGTGTTTCCTTTTCATCTTCCGGCTGCGGTGCTGCTTCGCATATATGCAGGTACTGTACGTTTTTATTGTTTTTCCAGTGATGTATAAGCCTTCGTACCTGTTCCGGGGTAAACCCCGAAGGACTTATGGCACTGCTGGCAACATTACTGATGGCATCACAGTCTATTTCTATACCGTAAGGCTCTCTTTTTATAAAATTAAGAGCCTGTTCCATCTGGTAGTCCAAACTGTTTTCGGAAGAGAGTAAAAGGTCTTCCGCGGTGGCAAACCGTATATGCTCTGTTTGTTCTTCCAGCTTTTTATAAATGGATTTCGAAGTATAGTTTTTGTGCAGTCCGAAAATAAAGTAGCGCTGCAAAAAACCTTCCCGGAAGGCGTAAGAAAAACCATTGCCGCTATGTCTTCCTTCCGGCGGACGGAAATCGGTATGCGCATCTATATTAATGCTGTTCACGGGTTTACCCAGGGCAAGGGCACAACCTTTTAGTAGACCGTAACAGTTGTTATGTCCTCCGCCAACTACGATAGGTTTTTTACCTGCCAGTACAATTTTCCGGACCAGGTCGGTTACCTCTGCGTCTATTTGTGCGGTGAGCTCCCTGGCTCTTTCCGTATATGTGGTTTTTGAAGAGTCCATAGCGTCGAGCTCTTTCATCTCTTCCGAAAAATCCAGATGTCCCAGCAATAAAATTCTTTTTGCCTTGTTGTGCATGCTGTTTTGTGTGTTCAGAAGCTGTTGCAGTGCGGCATTCCATGCGTACCGGGCTCCTTTACGACCGTGATTACCAACGATACCAATATCTTCCGGAATTCCGAAAAGAACATATTTGGCCTTGGATTCCAGGAGTTGTTCTTCCAGTTCCTGTCCTTCGTTAAGCAGCCTTATCCGTTCCCCGAATTTAACTTCTCCTTTTCTTCGGGAAACGATTTTTTCCATATCCCTGAGGGTGTATAAACACAAAAAATTTCGCATATACCAGGTTTAAATCTAAAAGCAAATATGAAAATAAAAAATCTATTTGTTAAATTTATTCGTATATATATTCACTGGCCATATAACAAAAATTAAAATCAGGCGTTAACAGTTAAAAAGAAATCATTATGACTGAATCAAAGAGTAATAACGGTTTAAAAGTAATAGCTGCGTTACTTGGGGTGGCCCTCATAGGGACAATTATCTATACTTCAAGTTTGTATAGCGATAGTAAAAAGACTAAAAATGAACTCACCAATCAGAAAAACCTGGTGGTCGAAGATTTGAATAATCTGAAAGCGGATTATGACAGAGCGATCCAGGAGGGTGATTCTACAAATCAGGAGTTACTGGATGCCAGAACAAGGATAGACCAGTATATAGATTCCGTGAAAAGTATGAAGGCGGATATTTCTGCGTTGTATCGTTACAGAAGGCAGGTAAATGTTCTCACCAAGGAAAGAGAATTTCTCCTGGCTCAGAACGACTCCCTCCGTCGATCCAATGAAGTGCTGACCATGCAGAGAGACAGCACTAGGACGACATTGGAGAGGCAAGCGGAATATGCCGATTCTATCCTGACACAGAACGTTCAGCTGGCAAAAGTAGTAGACGCGGGATCGGCACTCAGCCTTTCAAAATTTTCTGTGGAAGCCGTGAAAGAACGCAACAGCGGAAAACTGGTTTCCGTAAACCGTCACCGAAGAGCAGATAAGCTTAAAATATGTTATACTGTTGCTGCAAACCGGATAGCATCTGCCGGAGATACCCAGTTTTATGTGCAGGTAACCGGACCTGGCGGGTCTGTTATGGGAGAAAATGCCGTAGCCAGTTACACACCTCCGGCGGTGAAAAGTATGTCTGAAGCCAAAAATGCAGTAGCCGATGGGGTTGCATCCATAGATGGCGATTCCGTTATTGCGGAAGAAGTAGCGGAAGAAATAGAATCTGTACAGGAGTCCGCTTCCAGGAATTTAACGTATAGTAAAATATCTAACTTTTACTACGAAAATGCCGCTCTTGATGTATGCGATTACCTAGATAAGGAAGGTGATGGCTTTGAAGGAGGTAATTACGAGGTTAAAATTTTTGACAGTAAGCTGCGGGAGTTAGGATCTTCATCTTTCGAGTTGAAATAGCATCCTGATAAAATTTATCAAAAAACCACTATCTGTATTTCGGATAGTGGTTTTTTTATGGATTTTAACCTGCTGGGCAGATCTCTTTCGCATCGTCGGGGTGAAAAAATCATTACACAGAGACCCGCAGGGAAGACACAGGACACACGGAGTGGGCTCAAAGCATAACAAAGGATACTGTGCCGTATAATTTTGTGTAACCACCGAAATCCTTATATCAATCAATTACAGGTAAAAGTCTTACCGTTAACAAGTACCTGTTCTATGGAATTACTCCCGAAGGAATAGGGAAGGAAAGAATAACTCGGCACTTCCCGCGTAATGATCAGGTTGGCTTTTTTTCCTCGTGTAATACTTCCGTGAGTATCCGACAATCCCATAGCATAAGCCCCGTTTATCGTAGCGGCATTAATGGCTTCTTCGGGGGTTATCTTCATCTTGATACATGCGGTGGCAACAACAAAATTCATATTGCCACTGGGAGTTGATCCCGGGTTATAATCGGTGGCCAGGGCTAGGGGAAGCCCGGCATCTATTATTTTACGGCCGGGAGTGTAAGGGATACTCAAAAAATAAGAACACGAAGGCAGTGCTACAGGCATGGTCTCCGATCCTTTCAATGCTTCTATGTCTTCATCCCGCATTACTTCCAGGTGATCCACGGAGAGCGCGTTGTGTTTTACCCCAACCTGGACACCACCTATGGCATTAAACTGGTTGACATGTATCTTGGGTATCATACCAAAAGCTTTTCCCGCTTCGAGAATACTTTCGGTCTCTTCTGTGGTGAAATATCCCTTTTCGCAAAATACATCTACATATTCTGCGAGACCTTTTTCCGCTATGGCAGGGATCATTTCATTGATGATGAGGTCTATATAGCCTTTCCTGTCCGATTTGTACGCTGCCGGAATCGCATGAGCTCCAAGAAAAGTGGATTTAACGGGAATGTCATAGTTTTCCCGAAGCCTTTTTATGACCCGCAGTATTTTCAACTCGGCATCCGTGCTGAGCCCGTAACCGCTTTTTATTTCAACGGCACCGGTACCCATGGCGATTACTTCTTCCAGTCGTTTTGCTGATTGCCGGTAAAGATCGTCTTCGGAAGTTTCTTCCAGTTTTTTTGCAGAGTTGAGGATACCACCACCACGGTTAGCTATTTCTTCATAAGAAAGTCCGTTGATACGGTCTGCGAATTCCTGTTCCCGGTTTCCGGCGTATACAATATGCGTGTGGCTGTCGCACCATGCCGGCAGGACCACTTTACCAGATGCATCGATAATCCTGCCTGTTGCCAAATCCGGAAGGTCCTTCATTTTTCCGTAGTCCGCTATGTTGCCGTTTTCTATAAGAAGAAAGGCGTCTTCTATTACGGGAAGGTCTTTCATTTCCGGTCCGGATACTTTCCTAACGGGGGTGTCCCTTACCTGGAGAAGTTGTTTAATATTTTTGATGAGTATGTTCACGAGTCTGTTTTTTGTGTGATAAAAGCCGTGTACTCTTTCTTTGGAGATCCTTACGTAACGGGATCTTAGGGAGATACACGGCTTTTATCCGGTTGAGATGCATGGGGTGCATCTTTACTTGCAGAGGACTACTTCAGGGAGCCCACCATATCTTCCGGTTTTACCCACTCGTCAAATTCCGCGGGGGTGAGGTACCCGAGGTTGACGGCTTCTTCTTTGAGGGTAGTTCCGTTTTTATGAGCGGTGTTGGCGATTTCCGCCGCTTTATAGTATCCTATTTTGGGGTTGAGAGCGGTAACCAGCATGAGGGAGTTGTTCACCAGTTCCTTGATCCTGGTGTGGTTTGGCTCTATCCCCGAAGCACAGTGTTCTTCAAAGCTTACACAGGCATCACCAATGAGTTGTGCGGATTGCAGGAGGTTTGCCGCCATTACCGGTTTGAAAACATTCAGTTCGTAATGTCCCTGGGTTCCACCTACAGATACGACAACATCGTTACCGATAACCTGTGCGCAAACCATGGTTAGCGCTTCACACTGTGTAGGATTTACTTTCCCGGGCATGATGGAACTTCCCGGTTCGTTGGCAGGTATGAGTATCTCCCCGATACCGGAGCGCGGTCCGGAAGCCATCATGCGTATGTCGTTTGCTATTTTATTCAGGGAAACGGCCAGTTGTTTCAGTGCACCGTGTGTTTCCACCAGGGCATCGTGCGAAGCCAGGGCCTCGAATTTGTTTTCGGCAGACTTAAACGGAATTTCGGTAAATTTCGCTATATATTCCGCTACTTTTTCCGCATATCCCTGGGGTGTATTTATCCCGGTTCCCACCGCGGTACCTCCGAGTGCCAGTTCCGAAAGGTGATCAAGAGTGTTGTTCAGGGCCTTCAGTCCGTGGTCGAGTTGCGATACGTATCCGGAAAATTCCTGCCCGAGAGTCAGTGGCGTGGCGTCCATAAGGTGTGTACGTCCTATTTTTACCACATCCCGGAATTCGGCCGATTTTTTCTTCAGCGTATCGCGGAGCCTGGTCACTCCCGGAATGGTAACTTCAATAATTTTTTTGTAAATGGCAATGTGCATCCCGGTAGGGAAGGTGTCGTTGGAAGATTGCGATTTATTTACATCGTCGTTGGGCTGAAGAGTTTTTTCGCCTTCACCTATAGTTTTCCCGGCAATCTGGTGTGCACGGTTGGCAACCACTTCATTGACATTCATATTACTCTGGGTACCGGAACCCGTTTGCCAGATGACCAGGGGAAACTGGTCGTCGTGCTTACCTTCCAGAATTTCGTTACATGCCCGGGCAATAAGGTCCCTTTTTTCTTCCGGGAGTACACCCAGTTCACAGTTGGTGTAGGCCGCTGCTTTTTTCAGGTAAGCAAACCCGTAGATGATTTCCAGTGGCATGGAGGCCGAAGGACCTATTTTAAAATTGTTTCTGGAACGTTCGGTCTGGGCTCCCCATAGCTTATCCGCAGGAACTTTAACCTCTCCCATCGTATCTTTTTCTATTCTGTATTCCATGATGTTTATTAAGATTTTACACTATCTACAAAATTACTATTTTGCCGTGTAATACCTGGTGATTTTTGATTTTTTATACAGGAAGTTTTTGGATTTAGTTCCGAAAAGCCTTCGGAGTTTCAATTAAAAACGGTACTTTTGCACTGAATTCGAAAATTTCCGGAAATTATGTTTGAATTTGACCAGTATTTAGGCTTTTTAGCATTCGCGGGTATAGCCCTTCTGGGATTCTGGTTGATGGTATTCCTTACTGCTTTTGCAATTCCTTACTGGATAAGCGGAGCGATCATGGAGATGATCAAAGAAAAACGCGAGGCTAAAAAAGCTAAGAAGATGCAGGCGTAAAAACGCACAAAAAGGGCTCCGATATCGGGCCCTTTTTTTAGTTCCGGAGTTGGGAGTCCTTTTAGTGGGGCAGTTGTAAGGTTTTGGAGTTGATGAGTTATCGTCTGGTTATAATTGCATGTCTGATCTGTCTGTCTGTAACTGTCCTTTGGCTTCGCTCTGGAACTTGTAAGTGAAAACCTCCACCCCACAACCTTACTATTGCACCATAAAGAGCGCATTTACAAACAATAGCTTACCGTTTTCCCAGAATCCCCGGAACAGGGGATTGTCTACCAGGTACACAATATTCCCTTTACCGCAGGAATGCACGCCGAAAACAAGGGTGTTCGCTATGTTTTTCTGTGCTTCGCTGCCGGCAAAACCAGATAGCGGGGTCCCGTCTTTTTCGAGGTAAAAAGCATTACCGCTTTCCAGCAGATCAAATGCACTGCTACTTTGTTTCAGGGAAAAATAAGTGCCGGGATAACCGAAAGCCAGGGGGTGGGTAGTATCTGTCTTAACTTTGTAAACGGCCCCGGTAATATTGTTTTTTACGTGGTTCCTTTCCCAGGAATTGTAAGGAACAGGCATAAAAGACGAATCTTCTTTATCTTCTGCTTCTTTTTCTTTGATCCCGAATTCCTTTTCTTCTTTAAGGGAATGGATCGCACTTCCTATTGCTATCAGTTTTCCACCGTTTTTTACCCATTCTTTTAACCGGTTTATTCTGTTTTCGTCCAGATATTTGTCATACTTTCCTTCGGGAAGTATCAGTACATCATAGGACGAAAGGTTGATCCGGTCAAAATAATCCGTATCGATTATGGTTAAGGGATATCCCAGTTGCTCCTCAAAGAAATGCCATATTTCTCCGACATTCAGCGTAGAAGCGGGAGATCCGGATAAAAGTGCTGCCTTTACGTCGGGAACCGGGCGTACATATGAGGAACCGAGATCTTTTCCTTTGGTTACGAAACCTGTGGGCGTAGCAGTGAGTTTCCGGTTGTATTGGCCGGCCGCGGAGGTTAATTTCCGGAAGAAGTCTTTGTCTCTGGTATTGTCCCTTCTCGCAATGATCAGGCTTCCTCTTTTAAAATCTTTTCCGGAAACCGTAAAAGGTTCTTCACTATACCTTACCCGGATGCCTGTTTTCAGTAGTGCCGTGAGAAACCGGGCATCTTCCATACTTTTCCAGTCGCAGACATACGCATACGCAGCTGGATCGGGAGAAAGGGAAGGAGTTTTTGTTTCGGAGGTTTTGTCATTGACGGAAACCGTGCCGCTTTCCGTAGCGATAGCATCAAGTCCGTACGCATAAGGGAGAGCCCAGGCAGTGATATCGTAGGTAAGGGAATCGTTAAGCTTGGTCCTGGGTTCAAACAATACTTTTACCAGGGTGCTTTTGGGTTGGTCTGAGGGTACAACAAGGTCACCCTCATTGGTTTTCAGACTTCCTTGTTTTCCCGTGGTATAATCATAACCTTTAACTGTTGTCTGACCGGTGAAGTGATATTTTATATTGTGCTGATCCAGCAAGCCGGTTAGGGTATTTATGCGGTCGCTGTTACCGCTAAGGACATAGTTGCGGTATTTATAATCACGACGGGCATAGAATTTTTCGAATTCGTCATTTAATTTTCGGGCGTTTTCGGAAGCTATCTCTACCGTAGATATTCCGGTAGTGTAATGATGTACCAGCCGGTCTTTGAGGGTCAGGGTATCTTTGTTGGAAGTAATGACACCCAGTCCGGCCCTGCCGCTGCCTCCCTGTTCATAGGTCATGCCTATGCTGCCGTTGTACATAGGGTAGGTGTCCCCGTAACTGGGATAGAGCAGGTCAAATACTTCTTTGGTGAAATAAAGCCATCCCTCCGCATCGAAATAAGCGGCGTGATTTTTTCCTATGGCTACCTGGAAATCCTTTTGCCAGTCCGTAATAACCTCGTGCAGAGGCTCTGCTCCCGGTGCGAAGTAATAGGGGGCGTCCATTCCCTGTTCGTGAAAATCGGCATGTACGTGCGGAAGCCATTGATTGAAGATGGCAACCCGTTGCCTGCTCTCTTTTTGGGTGAGCCATGCCCAGTCCCTGTTGAGGTCGAACATATAATGATTGGGCCGCCCGTTGAGCCAGGGCTCGTGATGTTCCTTGCTGTCCGGGTTTACATTATTGGGAAAGTTTACATTCTGATTATACCAGTTCACATAACGGTCCCTTCCGTCCGGATTCACACAAGGGTCGAGGATAACCACCGTATTGTTCAGTAATTCCTGCTTTTGGGTAATGAGATCATAAGTAGTTTGCATGGAGGCTTCGGTACTTACACTTTCATTACCGTGTACGTTGTAGCTGAGCCATACGATAGCTTTGTCATTTCCCGATTTTCCTTCCAGAGATTTGTAATGTTCGGTACGGATAGACTCCAGGTTATTGATATTGGCAGGGGAAGAAATATAGCAAAGAATGAGCTCCCGGTGTTCATAAGTTTCGCCGTAGGTCTGCAGTTTTATCCTGTCGGGGGCAGCTTCCGCCAGGTGCCTGTAATATTCCACCACCCGAGAATGACGGGTAAAGCGGGTTCCGGGTTCATAGCCCAGGAATTCCGCGGGAGATTTCAGTTCCTGTGCGGTGCTTAGGGAGGAAAAGAGGACAAAAAGGCAGAAGTGCGTAAAGCGGGAGAAAAGCCGGTAGATATTCATGTTTGTTTAACTGTTTTTTCTTGCCCCTGAGTGGCATGCATATAAACGAAAATAGCCTTTTTTCCCCAAAGTTCATCGCCCGGCCTGCAAAAATGTTACTTTTTACGGATCAGGCAGAAATTTGTATTAAAAATGCTTCTTTTATATTTTTCAGGGAGGAAAATATAATTTGTCAGATTAAGACTGTCCGCAGGTTGGCTGTTATTTTTTTATCATAATAGATCATCCCTTTTTTGTGGAAATGTAAATATGATGTTAAAGCATCGGCTAAGGGAAAGAAACGTGCCTATTATATATACTTTTGCACCTTCCCGTTACAAAATTCCGGTTCATCCACAATTTATTTCTGAAATGACAAAGAAACAACAGCAGGTTTTAATTGTTATACTGGGCTTTATTGCTGCTTTAGGGCCTTTTTCCATAGATATGTACCTTCCGGGCTTTCCGGCTATTGCGGAGGATCTGAAGACGGATGATGCACATGTATCCCTGACACTGACCACCTATTTTATAGGTATATCGGTGGGGCAACTCATATATGGCCCGTTGCTGGACCGTTTCGGACGCAAGAAACCTTTACTGATAGGTCTTGCGATCTATGCATTTGCCGCTATAGGTTGTGCGTTGTCGCAGAATATCTGGTGGCTTATAGGGATGCGGCTTATTCTGGCACTCGGCGGATGTGCGGGTATGGTGGCTTATAGTGCCATTATCCGCGATCGTTTTCCGTTGGATGAAGTAGCTAAGGCCTTTTCTTCCATATTGCTGGTAATGGGAGTGGCTCCCGTACTGGCCCCGACCCTGGGAGGAATTTTTACAGGGGCTTTCGGATGGCGCTCCATTTTTGTTTTTCTCTTTGTTATTGCCGTCATCCTTATGGTAGTTATCCGTTTCTTTCTGGAAGAGAGCAAAGGACAGGATACAGAAGTGTCGTTAAGACCGGAAAAAATAGCAGGTAATTATATTTCGGTACTGAGCAATAACGATTTTATTCTCTACGGCCTTTCCGGTAGTATTGCTATGGCCATAATGTTTGCCTATGTTTCCGGGATACCGTTTGTGTTGATGAAACTCTACGGGGTATCCGAATCTACTTTCGGATGGATGTTCGGGATGAATGCCTGCGGTTTTATTGCGGGGAGCCAGTGCAACAGGTATCTTCTGAACCGTTTTGACGTGGTGGAACTGACCCGGAAAACTTCTTTCATACAGCTTATCCTTACGGTGATCTTTCTCATAGGAGTATGGCGGTTTGAACTCCCGTTACCGGTCTTTGCCGGACTTTTGTTCTGTATACTATTCCTCCTGGGCTTTATAAATCCCAATTCCACCGCATTGTCTCTCAGACCCTTTTCAAATAATATAGGATCGGCATCGGCGATGAATGGCAGTCTTAAAATGGGAGCGGGAGCCGCTGTTTCCGCGCTGATGGGAGTGATGCATGACGGCACAAAGTTTCCTATGGTACTGCTGATATTCCTGATGTCCTTTATTTCTTTCATGCTATTGCTTGTGACAGGAAAAAAATCCGGGCAGGTTTTTCGGTTTCGTAAAAAGGTATATGAGTGACAAAAATGACAAAAGTTTAGACGGGTTCATTGTCATATACATGAAACGCCAAAATAAAACCCTGTACCATCAAGTGATACAGGGTCTTTCAACTAACCAACCAAAATATGAAAAAAACTAACTAACCGTTTAATCTGTTTGATTAATTTCAAATAGCGTGCCAAATTCGGTAAAAGAGAATATGGAAAGGGTTAAATTCCTGTTAACGGGATAAATAAATGAGACGCACGGCCGTGCGTCTCTATATTGAAAATATGAATATTGCGGTTTCAGGAAAGATCATCAACCCTCAGGGATAATTTCTCCCTTAGGTATTGTGCCGTAAACGATTCTTTGTTTTTGGCGATCTCTTCCGGGATACCTTCGGCAATGACGGTACCACCTTTTTCTCCACCGCCCGGACCGAGATCAATAATATAGTCCGCACATTTTATCAGTTCCAGGTTGTGTTCTACCACAACTACGGAATGTCCCTTTTCTATAAGCGCATTAAAGGAAGCGAGCAGTTTTTTGATATCGTGAAAATGCAGTCCCGTGGTAGGTTCGTCAAATATAAACAGGGTTTTTTCATCGGTGTTGCCTTTAGAGAGAAACGAAGCCAGCTTTATCCGTTGCGCTTCTCCCCCGGAAAGTGTGGAGGAAGATTGTCCCAGGGTAACATACCCCAGTCCCACATCCTGTAAAGGCTGTAGTTTATTGATGATCTTTTTCTGTTTGTGTTCCCCGAAAAAGTCGATGGCGTCATCTATGGTAAGGGTCAGCACATCATTGATATTTTTTCCTTCGAAGGTCACTTCGAGTATTTCTTTTTTGAAGCGTTTGCCTTTACAGGTTTCACAGGGCAATACCACATCGGCCATAAACTGCATTTCTATGGTTACTTCGCCTTCTCCTTTACAGGTTTCACAACGTCCGCCATCCACGTTAAAAGAGAAGTGTTTGGGCTGATATCCCCTCATTTTGGCCAATTTCTGGGAAGTGAACAGGGCCCGGATATCGTCATAGGCCTTGATATAAGTAACCGGGTTGGACCTGGAAGATCTCCCTATGGGGTTCTGGTTGACAAATTCTACGGACTTCAGGGAACTGTAATTTCCCTCAACAGCAGTATATTTCCCGGCTTTTTCTCCGTATCCGCCGGTTTCTTTAAGGATCACCGGGTAGAGGATTTTCTTTACCAGCGAGCTTTTTCCGCTTCCGGATACCCCGGTAACCACGGTAAGCATGTTCAGTGGAAAAGTGACATCTATATTTTTGAGATTGTTTTCCCTGGCCCCTTTGATATGGACATAATTTTTGGAAGTCCGTCTTTTTTTAGGGACTTCTATCTGTTTTCTTTCGCTGAGGTAATCGCCGGTAAGCGTATGGGCTTTAAGTATTTCGTCATAAGTACCCGTGGCCACGACTTCTCCTCCGAGTGTACCGGCTTCCGGACCGATATCCAGAATAGTGTCGGCGGCTTTCATAATATCCTCGTCATGTTCCACCACAATAACCGTATTGCCCAGGTCGCGGAGCGATTGCAGTACGGATATGAGCTTTTCGGTATCTTTGGGGTGCAGTCCTATACTGGGCTCATCCAGGATATACATAGACCCTACCAGGCTACTCCCCAGGGAAGTGGCCAGGTTGATACGCTGCGATTCCCCACCGGAAAGGGAATTGGATTTACGGTTGAGGGTAAGGTATTCCAATCCAACATTCGAAAGGAACAGCAAGCGGTTGTTTATTTCTTTAAGCAATCTTCCGGCTACTTTCTGTTCGTATTCCGTAAGGGTTATATCTTTGAAGAAATCCGCAAGGCGGTGCAGAGGTATTTCCACCAGTTCGGATATGGTTTTATCATCTACTTTTACATAATCGGCCTCTTTTCGCAGTCTTTTCCCTTTGCATTCCGGGCATTTTGTTTTTCCGCGATACCTGGAGAGCATCACCCGGTTTTGTATTTTATAATTCTTTTCTTCCAGTTCCGCAAAAAAATCATGGAGTCCGGTAAAATAGGAATTTCCGTCCCAAACCAATTGTTTTTGTTCCTCGGTAAGTTCAAACCAGGGTTTGTGGATGGGAAAATCGAACTTATAGGCATTGTTGACCAGTTGATCCCTGTACCAGCCCATGCTTTCACCTCTCCAGGGGAAGATGGCATTCTCGTATACGGATAAGCCCGAATTGGGTATCACCAGGTCTTCGTCTATACCTATTATGTCTCCGTACCCTTCACATTTCGGGCAGGCGCCGAAAGGGTTGTTAAAACTGAACAGGTGTATGTTAGGTTCTAGGAACTGAATATTGTCCCTTTCGAATTTGTTGCTGAAATTCGTTTGCTCTCCGGTTGCTATTTCTTCAATAATACACTGGCCTTTTCCTTCGAAAAAAGAAGTTTCCACAGCATCGGAGAGACGGTTTATGAAATCTTCGTCATCCGGCCTGGTTATGATCCTGTCTACCACCAGGTAAAAATCCGGCTCTATTTCTTCCTCGATTTCATCGATACGGATTATCTCACCGCGGTATTTTATACGTGCGTAGCCCTGTTGTGCCAGTATTTTGACGTTTTCCAATGCACTGCGGTGGTCCGGTATATGTACCGGAGATAAAAGCAATAGTCTGCTGCCGGGTTCGTAGCTGTTTACGAAATCCACTACATCAGTAACGGTGTTCTTTTTTACTTCTTCCCCGGATACGGGAGAAAATGTTCTGCCTATACGGGCATAAAGCAGTTTCAGGTAGTCGTATATCTCCGTAGTGGTACCTACGGTAGAACGCGGATTGGTGGAATTTACTTTTTGTTCGATGGCTATGGCCGGGGCTATCCCACGGATATAATCGACTTTAGGTTTGTCCAGCCTGCCCAGAAATTGCCGGGCATAGGAGGAAAGGCTTTCCACATATCTGCGCTGCCCTTCGGCATAAAGGGTATCAAAAGCAAGGCTGGACTTACCGGAACCGGAAAGTCCGGTTATGACAACCAGCTTATTTCGGGGAATAGCGGCATCCAGGTTCTTCAGGTTGTGGAGCCGGGCACCTTTAATAAGTATATTCTGTTTAGGGCTTAATAGGGATATGTCCGTCATAGCTTAAAAAGGAAAAATACAAAGATAAAGGATAATAAAACAACTGAAAAGCCTGTTTTACTTTTTGACTGTTATCCTGGCATATTACCCGGTTTAATGGGATTTAAGCCACTTTGAAACCATGTTGCACGTTTGGCAATTTGTAGAAAATTCAATTTAATATTTGCATTTAATTAAGGAATGTTATTATATTTGGCCAGCTAAACGTTAAAAAAACATCGCATAGGCCATAAAATTACTTTTGAGAACTGAAAAATAGAATATGGCATTTTCCCTTATGGGAAGTGCATCACTTTCGATTAAAAAGTAATAAATTATGGAGCAACTTCTTCAGGATTCTGCTTTGGTAGAACAATATTTGTGTGGTGATGAAAAGGCGTTAGAGGCACTTATCAACCGTCATTCCCAAAGAGTTTACAGTTTTATTTTTTCCAAAGTATTCGATAAGGATATCGCAGAGGATATTTTCCAGGATACTTTCATAAAAGTGATACGAACCCTGAAAAGAGGAGCGTATAATGAGGAAGGAAAGTTTCTTCCCTGGGTAATGCGTATAGCGCATAACCTGATTATAGACCATTTCAGGAAAAATATGCGAATGCCCAAATTTGAGGGGAATGATGATTTTAACATCTTTTCAGTGATAAGCGATAACACACTGAATGTGGAAAGGCAGATCATCAAAGACCAGGTGGAAGACGATGTGCGGAACCTTATAAAAGAACTTCCGACAGACCAGCAGGAGGTACTGATCATGCGTATGTACAAGGATATGAGCTTTAAGGAAATTTCCGAGATCACCGGGGTAAGTATAAACACTGCTTTGGGGAGAATGCGCTATGCGATTATCAATCTCCGGAAAATCGTGGAAAAAAATAACATAGTTTTAACAAACCAGTAATGCAATATTAGAGGTTTTGCCACGTTTTTAAAAAAACAACCCTGAAATTTTATAAACGGCATGGCAAATCTTTACACCAAGAAATCAGCGGATTATAAGAAAATCGGACCTAAGCGGGAAACCATTAATTTCCTGCTCAATTATTCCAAAGCACTTCGTGTTGTGGATTATGAGGAAATACAGTTCGAGACTCTGCTGAACTGAACACGTAGTTATAGAGAAACCGTTTTTTAAAGAAAACCTCTTCCGGCGATACTGCCCTTCACCCCCGTGGGGTGATGTTTCCCGGACAGGTTATAGCTTAGAAGACGGTTTCTTCTTTTTATAATACTCGTCTATTACCGTTTTTCTTCCTACGGTTCGGGTAATAATATCTTTTTCCAGGTCCCACCCCCGGGCCGGAGAGTATTCCCTGCCATACCAGATGATCTGGAGGTGCAGTTTGTTCCATTTTTTTTTAGGAAACAATCGTTTTGCATCCTTTTCCGTTTGGATAACGTTTTTGCCGTTACTGAGCCCCCAACGGTACATAAGCCGGTGAATATGGGTGTCTACCGGAAAAGCAGGAATACCGAAAGCCTGCGAAACCACAACACTGGCCGTTTTGTGACCTACCGCCGGAAGGGTTTCCAAAGCATCCATATCCGCAGGGACCTCGCCGTTATATTTGTCTATGAGGATATGCGACAGTTCGTAGATCCCCTTGGATTTCATGGGAGAAAGGCCTACGGGACGGATTATATCCTGGATTTCTTCGCGGGTAAGCCGTATCATGGCATAAGGATTATCGGCCTTTTCAAATAACAAAGGGGTGATCTGATTGACCCGGACATCCGTACTTTGTGCCGACAGCAATACGGCAATAAGCAGGGTATAAGGGTCTTTATGGTCAAGAGGTATCGGGATTTCCGGGTATATCTTTTCCAGCGTTTCCATGACAAACGCCACTTTTTGGGTTTTGGTCATTTTTACATTACTTTTGGCCGACTAAAATATGTAAAAAAGTACGAAGTACGAAGTCATAATCCAATATCCCAAATCTAACATCTAAAATCTCGAATCTAAAATCTATATCAAAAATGAAAACACTGAAACCAGGAGATAAAGTACCGGAATTTACAGTCACCGACCAGGATGGAAATGCAGTTTCCTCTTCCGATTACCTGGGCAAAAAATGGATCGTATTCTTTTATCCGAAAGCAAGTACCCCGGGATGTACTGCCGAAGCATGTAACCTGCGGGACAATTACCAGGAACTGAAAAAGAAAGGATATGAGTTGCTGGGTGTAAGTGCAGATTCCGAAAAAAGACAGTCCAACTTTAAGGAAAAATACGAATTTCCTTTTCCTTTACTCGCCGATGTGGATAAGAAAGTGATCGAAGCTTTCGGTGTTTGGGGACAAAAGAAATTTATGGGTAAAACCTATGACGGAATACACCGCATGACTTTTATTATTGACGAAAAAGGAAAAGTGGAACGGGTCATAGAGAAAGTGAAAACCAAAGACCACGCGGCCCAGATACTGGACGCAGGCGTTTAGGCATCAGAAATCCCGGAGTTAAGGAGTTATTAGTGTATAGAGTCTAAAATCTCAGATCTAATATCTCAAATCTAAAAGAGATACAATGAATTATCTGTCAGTAGAAAATATATCCAAATCTTTCGGAGAACGCGTACTGTTTACCGATATATCTTTCGGGATAAACAAAGATCAGAAAATTGCGTTCATAGCCAGAAACGGCACCGGGAAAACTTCCCTGTTGAACATTATAACGGGAAAAGACATACCGGATAGCGGGCAGGTAGTTTCCAGGAATGGGATATATATAGGGTTTCTGCCCCAGGAATCGGATCTGAAATCCGGACTTACCGTAGAAGAAACGATCTTTGCTTCCGAAAACAAGATATTGAAAGTTATCCGAGCCTATGAAGACGCATTGCAAAACCCGGAGGAAGCAGAGGCATACCAGCGTGCCTTTGAACAAATGGAGTTGCACCGGGCATGGGATTTCGAAACCAGGTATAAACAAATACTTTCCAAGCTGAAACTCGATGACCTTTCTCAAAAGGTGTCTTCGCTTTCGGGCGGACAAAAAAAGAGACTTGCACTGGCTACTGTATTGCTCAATAGTCCGGACCTGCTAATTCTGGACGAACCTACCAACCACCTGGACCTGGAAATGATAGAGTGGTTAGAGTCCTATTTTGCCAAAGAGAACATCACGCTCTTTATGGTCACTCACGACAGGTACTTCCTGGAACGGGTGTGTAACGAGATCGTGGAGCTGGAAGATGGTAAGTTGTATACGTACAAAGGAAATTATTCCTACTACCTCGAAAAAAAGGAAGCCAGGGTAGAAGCGGAGAAAGCTTCCGTAGAAAAAGCGAAGAACCTCTATGTTAAGGAACTGGACTGGATGCGCCGTCAACCGAAAGCGAGGACATCCAAATCCAAATCCAGGATAGATGATTTTCACGACATCAAGGAAAAAGCACATCAGCGCCGTAAAGACCACCAGGTGCAACTGGAGATCAACATGGAACGGCTGGGAAGCAAGATCGTAGAGTTGCACAATGTGTCCAAAGTGTATGGAGAGAAAAAAATACTTCAAAAGTTCCAGTATGTATTCCGGAAAGGAGAGCGCGTAGGGATTATCGGTAAAAACGGTACCGGGAAATCTACCTTTCTGAACCTGCTTACCGGGGATATTGCTCCCGACGGGGGTAAGGTCGTTATCGGCGAAACCGTGAAATTCGGGTACTATACCCAGTCCGGAATAGAAGTAAAGCCGGAACAGAAAGTAATAGACGTTATCCGCGCCTTCGGAGATTACATTCCTTTAATGAAAGGCAAACAGATTTCTGCTGCTCAACTCCTGGAGCGCTTTCTGTTCGACCGGAAAAAGCAATACGACTTTGTTGAGAAACTGAGTGGAGGTGAATTAAAACGCCTTTACCTGTGTACCGTACTTATCCGCAACCCTAATTTTCTTATTCTCGATGAGCCTACGAACGATCTCGATATTATTACCCTCAACGTCCTGGAAGAGTTTTTGCTGGATTTCCCCGGTTGTCTTGTCGTAGTGTCGCACGACAGGTATTTTATGGATAAGATAGTAGACCACCTGTTGGTGTTCAAAGGAGATGCTGAAATAGAGGATTTTCCTGGTAATTATACGAATTACAGGATTTACGAAGATAGCATACCGACAGTGGCGAACGACACTAAAACTACAGATACCAATTCCGGTAAGGAAAAGAACACCTGGCGTAAAGATGCTAATAAGGGACTTTCCTATAATGAACAGAAGGAGTACAACCGACTGGAAAAGGATATACGTAAACTGGAAGAAGAAAAGAAAGAAATAGAGGTTATGTTTGCCGATGAAAGTATGAGGGGAGGACGTATTGACGAACTTTCCGTACGGCTCAAAAAGGTTTTGTCGGAAATAGAGGATAAGACCAACCGTTGGCTGGAACTTTCGTATAAAGACTAAAGCACATGTATGCTCAGGTACCTGAAATTTCTGCTTAAATCTACCAATCAACACGGGATACATTCGCCTTTTGTGTATGCTTATGTCACCAGGGGGCTGTACGGAAAACAAAAATTCCGGGGGACCAAAGCGCAACAATTGCTGCTTCGTACCATTGCGTATTTCCATGCGGATAGTGTGCGTATTCTGCGGCCGGATAAGGAGTTAACCGATGCGTTACGGAATTACTTTCCGGTTATATCCGCATACGATACCAAAGAAAAAATCACTTATTACAACAAGGAACTCCGGCCGGATGCTGTGAAATATTTTCTGAAAGAGGAAAAAGTTGGAATTGATGATGTGTTGATAATTAAGGGTATACATAGAAATACTACATCTGAAATGGCCTGGGAGGAAATAAAAAAAAACGAGCAGGTGACCGTTACCGTAGACCTTTTTTATGTGGGAGTAGTATTCTTTCGGGAAGGGCAGGCCAGGGAACATTTCGTAATTCGCCCTTAAAAACGTAACTTTATAAGAAATAAAGAATTGATCTGAAAATCAGTCTGGGAGCATCAATCGAAAGATTCATAATATATTATAAACCATATTTGTCTGATTATTGGTATGAAAAGTATCGGCTGGGTAATAGTGATTGTTATTTTATTCCTCTTGGTCATGTGGAACAACCGAAGGAGTGTGCGAAAGTGGAAGAATCGCAAGGGGAAGAGTTTTCGCGATAATTATTACGATAGGAAAAAAGAAAAACAAACAGGTAAAGAAGAAGAAACGGACAAAGAAAAACAGGAATGAGATAACCCGTTGCCATTAGCACGATTTTGAACTAATTATATATTTAAGCCCTGAGAAACATGAAAAAAAACGTATTACTTATCGGTGTAATCATATTATTTTGTGCCTGTATGGGGGCAAAACAGGATGGTAAGGCACAAAGCGGCGATACCGGAGAAAAATCACTGGATTATAAAATCCTCCTTGAAGACAGTTATGGCGGTACGGATACAGCAGAAAATCGGGTGATAACCAGCCAGGAGGAACTGGAAAAAGTATATGGCATTATAAACCGTACCCGGAGACCCGGAATAGAAGTCCCGAAGGTGGATTTCACCAAAAGCATGGTCGTTGCGATGTTTATGGGGCAACGGTCGTCCGGAGGAAACCGGGTAGAAATAGAAAAGATAGAAGAAGCCGGGGGTGCCGTGCAGGTATATGTACGGAACATACAACCCGCAGAAGGGGATATGACCAGTATGGCCATTACCAACCCGTTTATTTTTGCAGAACTTCCGCGTTCGGACAAACAGGTTGTTTTCAACTAAATACCCGGATTACAAAACCTTTTTAGCCACGGATACACCGATGTATAATCATTTGTGTGTCCGTGGCTAAAATTTATAAAAACTGCTCCCGATAGAGATCATCGGGAGCAGGATTTTAATCTTTAACCAGATAATAAAGAGCCTTCCGGAGATGATCTTCTTCCGGTTTTTTGTTTTCTGGGAACCTTTATAAAAGAACGATTGTTTCTTCTGGATTTCGAATATATACAGTTATGTTTTAAGGTTTGAAGAATTTTATGTGTTATAATTCATGTATTTTTTCTTAAAAATTGTTAATTTTAACGTATTGCCCATAATCTTAAACTTAACTTATTATGAGAAAAAAACTACTTTTTTTTACGTTTCTGTGTAGCCTGTGGTATGGTTACGGACAGGATTCTTTCTGGTCATTGGCCGGGGGAACAGGAAAATCGCAGGTAATGCCTGCCAAAGAACCACTCTCTTACGGGAAAATTTACAAGCTGGATGTAAACGGATTGCAACAGGCACTGCAGACGGCCCCGCAAAGGGGACGTGCCGTGTCTTCCGGAATTGTCGTTCGTTTCCCCAATGCCGAAGGCGAACTGGAAAGTTTCCGGGTAACGGAAGCTTCTGTCATGCATCCGGACCTTGCGGCAAGGTATCCCGGGATACATTCTTATGCCGGACAAGGTATAGACGATCCGTCCATGGTGATCCGTTTCAGTGTATCTCATCTGGGTTTGCAGAGTATGCGGCTTTCCGCGGGAAACGGAACGGTATTTATAGAACCGTATACTTCGGACCGTACATATTATACGGTATACGACAGAAAAGACAGGGATACGGCCCCGGAGCCTTTCGAATGTATGGTAAAAGACCAGGTGACAAAGAAAACTGCTACTGTTCAGGCCAGGCCCAATGCAGATGACGGTATACTGCGTACCTTCAGGCTGGCAGTTTCCGTCCCGGGGGAATACACCCAGTATTTCGGAGGAACAAAGGCAGATGCCCTTGCGGCTATCAATGCAACGATGACCCGGGTTAACGGTCTTTTTGAAAACGACTTTGGCGTTACCATGCAACTTATAGCCAATACGGATGATGTTATCTATACCAATGCTTCTTCCGATCCGTATACAGGAAGCTACAACAGCCAGTTACAATCTACACTGAGCAGTGTTATAGGAGAAGCCAATTATGATGTGGGACACCTGTTGCAACGGGGAGGAAATAATGGTAACGCGGGATGTATAGGTTGCGTTTGTGTGAATAACCGGAAAGGAAGCGGCTTCAGTTCCCATTCCACCCCGGAGGGAGATAATTTTGATGTGGATTATGTAGCCCATGAAATAGGGCACCAGTTCGGCGGGAATCACACATTTACCATACGTAACGAGGGTACGGATGCACATTTCGAACCGGGAAGCGGATCTACTATCATGGGATATGCCGGAATTACCGGCAGTACGGATGTACAGCCACACAGCGATCCCTATTTTCACGCGTTTACCATAGAACAGATCACCAATTATGTGAAATCTACCAGTTGCCAGGGTGAGACAACTACGGGCAACAATGTCCCTACGGCCGATGCCGGGGCAAACTATACCATACCTAAAGGGACGCCCTTTGTACTTACCGGGGCCGGAACGGATGCCGATGCAGGAGATGTACTTACCTATTGCTGGGAACAAATGGATGAAAATAATGCCGTGCACACCTTCCCGACCGCTACAGCCACTTCAGGGGTTGCTTTTCGCTCCGTAATACCCTCTGCCTCCGGAGAAAGGTATTTTCCCGCACTAAGTACGGTTCTGACCGGGAGCACCTCTTCGCAATGGGAAGTAGTTCCCAATGTAGGGAGAACAATGAATTTCAGGCTGACCGTCAGGGATAACCGCGCCGGGGGAGCAGCGAATAACAGCGATGACATGTCAGTGACCGTAGACGGTAATTCCGGTCCGTTTGCCGTTACTTCCCCAAACAGTAATGTGAACTGGGAGATCGGAACAACACAAACCGTGACATGGGATGTTGCAGGGAGCAACAGCACACCGGTGAATTGCCAGAATGTAAACATACTGCTGTCTGCCGACGGTGGCAATACGTTTTCCGTTCTCGCTTCCGGTGTCCCGAATACCGGTTCGGCAGATATTACCGTACCGGATAGTCCCGGTAACCAGAACCGGATAAAAGTGGAAGCGGCCGGCAATATTTTCTATGACATCTCCAATACGAATTTCACCATTTCCGATGAACCGGGCGGCGGAGACGACAACAATATCCGCTTGAGTATCACCTTTGACAATTACCCCGAAGAGACCAGCTGGGAAGTTCTGGACGGAACAGGGCAGGTTGTTCTCTCCGGGGGTACATACGGCAGCCAGCCGGACGGTTCTACGCTGGTAATCGAAGAATTCCTGCCGGACGGGTGTTACGCTTTTGTGATTAAAGATGTCTATGGAGACGGTATTTGCTGTTCCTATGGCAACGGTTCCTATACACTAACCGATATAACCACCGGCGATACCCTTGCTTCCGGCGGATCGTTTAACAATGAAGAATCTACGGATTTTTGCATGGGTACTACTACACCCCCGACCGGTTCGGCCGATGTGGAACTGGCCCTTACGTTTGACAATTACCCGGCAGAGACGAGCTGGGAAATACTGGATGACGGTAACGATATAATAGCCCAGGGCGGTACGTATAACGGGGAAACCGGAGGAACTACCCTGTTGCTGAACGAAACTCTGGAAGACGGTTGCTATACTTTTATTATACGCGACAGTTATGGCGATGGCATTTGCTGTTCTTATGGCAATGGCTCGTATACTCTCACCAATACGGAAACCGGGGCGGTATTGGCTTCCGGAGGGGACTTCAACGCTTCGGAATCTACTGCTTTTTGTATAGGAAGTGCCGGCGCTGCTCAAACGTCTTTACCTGCTTTTTCCGATATGGGAAGAGGAGAAGCCCGGGATGTCCCCGAAATAAAACTATATCCCAACCCGGTACGGGAAAGCCTTTTATATATTGAAAATCCCGGGAAAATGATGAACTATATTATTATAGATCTTTCCGGCAGACAGGTAGATAAAGGGGTGCTTAGCGGGAATGCCGTACGTACGGACAGGTTAAGGCCAGGAGTATATCTTATCCGGTTACTTTCGGATACAGAAAAGGTTACGAAACGTTTTATTAAAGAATAAGGGAATCTTTCCCGGATATCCCGTTTTCCTGCACTTCGGAACAGGGAGATGGGATTTTTTGTACCCTCCGGATACCCGTATATGACCTTACCTTACCGGCTGACGATAGACCACAGGGCAGGAGAAGGTCTCCTTCATCTCATCCGGATAAGATCAGGAAAAATAACGTAAAAAGCCTTTCGGATGATCTCTTTTTGCGGTATAAAAGACAGTTCATCCGGTGATTTTTACAATTCGGACAGTTGCTTTTCCGGAAGACAGATACAAAGCGGAAATTTGTTCCTGTGTAAATGGATATGCCGAGGAAAATTGTAACTTTAACAGTCAGGGAAAGCCGGTTTTGGTTATGTTTTGGCTTCCCGCCCCAGCAAAAGAGAGACACGAAATTAATGATAAAAACGAATTCATGAAAGAATATTTCCGATTGGTACTTATAGGAGCACTGATAAGCGCCGTACTTTTTCTGGTGGAACAGACCTATAGGTTTTTATCCGGCTTTTCTACGGCCTTTAACGGGGATATCCTCTTGTCTTATGGCTATTACGCATTATATGGGATACCGCTTACTTTTGTTAATTCCTTTATCGTAAAGTATATCAGTAATATATATAAAAGGAAACGAAAAAAGTACAACCTGGTTACGGGAATACTCGGAACGGTACTGGTAACGCTTCCCTGTGTTTTTGCCCTTCGGATTTTTCACCGGGTCTACCTGGACGGATTGTCTTTCCGGGATTTTTTGATGTCGGAGAACGGCGGATTTTATTTCGGGGTGATCATCATTACCCTGCTTATATCCCTGTTTTTTCACGCCTTCTTTTTTTATCGGGCATTCCAGGAAAAACGGGTAAAGGAACAGAAGATCATTGCAGGTACGGCATCCGCACAGTTCGACGCGCTTAAAAATCAGCTCGATCCGCACTTTTTGTTCAATAGCCTTAATGTACTGACCAGTCTTATTGATGAAAAACCAGAGTCTGCCCAGAAGTTTACGACTTCCCTGTCCAAGATCTACCGTTATGTACTGGAACAGAAAAACAAAGAACTGGTGTCCGTGGATGAAGAGTTACAATTTGCCCGGATTTATGTGAGCCTTTTAAAGATGCGCTTTGAGGACAGCATAGAATTCGAAATGCCGGAGAAATCCGGTAATCCGGAAGCAAAAGTAGTGCCCCTGTCCCTGCAATTGTTACTGGAAAATGCCGTAAAGCACAATACGGTGACGGCAAAGAACCCTTTGCGTATAACTATCTGTGAAGAAGGGAGAGATCTCGTCATACGCAATAACGTACAACGCAAACAAGTCATAAAAAAAGGTAGTGGCGTAGGCCTGGCGAATATAAAACAACGCTATAAGCTGCTTACCGAAAGGAAAGTGGAAGTATACGAAAATGCAACTTCTTTTGAAGTAAAAATACCAATGCTAACCAAACAAATAGAAATGATACAAACAGAAAATGAGGAAATGGATGAAAAATACATGGCTGCTAAAAGGCGGGTGGAAGAACTTAAGGAGTTTTACTGGAATTTAATGTCTTACTGCATTGTAATCCCTTTTCTGATCTTCATAAACTACAGGACTTCCTGGGAATATAAGTGGTTCTGGTTCCCGGCTTTTGGCTGGGGAATAGGTTTGACTTTTCACGCTGCCCGGGTATTCCTGGACAGGGGGTTTTTCGGCAGGCAGTGGGAGGAAAGAAAGATCCGGGAATACATGCGGGAGGAAGAAAAAGGTACCCGGTGGCAGTAAGTAATTTTGTTTCCAATTTTTAAAGAAACCAACTATGAATATGACAAAAGACGAAAAATACCTTCGTGCCAGGAAAAGACTGGATAGAGAAAAGCGGTTTTACAGGCATTTATTTTGTTATGTGGTTGTAAACCTGATACTGCTCCTGATTAATTACTGGACGTTCTGGGGCGTTAAATGGTTCTTTTTTCCGGCCGTGGGCTGGGGCGTAGGCCTGGCCTTTCATGCAACAAGAGTGTTCCTGGTCAATGGTTTCTTCGGAGCACAGTGGGAGGAGAAAAAGATACGGGAATATATGAGGGAGGAAGAAGAAAGTACCAGGTGGGAGTAGCTTTCATCACGTAATTCTAAAAGAACTCGACTATGGAAATCTACACAAAAGAAGAGAAATACCTCCGGGCAAAGAAAAGGCTGGACAGAGAAAAGGCATTTTACAGGCATTTACTTTGGTATTCGGTCATAAACCTGTTTCTCATAGGATTTATAGGAGTGGAAACATACAAGGACGGAGAAGAGTTCTGGACTTTCGGCACCTTTTCTACGGCTATATTCTGGGGTATAGGGGTGGTTATACACGGTATGTCTGTTTTTATACCTAACCTTTTTCTCAGCAAGGAATGGGAAAAACGACAGATACGGCGCTATATGGAAAAAGAGGAACGAAAGAGACAACGCTGGGAATAAGGAAAAATATATCAACATTTGTAGCTCATATACATGAAAGTTATTATCATAGAAGACGAAAAACCCGCGGCGAGACGGTTACAACGTATGGTGGAAAAACTGGGAATACCAGTTAGTGACATGCTTCATTCCGTAGAGGAAGCCATGGAGTGGTTCGGGAAGAACGAGCATCCTGATCTCATATTCCTCGATATACAATTATCGGACGGCCTGTCTTTTGAGATTTTTGAAGCTATAGAGGTAAAGAGCGCAGTGATCTTTACCACGGCTTATGATGAATACGCCCTGAGGGCGTTTAAACTGAATAGCATAGACTACCTGTTAAAGCCCATAGACGATGAAGAACTGGAAGAAGCCATGAAAAAGTATCGCGACCGCATTCCGTCCAGCCGTATACAACTGGATTTCGAAGAGGTGCGAAAAATGCTCGTAAACCCACTGGACCGCCAGTACAAAAAACGTTTTACGGTGAAGGTAGGCCAACGTCTGAAAATGGTTCCAATAGAGGAGATAGAGTGCATTTACAGTGAGAATAAAGGTACCTATATACACACTTCCGAAGGAAGGGATTACCTTCTGGACACTACGCTGGATTCCCTGGAAAGCGAATTACCCCCAGATTCCTTTTATCGGGTGAGCCGTAAATTCTATATCAATGTATCAGCTATACGCGATATTATAGCATATACCAATGCCCGGCTCCAGGTGAAACTGCATCGGTATAACGGGCAGGAAATCATCGTAAGCCGGGAACGGGTTAAAGATTTTAAAGACTGGTTAGGCTAATTCGCGTAACCGCTGTGCCGCACTTTCGGCAGTAATATCCCGTTGTGGCATGGCAAACATTTCGTAACCGACCATAAATTTCTTTACGGTTGCCGAGCGGAGTAACGGCGGATAAAAACTCATGTGCCAGTGCCAGTGGTCATAGTCTTTTCCGTCCGTTGGCGCCTGGTGGATACCTGCGGAATACGGAAAGGAGCAATCAAAGAGTTTATCGTAAGTAGCGGTTATAAAATGGATGGCATCTGCAAAAGCTGTTTTTTCTGCTCCGGACAATTGCCTGATGCTGGATTGGTGCTTTTTGGGCAATATCATCGTTTCAAAAGGCCATACCGCCCAGAAAGGGATAAGTATTACAAAATGGTCGTTTTCGTATACCAGTCTTTCCTTATTGCTTATTTCCTGTAGTATATAATCAGACAGCAGGCTCTTCCGGTTGCTCTGGTAATATTCCTTTTGCCTCTTGTCTTTTTTGATCACTTCATTCGGGATGGAGCTCTGGGCCCAGATCTGTCCGTGCGGGTGCGGATTGCTGCATCCCATCACAGCCCCTTTGTTTTCGAATATTTGTATGTAACGGATGTCTTTTTGCTGGCCGAGATGCCTGTATTCTTCCTGCCATAAGGAAACTACCTTTTCTATATCGGGGGTTTCCATATCTGCGAGGCTCTTGGAGTGATCGGGGGAAAAACAGATAACCCTGCACGTGCCCTGTTCACTCTCCGCCCGGAGCAACCCGTCGTTTATAACAAAGGGGTCGGATTCGTTTTGCAGGGCGGCAAAATCATTGGTAAAAGCATAGGTATCCGTATATTCCGGGTTTATATCGCCACTTGCCCTTTTGTTTCCGGGGCATAGATAGCAACTTTCGTCATACGAAGGCCTGTCCGCTGCCGGTTGTTTTTCCTGTTGTCCCTGCCAGGGACGTTTGGTCCGATGGGGTGAGACCAGTATCCATTCCCCGGTTAGTATGTTAAATCTCTTATGAGATTGATTTTGCAAAACTTCTTTCTGGATCATGGTGTGTTTACTGTTTTAATTTGTTGTTTTCACGCTTTGCATGCGGTTGCGGAAAATAAAGAATATTCCCAGTAAAATAAAAGGAATACTCAATATCTGTCCCATATTAATAGTCATATTATCTTCAAATCCTACCTGGTTTTCCTTAAAGAATTCGATAAGGAACCTTGTCGCAAATAATAAAACGAGAAACAGCCCAAATAGATAACCGTTTTTTTGCCGTACGTTTTGCGATCGGTAGAGCAGGGTGAGTATTGCGAAAATGGATAAATAGGCCAGGGCCTCGTAAAGCTGCGTGGGATGCCGGGCAAGGAGGTCGTCTCTCATAAATACCACGCCCCAGTTACCATTGGTAGGTTTACCGTATATTTCGGAATTCATAAAATTACCGAAGCGGATAAATGCCCCGGTAAGCGGAACGGCTATGGCAATCCTGTCCAGCACCCATAAGAGCCGTATTTTATATTTCCTGCAATAGAGCATAATGGCCAAAAGTACTCCGATAGCCCCGCCATGACTGGCAAGCCCCTGGTATCCGGTAAACCTGTACGAACCGTTAATTTCCTGTACGGGTAAAAATATTTCAATCGGGTGATGCAGGTAATATCCGGGTTCATAAAAGAAACAGTGTCCCAGTCTGGCACCTGCTACCGTACCTATTACAATGTAGGTGAGCAATTTGTCCAGTTGCGTTACCGGGATATTTTCCCTTTGGTAAATTCTTTTTACCACCAGGTATCCCAGGAAAAGACCGGATATGAAGAGCAGTCCGTAGTACTTCAACGGAAAAGTATCGGTTATTTGAATAATAACCGGGTCCATGTTCCAGTATAAAACACCATCTTTCATAATGTGTACGGACTTTTTATTAGTTTCCGGAGGACTGATGCCGCCATGAGATTTTCCTGAGTATTTTTAGTAGGAGGGAAGCCTTATAAGCCCGTCAGGAGACCCTGAGGTTGGTCCCGTCCGTTAACGAAACGCGATACGTATCCGGTTCCTTGCCGAACGTACGGGTGTACTCCTGTCTCACGGATTCTACAAAGGTATCGGCTTCTCCTTTTCGGATAATGTTTATGGTACATCCGCCGAAGCCGCCCCCCATCATTCTGCTACCGAGTATACCGGGGGTTTCCCGGGCTTTTTCCACCAGGAAATCCAATTCCGGGCAACTGACCTGGTATTGATGCTGCAAACCGTTGTGGGATGCAAAAAGCAATTCGCCCAGTTTACCAATATCATTTTGTTCTATAGCTTCAATAGCCTGCTTAACCCGGTTGTTCTCCTGTATGACATACAGGCACTGGGTATATATATATCCGGGCAGCAGGTTTTTCACCTGAAGGAGATCTTTTTCCGTAGCATCGCGCAGGGCCTTGATTTCCGGGAACTTTTCCTGTAATACTTTTACCCCGGTTTCGCAGGCATTTCTCCTGTCGTTATAAGCCGAATCGGCAAGGCTGTGTTTTACGTTGGAATTAATAAGGAGTAACTCGTAATCTCCGAAATCGATCTGAACCGGGGTGAAATCGAGGGTGCGGCAGTCCAGGAACAGCACATGATCCTCTTTCCCCTGCATGCTGGCAAACTGGTCCATAATACCGCATTGTACCCCGACGAAATTGTGTTCTGCCTTCTGGGAAAGCAGCATCATTTCTTTTCGGGACAGTTGCAAGCCGAACAATTCGTTCAGGCTGTATATAATACTGTTTTCCAGGGCGGCAGAAGAGGACAGGCCTGAGCCATTGGGGATATTTCCCCCGAACACGATATCGAAACCGGTTAGTTTGCTGCCCAGCTTTTGTATTTCTGCCACGACACCGAGTACATAATTCTTCCAGCTTCCTTTTTCGGAAGGTTTCACATCGGTGAGACTGAAAGTACAGTTTTCTTCCATGTCAGCGGCATAGACAGAGCATTTGTCCGTGCTGTCATTTTTGGCAACAGCACAGATGATATAGCGGTCTATGGCACCGGGAAGCACAAAACCATCGTTATAATCGGTGTGTTCTCCTATTATATTGATACGTCCGGGGGACTGTACCACAACAGGTGTAGTATTGTGTTTTTCGGTGAAAAGTGATCGTATTTTATTCGTTAATGCTTCTGTTGTCATAGGTTTTATTCCCGGTATAAGGATAAAGTTTGTTAGGTATTATTATTTCAGTTTTCAGCCATTTTACCACCAGGCGGCATAAATAACAGCGAGTATTCCCATAATCAGGATCGCTGCCGTATTGAATACAGGCGAGGTTTTGAACAGGCCTTTCTCCAGGTAGATCGCTTTTTTGTCATCGGTTTTATTTTCAATGAGAGATATGGCAATGATAATAGCCGAAAGAATCAGGAAGCACAATCCCATACGGTTCATGAACGGGATTTCCGGGGTAAAGTATTTTAAGGCTACGGACAGTGGAATAGACAGAAGTACAACCCAGAAAGCCGCGTTTGCCGATGTTCTTTTCCAGAACATCCCGAAAAGGAAAATTACCACCACGCCGGGGCTTATGAACCCGGTATATTCCTGGATAAACTGGAAAGCCTGGTCCAGGTTCCCTAAAAGAGGGGCTACTATAGCTCCAATGACAAGAGACACTGCTGCCACAATACGCCCTATGGTTACTATTTTCTTATTACTTGCCTTTTTATCCAGTGGCCTGTATATGTCCATTGTAAATATGGTAGACGTACTGTTTACCATAGAGCTTAAAGAAGAGCCAATGGCAGAGATCAATGCGGCAAAAGCGAGACCTTTAAAACCGGTAAGTACATAATTATCGAGGATCCAGGGGTATGCTTCGTCCGGTTTGCTGATGTCCGCATCCAGTACAAAAGCGGCAATGCCGGGTATAACCACGATTAAGGGTAACAAGACTTTTAAGAAGGCGGCAAAAGCGGTTCCTTTTTGTGCTTCCTTAAGACTTTTTGCACCGAGGGCACGCTGTATGATATACTGGTTATTTCCCCAGTAGTAAAGGTTGGCTATCCACATGCCTCCCACAAGGACACTTATTCCCGGGAGGTTTTTGTATTCTTCATGCGTTTTGTCGAGGATCATGTCAAATTTTTCCGGGGCCCTTTCGAGCAGGGTGGAAAAACCTTCCCAGGTGCTTCCCCCGATGGCACTCAATACCAGGACACTGGCCAGCAGGCCGCCGAAAATAAGTACTGCTACCTGTATGACATCTGTCCACACTACGGCTTTCAAACCTCCGAAAATGGAAAAAGTGGAAGCAAAGATCACCAGTCCTATGATACCGTAGATCATGTCGATACCCATGATGGTTTTCAGTGCCAGTGCGCCGAGATAAAGCACGGAGGTTATGTTTACAAAGATGAAAAGGAGGACCCAGAAAATGGCCAGCCCGGTGTGTACCCGTTTGTCAAAACGTTCTTCCAGGAACTGGGGCATGGTATAAATCCCTTTTTTAATGAAAATGGGAAGGAAATATTTGGCTACGATGATCAGGGTAATGGCTGCCATAAGCTCGTAAGATGCTATGGCCATTCCTACCACATAGCCGGAGCCGGACATTCCGATGAATTGTTCCGCGGAGATATTGGAAGCTATCAGAGAGCCTCCCACAGCCCACCACGGCAATGACTTACTCGCCAGAAAGTAATCTTCGGCGCCTTCCTGTTTATCTTTAAAGGAAAGCCAAAGCCCGATGGCACATAATACGATCAGATAACCGATAAAAATAACGATGTCTACAGTTGAAAAATTCATATTGGGTTCAGATTGATATTGCACAAAAAAAAGATAGATTTTACCTCTTATAAATTAAGAGACCCGGTAAGAATCTATCCTGGATGCCAATGGCCGCTTAAAAGTACAGATTTTTTTTATTTATGAAAGAATGTTGTGTGTAATATAACGAAATCGTTAAAAAAACACAGCTTAAGTTGCTGATGGCAGGAAATACGGTAGTTACGAGAAATACAATACTGTTTTTCAGGAGAGAATCGGGGGTGTTTTGAAGGGTATATATACTGTTTCCGGGGGCAGGATGAGACGATTTGAAGATAGAAAGAGAAAGATTGTTTAAAAAGATTATCGGATCCGGATTGAAAGGGGCAGACGGAGGGGGATTATGGGGATATCCGTACATCAGGAGATTTTATTGTCATCAAAAGCCGAAGGTAATAGCTGAGGAATAAATTTTACCAGCAGGGGGAGTAATATACCTCCGCCGGGAAGAAGAAAAATGGCCAGGGAGGGGATGGATTTACAGATGTCCAGTAACTGGATTTTTACTTTTTGTTTTTCCTCTTTAGTGAGTTCCTTTACGGTAGATTTGGATAGGAGTACTACCAGTTCCCTGCTCAGCAGAAGTTCCTGTTGCAGACGTTTTTTATTTCTTAGGATCAGGTTGCTTACCATTCGCGAAGAATTGTCGTAAAAATGCTTTACCGGATTAGAAAAGTTGAGGATGGAAATTTCATCCTTATGCGCCCGGAAAAAGTCGCGGACAAGGACAATGGACTTTTCGATTTCTTCTTTTCCGAGATCCAGGGTACGGCCAAAGTCAAAAACAAATTGTTTTTCTTCTTTATCTATCACCTTATCATTCCAGACGGTAAGGCAGGCCAGGTCCAGGAGATACTTTTTCTCCAGTCCGGAAGTAAAAGAATGTTGCTCTTCTCCGGAAGAGATAATCATTTCTTTATCAAAAGAACCGGTGTACCTTGCGGACGATTCGAAAAGTTTTACCAACTGCATGTCGAATTCGTTTTTTTCCGGTTTAATTTCCAGCGCACGGTACATGGTATTAATGACAAAAGTTTCCAGGTTTCTGGCATAGGTTATACAGTCGGTATTGCCTTCGAGAAATTGCAGGTACGTGAGTACATCTGTATACAGCAATACATTAGTAAGGATACGGTTAAAATTCTTGGTGAGTATGTTTTCGTCAAACTGTATCCGGTTACCTATGATCTTTTCCAGTTTGGAAGATGGTTTTTTACCGGAGAGTAGTTTGTGAAAGAAAGAAACATCATTGCTTTCCATTTCTGTGTAGAAAGCAATGATGGAATCTATGGCTTTCTCGTAAACGAGAGTTTTCTTATAGGTATAATTTGCGGTGAGGAGAGAAATGTACAAATGGGTTTTGGACAGTTCTTCCTCTGTAAGCTTATTGTCGATGTCGAGGGGGAAGGCCAGTTTTACGTTGGTACCGTAAATAAAACCCGAATCCCTGAGTTTGTCGTACAGAAGATTATTCTCTACAGGAAAGACATCAGATTTACTTAAAACAGTGTTCAACTTACCTATCCAACCTACAGCCGAAGGGTTCATAGTGATAAATGTGCGTTATGTAAATAGTAGTTCAATATGGCCCGGGCCCTTGATAACGGATTGGATTTTGTAATAGAGTCTACTGTATGATACCGCCGCAGCTTATTCGTCCGCCTGCATCACCTGTCGGTTGTGTAGTGAAATCGTCTACACCCTGGTGAACAATTACTGCTTTACCCACAATGTTTTTGGTGTCGTCATCACAGTCCATACACCATTTATCGGTGGAGAAAGTGATAGACCCCTTACCGTCTTGATCTGCGGTGAAGTTACCGATATCTCCTTTGTGGTATCCTTCGGCATCTCCCCATTTACCGTGTTTTTCAAAGGTAGGGTTCCAGTGTCCGCCGGTAGAAGTACCGTCTGCAGCAGAGCAATCTGCTTTTTCGTGCAGGTGAATGGCGTGTTCTCCGGGAGCCATACCTTCAAAGGTAGCGGTCATGGTAATCTCGCCGTTTTCTTCTTTGAATATTACGGTTCCTTTTACGTTCGACTCACTTTTGGGCTCCATGACAACAGTAAGTTCATTGGAAGTTTCTGTTTTAGTCTCTGTCGGAGCCGGTTCTTTGTCCAGTACATTTTCCTTTTCTTTTTTTGCCTTGTCTTTACAGGAAACAGACAAGAACAAAACGGATAATGTTAATAATGCTACTTTTCTCATAAGATGATTTATTTAAAGTTTAAAATTACTTAGCCTTATCTTGCCAGCCAAATTTATACTTTGTTTTTCTCGTATTTCTTTGTCTTCAGTCCAGAAAGTTCTCGTGCCGCCCTACAAATGGCAGGTCAGGGGAGCGAAGATATTGTAGTATCCCCGATGACAATACCTTTGCGAACTTCGGGGTTTCCTTTGTACTTCACGGTAGCTTCACCATAAGAAGTTACTTTGAGTCTTTCGGAAACACTGCATTCAAAATTGCTGTCACCATAGGCTACGATCTTTGTAGATCTGTTGCTGACCTTAAGGGTGTTGACCTCACTTTCTCCGTAGGTGGTGAACTTTTGTTCTGCGATATCTCCTTTTTTGATTTCCAGGTGGCATTCCCCGTAAATAGTTGCCCTGAGATTTTTTATGACGGCTTCATTGAGAAATACTTCGGATTCCCCGTAGATATTAAGTCTCATTTTATCTAGGTGTATCGGGCTCTCGAAAACGATGGTTTCATCGCCCCTCAGTGAGAAGGTGCCGGCTTTTTTATACGTAACCACGGCTTTTACTACCGTACCTTTGTAAATGGGCTTTTTTTCTTTCCGGCCTTCTCCCTTGATTTTTTCCGTTTTGGTAACCACCCTGGCACCGTCCAGATACATATGCAATACTTTGTTTTTTACTTCCACATGTAATTTTTCTAACGGTTCGCTTATCATTTCCACGGCTACGGATTCCGAGTTGCCTTCCCGGAAGGTAACCTGTATGTGCGGGTTTATAATAACCTTGTCAAAAGAATCTACGGAAATAGTTTCGGACTGTGCTACGGTTTTACCCGGAGCGATGAATAGCAATAAAATGCCTAGCAAGAATAAGGGCTTGGTATACATGGTTTTGGGTGTTTGTTATTTTTCGTTTAAAATCGAGGAAGCTTTACTTTGTTAAAAAGCGGTACTTTCATATCAAAGATAGGGAAAATGAAGGACTTTTGTTTTTCCAACGGGAAAAAATGACCGGGGTCGGCACCTGCCATTGTGTAGTACTCATTCCGTTTTTAGGACAGGCGCAATATAGAATACCTGATCTGACAGATGAGGCAAACGGAACAGATTAAAGAGTAAGTTTATCAGACTATTATAGACCTGCCTCCCTGCTTCACAAGGTTGTTCTGGTTGTCCAGGTAAAAATCTATGCGGCCCAGGTTAATACCAAAGCAACCTACCTGGTTTACCAGGACCTCTTCTCCTTTGCGGTTGCGGTGTATGGCGGGTTTGTCCATAAAAGTATGTGTATGCCCGCCTATGATGAGGTCTATGTTTTCGGTGTTTTCAGCCAGTTTGATGTCGCAGGTAGTTTCAGGATCCCGGTATTGATAACCAATATGTGACAGGCAGATAACCACATGACACCCTTCCTGTTCGCGGAGTGTAGCCGACATATCCTGGGCTATCTCAATCGGGTCCAGGTACCTGGTTTCTTTGTAAAGATTGTCATTAACCAGTCCCTTTAAACGGATCCCCAGACCAAAGACACCGATTTTAACCCCGTCTTTTACAAATACCTTGTACGGCCTGGTGTGTGTGTCCATAACCGTATTGGAAAAATCGTAGTTGGCTATGAGAAAATCAAATTTTGCATTCGGCAATTGGGCATACAGGCCGTCAATACCGTTATCGAAATCGTGATTGCCCAGTGTTGCCGCGTCGTATTTGAGCATGCTCATCAGCTTGAATTCCAGTTCTCCGCCGTAATAGTTGAAGTAAGGAGTGCCCTGAAATATATCGCCGGCATCCAGAAGCAGGGTATTGGGATTTTCACGGCGTATGTTTTCCACGAGGGTGGCTCTTCTCGCTATTCCTCCCTGGCCGGGGTTCCGCGGGTCGTCTTGCGCAAATACATCAATATGGCTATGCACATCATTGGTGTGCAGTATAGTGATGTGTTTTTTTTTCGTTGTGGTATTGCAGGAGGATAAAGAAAGTCCACCGAGGGACAGAAGAGCTGAGGAGGCTGCAGTGTGCTGTATGAAATCCCGTCTGTTCATTTTTTTATATATGACGAAGGTGTGAATATACGTTCAAAGTTAAGGGTTTTGATCGGGAAAATCCCTGTCCGGGATTCCTTTTTACCGCTTTAATCGTTCAACAGGTCCGGTCTTCTTTCCGTAGTTCTCAGGTACGCCTGTTCTTCGCGCCATTTCTCAATTTCGGGAAAGTTGCCGCTGAGCAGGATATCCGGGACTTTCCATCCTTTGTATTCCGCAGGCCGGGTGTAAACGGGAGGGGCGAGGAGGTTGTCCTGGAAAGAGTCGGTGAGGGCTGACGTTTCGTCATTGAGAACACCGGGGATTAGACGGATGATGGTATCGCACAATACGGCAGCACTAAGTTCTCCGCCCGAAAGTACATAATCTCCTATGGATATCTCCCGGGTGATAAACTGATCTCTCACTCTTTGATCTACGCCTTTATAATGGCCGCACAGTATGATGATATTTTCCTTAAGAGAAAGATAGTTAGCGGTCTTTTGGTTGAGGGTTTCCCCGTCCGGTGTCATATAAATGACTTCGTCGTAATCCCTTTCCGATAGTAACCGGGAAATACATTTATCGATAGGTTCTATCATCATTACCATTCCGGCACCGCCGCCAAACTGGTAGTCGTCTACGGTCTTGTAATTGTCCGTAGTATAATCGCGAAGGTTGTGTGTGTGTACCTCTACTAGTCCTTTGTCTATGGCCCGCTTGAGAATAGAGGCTTCAAAAGGGCTTTTTAGCAGTTCGGGGAGTACGGTTATAATATCAATGCGCATTGTTTTTCGGTAAATTTTAGACTGCAAAGTTAAAGGTTCAGAGCCAATAGTTGTATACCGGCCCTGAACCTTTGTCGTTTTTACATCGTAATCCGGAATTTTTCCCGAACCTATTTTGTCTTGGAAATTTTTTGTTTATTGATCTCGTCCTGTAACTGTCTCCTTACTTTTTGTTCTCTTTCCAATGCTTTTTTGCGATGGTCTTCGTATTCTTCCTCCAGTTCGGAAAGGGCTTTCCTGGCGCTTTGTGTCACGGCATTGCTGTTTCTGAACTTGTAGATAAAGAAGAAAAGCACCACGGCCAGCAGACCTACGATTCCCCACATGGTAGCTTTATAGGTGGTTTTATCGATAAGTGCCCCGAAAAAGGAAATGCTGTCCCTTTCGTTGGTAAGAGTAGATACGTGATCGTTACTTTCTTCCAGTTCCCCTTTTAAAGATTCGATTTCCGTGTTCTGGGTTTTGGTGAGATTTATGGCTTCGGCCAGTTCTTTTTCTACCCGTGCCAGGGAATCGAGGGTGTTCTTCTTAAGCGTATGGAGCCAGTTCTTTTTAACTACTTTATAATCCTGGTAATTGTTGGAACGCTGTATGACAAATTCAAACTGGTTGTCGATGTTGCCTTCGGTAAGTGATAATTTGTTTCCGGGGTCTTCCTCGTCTGTAGTTTGCTGCCCATATATGACATTGGTAAAAAGCTGAATAAGGGTAAGTGCAATACACGTAAGGTATACGTTTTTCATTTTCATTTCGGACTGTACTTGATATTTGTTATAGTTGTTTATGGTTCGTAACGTTTAGATAACCTACTTATTGTAGCCAGAGGTGAAAAAAGGCAAAGCCTCACTACAGTAAGTGAGGCTGCAAATATATAGAATATTATGAGTTTATAACAAATTGAAAGACAATAATCTAACCTTTTGTTATTTTTTTAATGTATCTGAAGAGAGAGAATGGATACATAATATTTGTAATTATAATTATCCGGATTTGTTTAAAAATTAGTAGTAGGTGTATCTTCTGACCTTGGCAATATATTTGGCCAGTCGTATAACCTGATGGCTGTAGCCGTATTCGTTATCATACCAGATATAGAGTACAACATTTTTGCCGTCCGGGGAAACAATAGTGGCTTTGCTGTCATATATGGACGGGGCAGAGGTGCCTATAATATCCGATGAGACGAGCTCGTTACTGAGGGAGTATTTTATCTGTTCTACAAGTTCCCCTTCCAGTGCATATTTTTTCATGATGGTATTGAGCCCTTCTTTTGATGTGGTTTTTTCCACTTCGAGATTCAGTACGACCAATGACCCGTTAGGGACGGGAACACGAATGGCATTGGAAGTGAGTTTTCCTTCAAGCGAAGGCAGTGCTTTGGCAACGGCACTGCCTGCACCGGTTTCGGTGATAACCATGTTCAGCGCAGCGGCCCTTCCCCGCCGATATTTGTTGTGCATGTTGTCTACGAGGTTCTGGTCGTTGGTATAGGCATGTATGGTTTCGAGGTGCCCTTTTACCACACCGAGGGAATCTTCGATAACTTTAAGAACCGGGGTAATGGCATTGGTGGTACAGGAAGCGGCGGAAAATATCTGTATGTTCTCCGGGTCGTATTCCCTGTGGTTCACCCCGTGAACGATATTGGGGATGCCCTTTCCGGGAGCGGTAAGTAAAACATTGCTTACTCCTTTGGATAGCAAATGACGGCTAAGTTGTTCCTTATCGCGGAAAGCCCCTGTGTTATCCATGACCAGGGCGTTGTCTATACCATAAGTCGTATAGTTTATTTCTTCGGGGGCATTGGCAGATATCATATGAACGGTGGTGCCATTAATAATAAGTGCGTTGTTTTCCGGATCTGTGGCTACGGTCCCGGGAAAATTGCCGTGTACCGAATCGTTACGGAGCAGGGAAGCCCTTTTTTCAAGCGTTTCCGTATCGGATTTTCCCCGCGTGACTACAGCGCGAAGGCGAAGCTGGTTCCCTTTCCCGGTTTTGGCCATAAGTTCCCTGGCCAGTAACCTTCCTATTCTCCCGAAACCGTATAATATAACATCTTTCGGCTGTATTTCCTTGCTGTTTTGCGCATCCCGGAGTTTGTCGTAAATAAAAGCGGTGGCATTGGTGTATTTATCATCTTCCAGGTGGTATTCGTAGGTGAGCTTACCGATATCCAGTTTGGCAGGGGGGAGTGTCATTTGTTTAATGGCCTGCGCTATTTCTACCGTATCAAAAATAGAGATAGGCTTCTGTACGAATTCCCCGGCGTACTCATGAAGGTTAATGATCTCACTGACATTGCGGTCTATAAGCTGGTTTCGGAAGAGAACAAGCTCAATGGCTTTGTCATACCATAGATCGCTCACGATTTTACTGAATTCCACGGAAGCTTTCCGGCGGTCTGCCTGAAAAGCGAGTTCCTTTTCGTAAGTTTTTGTAAAACTCATTTTTCTGTGTTTTGTGTAATACCGCCCGTTTTTATCCGGAAGGATATCCTAAGTTTAGTGTTCGGGGGCAAAAATATGTATTTCAAACGTTTTCGTAAAGGTTTTGCGGTAAAAAATGAGGCGTGGTTTTTATCCGTATAAAGGGTGAAAAATACACTTTTCGTAAGACGGATTAATACCGGAACACGCAACCTTTACCGGGACAGGGTATCTTAAAAACAAGCACACACCTTAAAGAGTCGTATAATGTACAAACTGCCAAAAACAAAAATGAAAACTATTTTAAGTATGTTCTTCGTGGTGTCCCTGGCCCTGGGGTGTTCGGAGGATACGGACATTAACGAGGTTTCTGTTATCGGGAAATGGCAAATGACCCGGAGATATGTTAGCCCGGGAGGTGACAATGTTCGATGGGAGACCGTGAAAGATGGGGGAATCTATCAATTTAAAGCGGATAGTACTTTTACCTCGAATGCAACGGATTGCCAGGAGGGAAAGTTTTCAGTGAAAGGGGATTCCTTACAACTGGATTTCAATTGCAATTATGAGGTTGAACCGCAGATTATGCGATTCTATTTCAAAGGCGGGGATCTTGTGTTTAGTCCTTTAGGTCCTGTTTTCTGTATAGAGACGTGCCTGTACCGCTATGAAAAAATGGATTAAACCCTTCTAAATTTTCTGTACCTTATAATAAGCGAATGAACGGATTATTTTTTCGTTATCAGCCCGGATGTCTATAACAGGAGTTCCTATGTCCTTGAGTAATACAAAATTGATATTCCCGTGGGAATTCTTTTTGTCGTATTTCAGATAAGATATGATGTGTTCTATGTCTGCTTCTTCTATATCTACTTTCCGGAAGTAGGAAAGGATAACCGAAGTTACCTGATCCAGTTTTTCCTGCGGGAATTGCTCCAGTTCGACGGAAAGAAAAGTCTCCAGTATCATGCCTATGGCAATGGCTTCTCCATGCAGTAATGTAGGTTTTTCCGGGTTTTGCAGAAAATACGATTCTATGGCATGGCCGAGTGTATGGCCGAAGTTCAGGGTTTTGCGAAGACCGGCTTCACGGGGGTCCTGCATTACTATGTTGTTTTTTATAAGTATGGAATCCCTTATCAGGACGTCCAGGTCATTCAGGTCCAGGGAAGAGAGGTCCAGGAATTCTTTCCAGTAATTCTCGTCATAGATAAGCCCGTGTTTAAGCATTTCGGCCAGGCCGCTGCGCATTTGTTCCGCCGGAAGGGTTTCGAGGATGTCGGTATCTACGATAAGTATATCGGGAACATTGATTACCCCTACCTGGTTTTTGAGCGGCCCCAGGTCTACACCGGTTTTCCCGCCTACGGAAGCGTCTACCATGGCCAGAAGGGAGGTGGGGACATTCACAAAATCTATGCCCCGCATAAAAGTAGAAGCAACAAAGCCGCCGAGGTCGGTAACCACACCGCCCCCCAGGTTGATCACAACACTTTTTCTGTCGGCCCCCATATCCGAAAGTACCTGCCATACCTGGCTACAGGTCTCTATGTTTTTATGTATTTCCCCGGCTTCTATTTCAATGACCTCTGCTGTGAAATTTTCCGGCATTTTGCTCATAAAACGGGAAAGGCAGTACTGATGTGTATTTTCGTCGGTAAGGATAAAAACCTTGGAATGTTTTTTGTCTTCGAGGTACTCCCGGAGTTTCCCGTATCCGTTTTCATTGAAATAGATGTTATAACCGTTGCAGGAAATAGGTTGCAGCATTGCCATATAATTTAAACCGTGTAATTTTGGCACAAAGGTATTAAAAATGTCAGGAGCGGAGCGAGATACGGACGTTTTAAACACAATATTTTCCTTGTTTGTCACAATTTTAGAGAAAACCATGCTGTCCGTTACGTTAATGTGTAAATTATTACGGTACAAACTTTTGAAAATCAAAAATATAATTGTAATTTTGCACTCCTTTTAAGCAGACCCAGGAGGGAAAGGCGTGTAAAAACTAAATTATTAATTCTTCTGAATTCCTATTGCTGCACCTCTTGTACGGATTCGGAATACAAATTTTAAATCAGCAATGGCTGACACACAAACAAAAACAGAACAGGATGTAAAGAGTCCTGAGGAATTTTTAGCGAACTTTGACTGGCACAACTACGAAGAAGGTATTGAAAAAGTTGAAGATAATAAGCTGAAAGAGTTTGAAAAACTCGTTGAGGAGAATTTCGTAGATACTGCCGATGAGGAAGTAGTAGAAGGAGTTGTGGCGCACCTTACAGACAGGGAAGCTATCATTGACATCAACGCTAAATCCGAAGGGGTTGTTTCTCTTAACGAATTCCGTTACAATCCCAACCTGAAAGTTGGTGATAAAGTAGAAGTACTTATCGATGTTCGTGAAGACAGAAGCGGACAGTTGGTGCTTTCGCACAGAAAAGCCCGTACGATAAAAGCTTGGGATAGAGTAAATGCTGCTTACGACAACGGTGAAATCGTAAACGGTTTTGTAAAATGCAGAACTAAAGGTGGTATGATCGTGGATGTATTCGGTATCGAAGCATTCTTGCCGGGGTCACAGATAGATGTAAAACCTATCCGTGATTACGATCAGTACGTAAGCAAGACCATGGAGTTCAAAGTGGTAAAGATCAACCACGAATTCAAGAACGTTGTGGTATCGCACAAGGCGCTTATCGAAGCAGATATCGAAGAACAGAAAAAAGAGATTATCGGTCAGCTTGAAAAAGGTCAGGTACTGGAAGGAGTGGTTAAAAACATTACTTCTTACGGTGTGTTCATCGACCTTGGAGGTGTTGACGGTCTTATCCATATTACCGATCTTTCCTGGAGCAGGATCAACCATCCGAGCGAGGTTGTGGAACTGGATCAGAAACTGAACGTGGTAATCCTGGACTTCGACGACAATAAATCAAGAATTCAACTTGGTCTGAAACAACTTCAGAAGCATCCTTGGGAAGCCCTTAGCGATGAAATTAAAGTTGGAGACAAAGTAAAAGGAAGAGTAGTTGTTATCGCCGATTACGGTGCCTTTATCGAGGTAGCGGAAGGCGTGGAAGGACTTATTCACGTTTCTGAAATGTCCTGGTCTACACACCTGCGTTCCGCTCAGGATTTCGTTTCCGTAGGAGACGAAGTAGAAGCAGTTGTACTTACTCTCGACAGAGAGGAGCGCAAAATGTCGCTCGGTATCAAACAACTGACCCCGGATCCGTGGACAGATATCACCAGCAAATATCCTGTTGGTTCCAAACACGAAGGTATCGTACGTAACTTCACCAACTTTGGTGTATTCGTAGAACTGGAAGAAGGTATCGACGGTCTTATCTATATCTCAGACCTTTCTTGGACCAAAAAGATCAAGCACCCGTCTGAGTTCGTTACCGTTGGGGACAAACTGGAAGTAGAAGTGCTGGAACTGGATGTTGAAGGACGTAAACTGAGTCTCGGTCACAAACAAACTACGGAAAACCCGTGGGATAAATATGAAACCGAGTTCGGTGTAGGTACGGTTCACACTACAGAAGTAAGTGAGATCGTAGACAAAGGAGCTACTATAAACCTCAATGAGGATATCGTTGCTTTCGTTCCTTCCCGTCACCTGGAAAAAGAAGATGGTAAAAAACTGAAAAAAGGAGAAACAGCCGAATTCAAAGTGATTGAGTTCAACAAAGAATTCAAAAGGGTTGTAGCTTCTCATACAGCTATCTTCAAAGAACAGGAAGAGAAGAATGTTAAGTCTGCTACCAACACCAATGTAGAGAAAACAACTCTCGGTGACCTGGATGCTCTTGCAGAACTTAAAGAGAAAATGGATAAAGAGAATAAATAACTTTTTTGTTCATAATAGTAGGATAAAAACCTGGCAGATCATTATGATCCCGCCAGGTTTTTGTTTTTTATTCGAATGTCACCGATATACTATCGTAATAGATGGTAGTGATCCCTTCAAAGCCGGAATCCGTACCTAATACCAGCCATAATTCGCCGTTTGCATTGCTCGTTGCCGTATAGGCTTCGGAATTGCCTCTTTGTACGATGGCATAGGTATCCTCGTCTGTTTCATTGGAGAAATCACCTATGTTGATCATGTCTTTTCCCGGTTGTGACTGGTTTCCCTTGTCTATATTCATCTCGTAATAGTCGTTTTCACCTACCTTTTTTTTCGGCTCCTCTTTTACAGCACCGGCCTTTATAAATACGGATTCTGCGGGACTTCCACCTATTCCAACTGACCTTTGCGGAGCATTGGAGGCTATGCGGATATCAAAATAAATACGGTATTCCCGGTTGGGATCGAGCCCTGTTATTTTCCGTTTTATAAACATGAACAGGTCGTCGCTGTGGTTATTCCCTGTTTGCCTGAGAGCTCCCTCAGAATCGTCAAGAGGATCGGGAAGGGTTGCATAATCGAACCCCAGCTCGTAGAAATCTTCCTCTCCTTCCGGGTAATCGGCAAAATCACCGCTCCATCCCTCCGCATCCTGGGAAAAATAGAAATCGAAGGTTTGGGGTTTGTCATTTCCGTTGTCGTCATCAGAACAGCCAGGAAAGAAAAGAAGACCAAGAATAAGCCAGACATAGCATTTGAATTTTGATACCATAACAGTAAATTTTAGGGTTTATGGATAGATCGATAAAGGAAACAAAGGTTGCGTGCAGGGAGACAAAACCTGATAAGGGTACACCGTGACCTTACCAGGTTTCTTTCACGACGGAAGGACCGAAAAAATCTATTATGCACAGAGAAAACGGGACAGGATATCCTGATATTATCGGGATATCGAAGGGCTCTGCATTGAAATGAACCAAGGTTCGCTTGTTGGGATAAAACGTAGACAGTTTTTGTTTTTATGCTGGGCCCGGGGATAAATAGGAATGAAAAATATGATTTTAAAATATTGTATATAAATGTTTTATGTTTTATTTCCCGAAAAAGAACAAAAAATCCTTGACCCTTACCTTACGTCATAGCCTATTTTTGTCCCTGTTAATCTTAAAAGTACAGTCATGAAGTATCATTCGGTAAAAAAGCTGGCCAAAATAGCAGGAGTGAGTGTACGTACCTTACACTATTACGATCATATCGGCTTGCTGAAACCATTGGTCCGTACTGCTGCGGGATACAGAGAGTATGGTGAAAAGGATCTCCTTCGCTTACAACAGATACTTTTTTACAGGGAACTGGGATTTCCTTTAAAGGATATAAAGGAGCTGCTGGATGATCCGGAATTTGATATTTTGAAGACGTTGGAAGATCACAGAAAACGGCTTGTTGCCGAAAAAAAACGGATACATACTATGATGTCTACGTTACAGCAAACCATCACAAATTTAAAAAACAAAAAAATGATAAAACCGGAAGATTTATACAAGGGCCTGCCGAGGGAGCAGGCCGGGATCTGGCGAAAAGAAGCCATGGAAAAATGGCCGGGCCAGGTAGAGCATGCGGAAAAACAACTGCTGAAAATGGACAAAGAGAGTTTTCAGGCATTGCAGGACGGCTTCAAAGCGAATACCGAAAAGTTGTTACAGCTTAGTGACAGGAATCCGGCGGAGGCAGAAGTACAGTCGGAGATCCGGAGACACTATGGGTATATCATGCGCTTCTGGGGGAGTCCCAAAGCTACCAAGGCGGAAGCGTATAAAGGATTAGGAGATCTTTATGTACAGGATAACAGGTATACGAAGGTAAACGGTAAACCCAATCCTTGTTTTGCAGAATTTTTGCAAAAGGCGATACACCACTTCGCGGATACGGAACTCAACCGGTAAGGTGGGGCCACCCGGTAAAGATTGTACATACTATTGTTTCAGGCAGGAGTGCGCGCTAAACAGCAAGTTCCCGTTTTTACCAGGGATCACTGAAGTTTTCTAGTCACAAATACACGTTAATAGTATCCCTTAATCCGTAGTGATCTAGTCCATTTCGTATTTATGCTCTGTATCACGTATTTGAAGGGAGTCATATACCTGTTCCAGTCCGTCTTTATTTTCGGCCAGGACCACCAGAAAATCGCCGTTTTCCAATACGGTAGCCCCGTTTGGTGTTATATACTTCCCGTTTCTTTTTATCATGGCAATGATCGCGTTCTTCGGAAAATGCAGGTCTACGATTTTTTTGCCTACGGAAGGATTGTCCGTTTCCAGGTGTATTTCTTCTAATGCGGATTTAGCACTGTCAGACAAAAAGAGGTCTACCGGCGTTTTCCGTTTGGCTTTTTCCGGAAGTGCTACATGAAGCAATTTGGCCACAACCGATAAAGTGGTCCCTTGTACGAGTACGGAGGTTACGGAAACAAAGAACACAATATTGAAAATTATACCTGCTTTGTCTATACCGGCTAGTAGGGGATACGTAGCAAATACGATCGGAACGGCCCCCCGTAGTCCTACCCAGGAAATATACCAGCGTCTGCGAAGTTTCATCCTGAAGAATACGAGGCTTAAAAACACACTGAATGGGCGTGCAATAAAGATCAGAAAGAGTGAAATAAGGATGCCTATGCCGAAGATAGGTGGAATGTGACTGGGATAAACCAGAAGCCCCAGCGTCAGGAACAGGGCTATCTGCATAAGCCAGGCCAGTCCGTCAAACATTCGCATAATGGTCTTCTTGTGAATGATATCCTGGTTACCGAGATATACGGCGCACAGGTACACCGCAAGAAACCCGTTGCCTCCTATGAAGTCGGTTGCCGAAAACGTAAAAAACATGAGGGCTATTGCCAATACCGGGTATAGTCCTTCAAAATCGATATTGATCTTGTTAATGACAAATTTACCTGCTTTACCAAAGAAAAAACCCAATAGCAGGCCCAGGGAAATCTGTTTCAGGAACATCGGTACGACGGACCATATGCCTTCATCCTGGTTTATAACCAGGCTCAGAAACGCAATAGTCAGGAAATATGCCATAGGGTCATTACTACCACTTTCCAGTTCCAGTGTGGGGCGTATGTTGGTTTTGAGGGCTATGTTTTTGGACCTGAGAATGGAAAAAACCGCTGCGGCGTCCGTTGATGAAACGATCGCACCAAGTAACATCCCTTCGTAGATCGTAAAATCAGTGATGGCCCATACAAACAAGCCCAGGGATGTAGCAGTAAGAAGCACCCCGAGGGTAGACAATGATATCCCTTGCCAGAAGACGGGTTTAATGGATTTCCAGCTGGTGTCCAGTCCCCCCGAGAAAAGAATGAAATTCAAAGAAACAATACCGATGAACTGCGCTGTTCCCAGATCATCAAAGTGAATTCCCCCGATGCCTTCGGAGCCGGCCAGCATTCCTATGGCAAGGAATAGGATAAGGGTGGGGAGCCCAACGCGATAGGAGGTTTTTCCGGCAATTATACTTATAAAGAGCAGGGCAGAGCCTATGAGTAAAATGTTTTCGGTAGTTATATTCATAATTGTTAATTGTCTGAATGTAAGGAACGGAATTCCATTCCCGGTATAATTGGCATCTATTCGAAAACTTCGTTATGTTGTTCGGCAACGCGGATAAAAGTAGTTCTTTTGGTGAGTTCCTTAAGACGTTGGGCGCCTACGTAGGTGCAGGTGGACCTAAGGCTTCCGAGAATGTCCTTCACCGTATCCTTTACCCCTCCTTTATACGGAATTTCCACGGTTTTGCCTTCGCTGGCACGATATTCGGCCATGCCCCCGGTGTGTTTTGTCATTGCGGTTTCGGAGCTCATGCCATAAAATAGCTTGTACTTCTTCCCATCTCGTTCTACGGTTTCCCCGCCACTTTCGGAGTGTCCGGCCAGCATGCCTCCTAGCATTACAAAATCGGCTCCTCCGCCGAATGCTTTGGCTATATCTCCCGGTATTTTACATCCACCGTCCGAAATGATCTGGCCTCCAAGGCCGTGAGCGGCATCAGCACATTCTATAATAGCGGATAACTGCGGGTAACCAACCCCTGTTTTTATCCTTGTGGTACAAACACTTCCCGGGCCTATGCCAACCTTGATAATATCGGCCCCGGACAGCAGAAGTTCTTCTACTATTTCTCCGGTAACCACATTTCCGGCAATAATAACCTTATCGGGGAATTGTTCCCTGGTCTTTTTGACAAAAGAGACAAAGTGTTCGGAATAACCATTCGCTACATCGATGCATATGAAAGAAATCTGAGGGAATTTCCCGAGGAGTGTATGCAATTTCCGGGCGTCTTTATCCCCGGTACCGGTGCTTATTGCAATGTGATCTGCGATCTTCTTTCCGCCGTTTGTCATAAAGTCTTCCCATTGCGTTGAACTGTAATGCTTGTGGATGGCGGTTATGAGTTTGTGAGGGGCAAGGGCAAAAGCCATTTCAAAGGTTCCTACGGTATCCATGTTCGCGGCAATAATGGGAACTCCGTTCCACGTTTTACCCGTATGCATAAATTTGAATTCCCTTTCCAGGCTAACAGCCGCCCTGGAATTCAGGGTGGACCGTTTAGGGCGTATCATTACATCTTTAAATCCCAGTTTTATATCGCTTTCTATTCGCATGACAGGTACCTTTCCTTAATTTTTAATAAAGAAAAGAATAATGGCCAAAAAATCCTATGCGGGATATGATTTTTTTGTCGCACAATACGATTACTCCGGTAATTTTTTTCGGTTATAGTTTATTAAGAATAATAGGGGGAACAAAATTACCTTAGTTTCGGATATTTTACAGGATCGGTTTCGTGCATAATGTCGTAAACCCTTTCAAAAATATCTTCTGCGTTCGGTTTGGATAAGTAATCTCCATCAGTGCCGTAGGCCGGTCTGTGTGGTTGTGCGGTGAGGGTTTGCGGAGCGCTGTCCAGGTATTTGTATGCTCCTTGTTTTTCCACTACTTCCTGCATCAGGTAAGCCGAAGCTGCTCCCGGGACATCTTCGTCTATAATAAGTAGTCGGTTTGTTTTTTTTACGCTTTCTACGCTTTCGTGGTAGATGTCAAAAGGTAAAAGTGTCTGGGCATCTATAACTTCTGCGTCGATGCCTGCTTCGAGAAGGTCTTTGGCTACCTGTTCCACAATTCGGAAAGTGGAGCCGTAAGACAGCAGGGTGATATCTTTTCCTTCTTTTACTACTTCTACTTTTCCGATTGGAGTCCGGAGTTCCCCCAGGTTTTCCGGCAGGCGTTCCTTCAGGCGATAACCGTTAAGGCTTTCTATGATAAGGGCGGGTTCATCACTTTCCATAAGGGTGTTGTAGAACCCGGCGGCTTTGGTCATGTTTCTAGGGGTGAGGATGTATATACCCCGGAGCAGGTGTATGAGTCCGCCCATCTGCGATCCTGCATGCCATATGCCTTCCAGGCGATGTCCGCGGGTTCTTACGATTACCGGAGCCTTTTGTTTTCCTAGGGTTCGGTAATGTAAGGATGCAAGATCATCACTCATGGTCTGCAGGGCATATAGTATGTAGTCGAGATATTGTATTTCGGCTATAGGACGGAGCCCTCTGAGGGCGAGTCCTATACCCTGGCCCAAAATTGTGGCTTCCCGTATTCCGGTATCGGCTACCCGGATTTCTCCATATTTTTTCTGAAGCCCTTCGAGCCCCTGGTTTACGTCACCGATATTACCGCTGTCCTCCCCGAAAACAAGGGCGTTGGAGTATTTGGAGAAAAGTTTGTCAAAATTATCCCGGATCACAATACGTCCATCCACCAATTCCGGGTTTTCACCGTATTGCGGTGGTATTTCCGTTATGGCAGTGGCTTTTCCGGGGAGTTCGCTATACAGGTGAGAACTGTATTTTAGTTGTTCTTCCGCCAGGTAAGTATCTATCCAGGCAATGAGTTTGTCTTTTTCTTCGGAAGTTTCGTGTATTACATAGCGCAATGCACGCCTGCCCAATGAGAGGATATCTTTTTTAGCCGGTTCGTCTATAGCTATAAGATCGTTTTTCAGTTTGTTTACAAAAGACTTGCTCGCACTTTTATTGGCCAGGTTGTCCAAAAGAGCAACAGCTTCCTTCTTTTTACTTTTTACAGGCGATGTAAATTCGGTCCAGGCTTCTTTTTTCGCTTCACGAATCTCTTTTTTTACTTCTTTTTCAAGTACAGTGAGCTCTTCTTCGGTTGCAAAGCCGTTCTCCAGAAGCCATTCTCTCATTTTTAGGTTGCAGTCATATGCTTTTTCCCAATCCAGCCTCTCTTTGTCTTTATATCTTTCGTGGGAACCGGAAGTCGAATGTCCTTGTGGCTGGGTGAGTTCCGTTACGTGGATAAGAACAGGTACATGTTCTTCCCGGGCCAGTTTTCCGGCGCTCTCGTAAGCCTCTACGAGGGCGGGGTAATCCCATCCTTTTACCACTATAATTTCGAAGCCGGGCTTATCATCTCTCTGAAAGCCCTTCAGTACTTCGGATATGTTTTCTTTGGTTGTCTGGTGTTTTGCATGTACGGATATTCCGTACATATCGTCCCAGATACTGATCACCATGGGAACCTGTAGTACTCCTGCGGCATTTATAGTCTCAAAAAACAAGCCTTCACTGGTGCTGGCATTCCCGATAGTGCCCCAGGCCACTTCATTTCCGTTATCGGAGAAATTAGTGCTGTCCATGTCACCGGATTGCCGGTAGATTTTGGATGCCTGTGCAAGTCCCAGTAACCGTGGCATTTGTGCTGCGGTAGGGGAAATGTCACTACTGCTGTTTTTCTGTTGGGTAAGGTTTTTCCAGCTTCCGTCTTCGTTCAGATTGTGGCTCAGGAAGTGGCCTCCCATTTGCCTTCCGGCACTCATGGGTTCTTTTTCTATGTCTGTGTGGGCGTACAGGCCTGCAAAGAAATGTTTCGGGCTAAGGGTTCCTATAGCCATCATAAAGGTCTGATCGCGGTAATAGCCACTGCGGAAGTCACCGTTTTTAAAGGCCCTGGCCATAGCGAGCTGAGGAGCTTCTTTTCCGTCACCGAATATACCGAACTTAGCTTTTCCCGTCAAGACTTCCCTTCTTCCGAGCAAACTGCATTCCCTGCTTGTTACGGCTATCTTATAGTCGTGCAGGACCTGGTCTTTGAAATCGTTGAAAGTAATATCTTTTTGAGAATCTGTTTCGGTATGCATGTTGTTGTTTTAAGGTTTACAAAATTAGGTAAAACATTCCGCTTTTGCAAGACCGCAAAGGGGTCTTTAGGTGTTGTATTGATAATTTGAAACGCATTTTTTTAATGAAAAATCAAATAATCTTTATTATTAAGGTTTTTATTGCGTTTCTTCTAAAGAAAAGGCATTGAAATTTTCTGCATGGAAATATTATACCTTCTTTACAAATTTTGTCAATATAACGATTTGTTGCCCTTCTACTTTGCCTTCTATTTGGTCGGGGTTGTCATGTACAAGGGAAATTCGCCGGACGGCAGTACCTCTTTTTGCTGTCAGGGACGAGCCTTTTACATTGAGGTCCTTAATAAGTACTACGGTATCTCCGGCTTCGAGGACAGTACCGTTGCTATCTACGTGTTTCAGGGTATTTTCTTCGTTGGCTTCATTTGTAGCCCCGGCCCATTTCAAAGTTTCGTCGTCCAGGTACATCATATCCAGCAGATCCTGGGGCCAGCCTTCGGTTTTTAACCTGTTGAGCATACGCCATGCCATAACCTGGACTGCCGGGACGGTACTCCACATGCTGTCGTTCAGGCACCGCCAGTGATTGGGATCAACGGTTTCGGGATTTTCTATCTGTTGCAGGCAGGTATCGCTTATCAGTATGTGCGCTTCCGCTCCTTCCGAAGGGGAGCCAGGTACCTGGTAGACTTTCAGATTTTCCGTAACTCCGCTTAACTCGCATACAGAGCCACTTCTCTTACGTAGTTGTTCTTCTATATTCATTGTTCTTTTTTTTCAGAGCAAATATAGAAGAATTAAAGTTTCGGATAAGGAAAGTCCCGACTTTATAGGAACTAACAGATATTTCTGTTTTGGGGGATTTCCGGAAAGAAAACAGGTATGGGTCAAAACCATTTTCTGGTAAACAGCTTAACCAGAGTTTTGGGAGACAGGGTTACGATAAAACGTATTTTTTCATTGTACTGGGGTTGTCCGATTTCCCATCCGTTATTGGAGTATAGGGGAAAGTATAATTCGAAATAATCGGTTACCAGATTCAGCCGGACGCCGGAGTCATAAACAAAGCGTTCCGGCTCCAGTTTACTTTTTACCCAGCCTACATCCCCATAGAGTTCTACCCATTTCCAGACGTTGAAACTGGCATTGGCCGTTACCATCCAGTTATTGGCGTAGGGGTCTTTGAATTTGGATTTGAATCCTCCTTCGGCAATGATGATCTGCTGGCTCAGTATCCCGGAGGTTTCCGATCTTCCCAGGTAGCCGAAATCAAACAGGTAATCTGTAGGACGGTCCAGGGCAAAGCTGAAATAATCGGAACTGGTATCGTTGTAGATGAATTTTCCCGCAAACAGGCGGAGGTTGAGCTGCCTGTTGTTCTGGTAGAGTTTCCGGTATTCCAGGTCAATGGATAATTTGGAGAAATTATTGGCCAGTTGAAAGTCGGTAAACCAGGAAAAATAATTGATTATACCGTTATTGGAATACGAATACCTGGTGTTGAAAACACTGTAATCGGGATTGGTATTATCCGGGTCTATGGTTTCATCTTTCTCCCGGATAACATTGACGAAACGAAAGGTAAGGGATTCTCTTTTATTCGACCGGAAATCATCGGTACGGAAACCGAGACTTACTGCCGGGGTTATGGTGCTGTATCTGAGATTCGGAGCGTAGTGATAACTGGATCCGCTTACGGAAAAAGTGCTTAAATACAGGTTGTCCTGGTCCATATAATTCCGGTAGGCGAAGAGCCCGGAACCAACGAGGGATTTTCCTTTGGTGGCCAGAGAAGGCACTATGTCGTATAAAAACGGCTGTGTTGTAATGGTCTTGTTGTGCAGGCGCATTCCCAGTACAACACCGTCATAATAGTTGTATGAGGCGGTGGGAACAAAGAATACCTGGTTGTAGTAAGGGTTTTCCGCATCTTTAAAGAATTGCAGCTTTATCCGCCGGTTTTGCGAGAAAAAACCATTCAGGGACTTCCAGTTGTCCCGCTGATTGAATTCCGGGATTATCTTGTCGTAATTCAGCACCAGTCTTTTTTCCTGGTTATACGGAATGCGAAAGGTTTTTTCCCCGGTGATATTTTCAAACCAGTATTTGGAAAGAATACTGTCATTACGTACTCCGAACAGGGAAATAGGAACGTTCGTCCGTCGTTTGTTTTTTATAGTCACGTAGATGGAATCTTCTGTCTTTTTTACCTTTTTTATGGTAAAGTCTATTTTGTGCCTGGTGCTTACATATTCATCAAAAAACCAGTCTATCTCTTTGGGTACGTCTTTTTTGAGTGCTTGTTCAAAATCGAGGGCATTGACATATCGGAGGGAGTTGTCCCGGTAGAAACCTTTTATCTTTTCGGGAATACTGCTATCTTCCAGATAGTTTTCCAGGTAAACAAGTCCCAGCCCGGCTTTGTATTTTCCTGCTATTTTTTCGTTGAATTTAATAAGTTCGTCTTTTGGGGTGGCAAGAGACTGGTCAAGGTTTCTGCTGGCCATAAGCATAAACAGAAGCGGGTATTGGTCGTTAAAACTTTTCTGTGCGATGTGAAAACTTCTTACCAGCCATAAATCGGAAAGCTTACCCATCAGTTTCATGTCCGGATAAAACTCCTCTACATACTTTATCATCAGGTAGGTTTGTATGGCATCGGTAATCCAGCGATCTTTTCTGGTGTCCAGGAACAGGGTGTTTTCCAGGTAATTGTTGAGGGTGGTTTTCAGTAGCTTCAGTTCATACTGGAACTCTTCCGGGAACGGCCGGAGGAAAGAGGGGAGCTGGTTGAGTCCGTAAAGCGGACTTTTCCTGTATTCGGTTTCGGTGGCCAGGAGTTTAGAATGCGGGTATGTCCCCAGGTGTTCGTATATATAATGTATAACCCTGTCCGCAGCTATTTTTCTTATTTCCGGGCCAATCTCCTTAAAGGCAATATTGGTGGTCAGAGAGAGTTGTGTATTGGTATAGGTTTGGAAAGAATTTTGCTTTTCCAGGTATAGTTTTACGTCATTTCTTTCATTACCGGTGAGTACAACCTGTTGCAAATCTCCTACTTTTTTGGTTTCGGTGACATCCAGGTCGGTATTCAGGACATAGTTTTCAGGGTAATTGAAAACCACTTTATAATCCGTTTTGTCCGTATAGAGATCATCCAGGTTCTTATTGCTGTATAAAACCCAGTCGTCATTATAGACGGCAGGCGTAATGTACCAGTACCGCAGGGTAAAATTTCCATTTTCTTCAAAGCCGTACCGGGTAAACTCCGCCGAAGGAATCTTAACGGAATAGGAGAGTTTCAGCAGCAGGTCTTTACCGGGATAGACGGGGAAATTAAGCTGGACTTTAATAATGTCTTTGGATTTCATCCGTTCCCATTGGATGGGGGTGAAGTTTTTGTCTACAATGGAGATCACCTTGGTGTTTCCGCGTACCCTGCTTTTGGCCAGGTGAAGACCTTTGTCGAATTCCTCCCCGAACCTTTTGGCCAATGCCGTGTTTTTTCCGGAATAGGCATTGTTCCAGTCCGTTAGGTAAATGGTGTTAAGGGTGTCCTGGGAGCGGTTTCGGAAAACAATTTCCTGTTGTATGTTAATGGTTTTGCTTTCCGGCAGAAACCTTGCTACAATGGTCTGGCTGTTTTGCGCCCGGAGACTTTGTAGCGTTGTTGCCAGTAGAAACAGAAAGAAAAAGCCGCAGGGCCGGGCAAAATATCGCAAAGGTATGTACCGGACACACCTTGTTCCCGGATATTTAATGTTTTTATTAGGTTGCGGCATATCGGTCTTAAAAATTTGGACTGAGGTTGGATTCTTTATAAAAGGAGTCCAGGATTTCCAGCACTTCGTCTTCGGTATCCACAATTTTTACAAGGTCCATATCGGGGGCACTGATGTTTCCGTGTTGTTCCAGGAGAGAGGTGCGAACCCATTCGAAGAGTCCGTTCCAGAACTCGGAACCTACGAGTATAATGGGGAATTTACCGATTTTTTTTGTTTGTATCAGGGTGATGGCTTCAAAAAGTTCGTCCAGCGTGCCGAAACCACCGGGCATAACTACAAATCCCTGGGCGTATTTAACGAACATTACCTTTCGTACGAAGAAGTAATCAAAATGAAGGTTTTTATCGCTGTCTATATACGGGTTGTCGTGTTGTTCGAATGGCAGGTCAATATTCAGGCCTACCGAGGTGCCGCCCGCTAGGTGGGCTCCTTTGTTTCCGGCTTCCATAATACCTGGGCCTCCCCCTGTGATAACGCCGTAACCGTGATTGACTATTTTAAAGGCAACTTTTTGTGCGAGGTCGTAATATTTTTCTCCCGGTTTTGTTCGGGCGGATCCGAAGATGGATACACAGGGGCCTATCTGGCTCATTTTTTCAAATCCGCCGACGAATTCCCCCATGATTTTAAAAATTGCCCAGGAATCATTGGCTTTTATTTCATTCCAACTTTTGTGGTGGTGCTTTTGACTCATATTAAATAATATTCTGTTTTTTTATTCCAATACCGGTTTTCCCGGTATTTATTTTTCAGGCCGTCACTTTGCGACTTGTATTTCGGATTGTAAACATAGATAATTTTACTTTTATCTATAGTATAATGGAATTAAAATTTACCATCCGAAAACGATGTTGTGGGGACAGGAGGTAGTCTGCCGGTTTTTTTTCGGGGTCCCATAACTGTTTGGAGAGGTAGCGGATATCTCCGGAAAAGACAGGGTTTCCGGTCTTTTTCAAAGATTTTTTATTCCAGCTCTTTTTTCAGGAATTTTGCCGTGTAGCTTTTGGGGTGTTTGCTCACTTCTTCGGGAGTTCCGGTGGTTATTACCTCTCCTCCTCCTTTTCCTCCTTCATAACCGATATCGATAAGGTGGTCTGCTATTTTTATCACATCCAGGTTGTGTTCAATGATAAGAACGGTATTTCCCTTGTTTACCAGTCGGTTCAGTACTTCCATCAATACCCTGATATCTTCGAAATGCAAACCTGTTGTAGGCTCGTCCAGGATATAAAAGGTATTTCCGGTGTCTCTTTTGGAAAGTTCGGTAGCCAGTTTAATACGTTGTGCTTCACCTCCGGAAAGTGTGGTGGACTGTTGCCCGAGGGTAATGTAACCGAGGCCCACATCCTGGATGGTCTTTAATTTCCGGTATATCTTGGGGATATTCTCAAAAAACGCAACAGATTCGTTGATGGTCATATTCAGGACATCCGAAATGGATTTTCCTTTGTACCTTATTTCCAGGGTTTCCCGGTTGAACCGTTTGCCCTGGCAGGTTTCACACTCTACATATACATCCGGCAGAAAGTTCATTTCAATAACTTTTACCCCGGCTCCCTGGCAGGTTTCGCATCTTCCGCCTGCAACATTAAAGCTGAAGCGGCCCGGTTTGTACCCTCTGATCATTGCCTCCGGTGTTTTGGCAAACAGGCTGCGTATTTCGCTGAAAACACCGGTATAGGTAGCCGGATTGGATCTAGGGGTCCTTCCTATGGGTGATTGGTTGATGTCTATGACTTTGTCTATGTGCTCCAGCCCTTGAATACTTTTGTATGGCATTGGCTTTTTAACAGCATTGAAAAAATGCGCGTTAAGAATGGGGTACAAGGTTTCGTTGATGAGAGTAGATTTTCCGCTTCCGGATACGCCGGTTACCCCGATCATTTTACCTAGGGGGAATTCCGCATCCACATTTTTGAGGTTGTTCCCGGTACATCCTTTCAGAACAATTGTATTACCGTTGCCCTTTCTCCTTTTTTTCGGAATTTCTATTTTTCGGGAGCCATTCAGATAGTCGGCTGTGAGGGTGTGGTGTTTTTTCACTTCGTCCGGATGCCCTTGTGAAATGATCTCTCCGCCATGTCTTCCTGCCCTCGGACCTATATCGATAACATGGTCAGCCCTTTCAATCATATCTTTATCGTGCTCTACCACAATAACAGAGTTGCCAATATCCCGAAGCGATTCCAGGGAGTTTATAAGCCGTTCATTGTCCCGTTGATGCAATCCTATACTGGGTTCATCGAGTATGTATAGTACACCTACCAGTTGTGAGCCTATTTGTGTGGCCAGACGGATACGTTGGGCTTCCCCACCCGAAAGGGATTTGGAACCACGATGGAGCGTAAGGTAATTAAGTCCCACATCCAGGAGGAATTGTAACCTGGATCGGATCTCTTTTATGACCTCCTCCGCAATTTTAAATTGTTTTTCGGAGAGCTGTCCGGGGAGTTCTTCAAACCATTTCGCGAGGTCGGAAATATCCATGGAAGCAAGTTCCGCTATATTTTTTTCGTTTATTTTGAAATAGAGGGATTCTTTGCGCAGACGCGATCCTTCACATTCCGGGCAAACAACTTTGTCCATGTATTCCTTGGCCCATCGTTTTACAGAAGCCGAAGGGTTTTCCTTGTACTGGTTCTGAATAAAGTTTAAAATACCCTCGAAGTCTATTCTGTAATCGCGTGTGATTCCCAGGGTTTTGGAAACGACAGAGAATTTTTCGTTTCCCCCGTAAAGGATCATGTTTATAGCTTCTTCCGGGATGTCCTTTATCGGGTCGGTAAGCTTAAAGTTAAAACGTTCCGCAATAACTTCCACCTGTTTGAATATCCACGATTTTTTATACTCTCCCAACGGTGCTATCCCCCCGGATTTTATGGTGGTATTGCGGTTGGGGATTATTTTTTTGATATTGATCTCACGCACTGTTCCCAGTCCGCTGCAATGCGGGCACATTCCTTTCGGGGAATTAAAAGAAAAGGTGTTAGGTTCCGGATTGGGATAGGAAATACCTGTGGTAGGGCACATGAGGGTACGGCTGAAATAACGTGTGTTGTCCCCCCCGTGTTCCATGACCATCAGAACATCCTCGCCGTGGTACATAGCCGTATTGATGCTTTCCATAAGGCGCTTATGGAATTCTTCACTGTCATTTACCTGCAGACGGTCTATGACAATTTCTATGTCATGAGTCTTGTACCTGTCAACTTTCATTCCCTTTTCCAGGTCCTTTATTTCCCCGTCTATGCGTACCTTAACAAATCCCTGTTTGGCAATCTGTTCAAAGAGTTCGCGGTAGTGGCCTTTCCTGGATTTGATTACGGGGGCGAGAATGTAGACGCGTTTGCCCGTAAAATCCTGAATGATGAGTTCTTTGATCTGTTCATCGCTGTAACTCACCATCTTTTCGTTGGTGTTGTAGCTGTATGCATCCGATGCCCTGGCATAGAGTAACCGGAGAAAGTCGTATATTTCAGTGATGGTTCCTACCGTAGACCGGGGCGATTTTGAAGTGGTCTTTTGTTCGATGGCAATGACGGGAGACAGTCCGTCTATCTTATCTACGTCCGGACGTTCGAGCCCACCCAGAAACTGCCGGGCATAAGCGGAAAAGGTTTCGATATATCTGCGTTGCCCTTCGGCATAGATGGTATCGAAAGCCAATGAGGATTTTCCGCTTCCGGACAAACCTGTGATAACCACGAGTTTTTCTCTGGGAATTGTAACATCAATATTTTTCAGATTGTGAACTCTGGCACCGAGGACTTCAATGTTCTCTTCGAAATTCGTCATAAGAAATGCTTAAAAACAGCTTTTTGGACAAAGTGACGAAATTACGAATTTTCCGCTTATTAAATGGTGTAAGAGATACCCGGATTTTAAGGTTTAAAAATAAATTTTATAAAACGCTGGTTTTTCAGATTGTCAATATCCTGTCCGAACAGCAATAGTGTATTTTTATCCATCCAATTGGCAAGGGAAGGTCTTATGGCAATTCCTTTTAGATCTTCTCTGGTAGCTGGTATTTTTCTGCGATAAGAACCATCATCTTTTATTCCGGTCGCCATAAATGCCCTGCCGTTTGATGCGAGGAACCCTAGCAGTGACCTAGGTTAGCAGTGTTGCCGTTGTGTAACAGGAATTTTTTTTCATATTTAGGTTGTTTAGGCGATAAGAATAATGAAATTTTAATGTCGTTTTCCTTCTGAAAATGATTTGACAATATGAAAATGAACAAACTGACGGAGTATTCAGGAGCTTTCTGCTTTGGTTTATGTTTTTCGGTTTTTATAAAAGGTTGTAAATGTGTGAGTAATACTGTGATAAAGAATGGTTAATTCCTCTTATATTTGCATCGCAAAAAAAAAAATCAATATCGTATATCAAGATGAAAGCCGGAATAGTAGGATTACCCAATGTAGGAAAGTCAACTTTGTTCAATTGTTTATCCAATGCCAAGGCACAGAGCGCCAATTTTCCGTTCTGTACCATTGAGCCCAATCTGGGAGTGGTGAATGTACCTGATTACAGGCTGGAAAAACTGGAAGAACTGGTGCAGCCTGAGAGGGTTTTGCCTGCAACGGTGGAAATTGTAGATATCGCCGGATTGGTAAAAGGAGCCAGTAAGGGAGAAGGTCTGGGAAACCAGTTTTTGGGAAACATCCGGGAATGTCATGCTATCATTCACGTGCTTCGCTGTTTTGACAATGGGAATATTGTGCATGTGGACGGTAGTATTGATCCGGTGAGGGATAAAGAGACCATCGATATTGAATTGCAGCTTAAAGACCTCGATACCGTAGATAAACGCCTGGAAAAAGTAAACCGTGCAGCAAAAACCGGTGACAAGAACGCGCAAAAGGAACAGGCAGTGCTGCAAAAATTCAAATCCGCCCTGGAAAGCGGTATTTCCGCAAGGGCAGTGGAGGTGAATGAGGAAGAAAAAGAGATCATAAAAGGTTTTCAGTTGCTTACGGCAAAACCGATTCTATACGTGTGTAATGTAGACGAAGCTTCGGCTAAGGAAGGCAATGCTTATGTAGATAAGGTAAAGGAAATGGTGAAGGACGAAAACGCGGAGATCATAGTACTTGCCGTAGCTACGGAAGCAGATATTGCAGAGTTGGAAGATTATGAAGAACGGCAGATGTTCCTCCAGGATATAGGGTTGGAAGAGCCGGGTGTATCCCGGTTGATCCGCGCAGCTTATACACTTCTGGACCTGCAGACTTACTTTACGGCAGGTGTCAAGGAAGTAAGGGCGTGGACCGTTCCCGTCGGCGCTACGGCGCCACAAGCTGCGGGTGTTATTCATACCGATTTCGAAAAAGGATTTATCCGTGCCGAGGTTATAGGTTATAACGATTATGTAGCCCTGGGCAGTGAAGCAAAGGTTAAGGAGGCAGGAAAAATGCGTGTAGAGGGAAAAGAATATGTAGTTCAGGACGGGGATGTTATGCATTTCCGGTTTAACGTATAGACGCGTGCTCGGGTGTTCGAGTATACAGGTTTTATTCATCTGTACCCATGAACACCCGGATACTCATATCCTCACATACCCGACCACTCGCACCCCCACATACTCGTATACCCGCTAATCAACAATATTGCCACTACTGTTGTTGATTAATTTAATTTTTACGTCTTTCATATTTTAGGCGGAGTTGCTATATTAGCATCAGAACCAAACTTCTTAGAAAATGTCGCAAACATCTCAGTATACCGAAGATAATATACGTTCACTGGATTGGAAAGAGCACATACGAATGCGCCCCGGGATGTATATCGGTAAACTGGGGGACGGCTCCAGTGCAGATGACGGTATCTACATCCTTTTGAAAGAGGTAATGGATAACTGTATCGATGAATTTGTGATGGGGGCCGGAAAAACCATCGAAATCAGTATACAGGGCAATAAGGTTACCGTGCGGGATTTTGGTAGGGGAATTCCCCTGGGGAAGGTGGTAGATGTAGTGTCTAAGATGAATACCGGGGGGAAATACGATTCCAGGGCCTTTAAGAAATCGGTGGGGCTTAACGGGGTAGGTACCAAGGCGGTGAATGCGCTTTCTTCCTTTTTCCGGGTAGAGTCTACCAGGGATAACAAATCGAAATCTGCCGAATTTGAAACCGGGAACCTGGTCAATGAAGAAGAACTGTCCGAAACCTCCAGGAGACGGGGTACCAAAGTATCCTTTATCCCGGATGAAGCAATATTTAAAAATTACAAGTTCCGGAATGAGTATATAGAGAGGATGCTCAAAAACTATGTATATCTGAACCCGGGACTCACCATAGTTTTTAACGGAGAAAAATTTTATTCCGAAAACGGTCTTAAAGACCTGCTGGAGGATAATAATAATATGGACGATATGCTGTATCCGATTATCCATCTGAAAGGAGCGGATATAGAGGTGGCTATGACCCATAGTAAAACTCAGTACAGCGAAGAGTACCATTCCTTTGTAAACGGGCAGAATACCACCCAGGGAGGTACACACCTGGCCGCTTTCCGGGAATCCATAGTAAAAACCATCCGGGATTATTACGGAAAGAATTACGATGCGTCGGATATACGAAAATCCATTATCGCGGCCGTTTCCCTGAAAGTTATGGAACCGGTCTTCGAAAGCCAGACCAAAACCAAACTCGGGTCTGCGGATATGGGAGACGGATTGCCTACCGTCAGGACCTATGTCAACGATTTTATAGGTACGCAACTGGATAATTACCTGCACAAAAATCCGGAGACAGCAGAAAAACTGCAACGGAAAATACTACAGGCCGAACGGGAACGAAAAGAACTTTCCGGTATACGGAAGCTTGCGAAGGAGCGTGCCAAAAAAGCCAGTTTACACAATAAAAAACTGCGGGATTGCCGGGTACACCTTATGGATATGAAGAACGAGCGGCGACTGGAATCCACCCTCTTCATAACCGAGGGAGACTCTGCTTCCGGTTCTATAACCAAATCGAGGGATGTAAATACCCAGGCGGTATTCAGTCTCCGCGGTAAGCCGCTTAATTCGTACGGAATGAGCAAAAAAGTGGTGTATGAAAATGAAGAATTCAACCTTTTGCAGTCCGCCCTGAATATCGAAGAATCTTTTGAAGACCTCCGGTATAATAATATAGTTATCGCTACCGATGCCGATGTGGACGGTATGCACATACGCTTGCTTCTGATTACGTTTTTCCTGCAATTCTTTCCGGAACTTATCAAGGAAGGACATTTGTATATTTTGCAAACCCCGTTGTTCCGGGTGAGAAATAAGAAAGAAACCATTTATTGCTATAGCGAAGAAGAGAGGCAGAATGCTATGCGTAAATTGAAAGGAAAACCGGAAATAACAAGGTTTAAGGGGCTCGGGGAGATTTCGCCGGATGAGTTCAAGTATTTTATAGGGGATGATATCCGGCTGGACCCGGTGATGCTGGACAAAGCGATGTCTATAGACAGCCTCCTGGAGTTTTACATGGGTAAGAATACTCCGGACAGGCAGGAGTTTATTATCAATAACCTCAAAGTAGAGCTGGACCTGATCGAGGAAGAATAACGTATATCGCTACAAGTATACCCTGGTGTTTTACAATAAATGTGCCAATTAGCCGGTAAATCAGAAGTGAAATAATGCGACTAATGGACTCATTATCAGGTATAATGACTGGAAAACTAAAATAACAACCACACCGTTTAAAGTTTATAAATCTCTCTTACGTACATGGAGGAAAATAACGAGAATCAAGATCTGAATAACGAAGAAACAAACGCAGATTCCATAACCCGGGTTACCGGGATGTATAAAGACTGGTTTTTGGATTATGCTTCTTATGTGATCCTGGAACGGGCCGTTCCTGCCATAGAAGATGGCTTTAAGCCTGTGCAGCGCCGTATCCTGCATTCCATGAAAGAACTGGATGACGGGCGCTATAACAAGGTGGCTAACATTGTGGGGCATACCATGCAGTATCATCCTCATGGGGATGCAAGTATAGGAGATGCGATGGTCCAGGTAGGGCAAAAAGACCTGCTTATCGATATGCAGGGAAACTGGGGAAATATACTTACCGGAGATGGCGCTGCGGCTTCCAGGTATATAGAGGCCAGGCTCTCTAAGTTTGCCCTGGAAGTAGTGTACAGTCCCAAGATCACGGAATGGCAGCTCAGTTATGACGGAAGAAAAAAAGAACCGGTAAACCTGCCGGTTAAGTTTCCGTTGCTTCTCGCTCAGGGGGCCGAAGGTATTGCAGTGGGGCTTTCCACAAAAATACTTCCGCACAATTTTCTGGAACTGATAGATGCTTCCGTAAAATACCTTAAAGGAAAGTCTTTTACGTTATATCCCGATTTCCCTACTGCGGGTATTATGGATGTGTCCAATTATAACGACGGTAACCGCGGTGGAAAGATACGGGTGAGGGCCAAAATCTCCCAGTTGGATAAAAATACGCTGGTAATTACACAAATTCCTTATGGTTCCAATACATCATCCCTTATAGATTCCATATTAAAAGCGAATGAAAAAGGGAAGATTAAGGTCAAGAAGATAGAGGATAATACGGCTGCCGAAGTTGAAATACTGGTGCATCTGCCTGCCGGTATCTCCCCGGACAAAACCATAGACGCACTTTATGCGTTTACTTCCTGTGAAACTTCCATATCGCCCTTAGGATGTGTTATTGAAGATAATAAGCCTTTGTTTATAGGGGTATCGGAAATGTTGAGAAGGTCTACCGATTTTACCGTGCAACTGCTGAAACAGGAACTGGAAATACAGTTACAGGAGCTCGAAGAACAATGGCATTTTGCGTCTTTGGAACGTATTTTTATTGAGAAGAGGATATACCGCGACATAGAAGAGGAAGAAACCTGGGAAGGGGTAATAGCTGCTATAGACAAAGGATTGCAACCACATGTGAAACACCTCAGGCGTGCCGTTACCGAAGAAGATATCGTAAGGTTAACCGAAATACGGATCAAACGTATATCTAAATTCGATATTGATAAAGCCCAGGAAAAGATCGAAGCGCTGGAAGGAGAGATAGAACAGGTAAAACGTCATCTCGCGAACCTTATAGAGTACGCCATAGATTATTTTGCCAGGCTTAAAAAAGTATACGGTGAAGGCAGGGAGAGGAAGACGGAGATCCGTGTATTTGACGATATAGAGGCTACTAAAGTGGTTATCCGCAATACCAAACTCTATGTAAACCGGGAAGAAGGTTTTGTAGGGACTTCCCTCCGAAAAGACGAATACGTATGCGATTGTAGCGATATAGACGATATTATCGTATTTACCCAGGAAGGTAAAATGGTGGTTACCAAAGTGGAAGCTAAAACCTTTATCGGTAAAAATATCATTCACGTAGCTGTATTTAAGAAAAAAGATAAGCGTACGGTATATAACCTGATCTATAAGGACGGAAAAGGAGGTGCCAGTTATATAAAAAGATTCCATGTTACCGGAATAACAAGAGACAGGGAATACGACCTTGCCCAGGGTAAAAAAGGCTCGGAAATACTTTATTTTTCAGCAAATCCAAACGGAGAAGCGGAAATGATAACCATATTCCTGCGCCAGGCCGGAAGTATCAAAAAGCTGAAATGGGATGTGGATTTCGCCGATATACTTATTAAAGGAAGGCAATCCAAAGGGAATGTAGTCACTAAATATGCCATTAAACGCATAGAACTAAAAGAAAAAGGAGTATCCACGCTCAATCCGAGAAAAATCTGGTTTGACGATACGGTACAACGCCTTAATGTAGATGGCAGGGGAGAGCTTCTCGGCGCGTTTAAGGGCGAAGACAGGTTGCTGGTGATTACACAGTCCGGAATAGTGAAGACCATATCTCCGGACCTTTCCATACATTTCGATCAGAATATGGTGGTCCTGGAAAAATGGAACCCGAAAAAGCCGGTTTCGGCAATTTATTACGACGGGGAAAAGGAAAGGTATTACGTAAAACGCTTCCTGGTAGAAAACGGAAATAAAGAAGAATTGTTTATCACCGAACATCCGAAATCGCAACTGGAGGTCGTGTCTACCGAATGGAGACCTGTTGCAGAAATAGAATTTGTAAAACCAAGAGGAAAGCAGGTCAGGGAGAATCTGACCGTTGATCTGGAAGATTTTATCTCGATAAAAGGGATTAAGGCTCTTGGCAATCAGCTTACTGCCGATAAGGTGAAACAGGTGAACCTTCTCGATCCGTTGCCGTATGAAGAAGTTGAAGAGCCCGCAGTGGAGGAAGCCGAAGCAGAAGATGATGATGCGGCAAAAAAAGATCCCGATAGTATAGAAGCTTCCGGAAAATCGCAGATCAGCCTGGATTTTGAATAAATATCTTCTTCCAGACCCGGAGATTTAAAAATAACAGGATTCGATGTTTAAGATATATAAGGAATTTAAAGAATTTGCTGTTAAGGGGAATATGATAGATATTGCCATCGGGGTTATTATAGGCGCATCTTTTAATAAGGTAACGGATGTTCTGGTCAAGAAAATACTGATGCCTCCAATGTCTTTTCTGGTCTCCGATATGAATTTCAAAGATAAGGAATGGGTCCTTCGCGAAGCCATTATGGGAGAGGGCGGAATTATTATAGCAAATAAGATAGCAATAGGTTATGGAGAACTGGTGGAAGCTCTTCTCGATTTTGTCATTATAGCTTTTTGCATGTTCCTGGTGGTGAAAGGTATGAACCGATTGCGGAACAAAGCACAGAATCCCAAAGATAAAACAGAAAAAACTCCTAAAGATATTGAGTTGTTATCCGGGATCAAAGGCCATATGGAAGAGCAGGTCAGTCTGATGAAAAAGTATATGAAAAAAGAAGATTAAGAGACCTGAAATCACACTACAAGTCAGGATTCTTCCCGCATTTCCGCCCCGGGGGCATTGTTTTTAACAGAATCGATACCGTTTTCCATACCGGCTTCCGAAGCATACATCTGGCTGGTGCCGATGATCTGTCCGTTTCCTGCCTTCAGATTAAAATAAAACTTACCGTTCTTCGCTGTTTTTCTTTCGAACTTGGTTTCGTCCTGGGCGTTTTTCTTTACGGAAGCTATCCCGTTTTCAGCAGCGCTTTTGCTACTGTACGCTTCACTGCTCAGGATTACCTGTCCGTTTTTGGCCTTTAAAGTAAAGTGAAAGCCCCCTTTGGTATTTTTCTTTAATTCAAACATAGAGGTACTGTTTTTTTGGTTGAGTGTAGTAAATATAGTAAAAAAAGAGGAAGATCCGGTGTTAAATTATCTGTTGCCCCCCGATCTGTTTCGTGAATGTACGAAATGAAAAAGCCTGGAAACCCGGATATCGCTTTGGGAGGTAAAGAGGTTTTACAGGCTGTTACTATTGTTTACAAAAGAAGCCGGAAATCATTTCCGGCCTCAGTTTTACGGGATATTACTTTGCGGGTTATTTGAACATATCCATCCCGGGAATGCTCGGCATTCCTTCCTTAGCTACGGAAGCAAGCTCGGCTTCGTTTACTTTTGTCGCCTTTTCTATGGCCTTGTTTAAAGTTAAGATCAGGTAATCTTCCAGCTGTTCGCCATCCTTTAACAAGGAAGGATCTATGTCTACAGCTTTGATCTGCCGGTTTGCAGTGATCGTTATTTTAAGCAAACCATCACTTGAACTCTCGTCTATTAAAACACTGTCTAATCGCTTTTTAGTCTCTTCGATTTTTTTCTGGGTTTCTTTGAGTTTTCCCATTATTCCGGTTAAATCTCCAAACATTATTTCCTGATTTTAAAGAATTGTAAAGGCAAAATTATTAAATTGTACTGCTTTTAGAGCGAAAATATTATAAAATCGTTATGAAAAAAATAAGTGTCTTGCTTATTATTAGTGCTATTTTTGCAACATCTTGTAAAAATGAAAATACTTCCAAAGTGATCAAAAACATTACGCCTCCGATTGCGGAAAAAAAACCAACTCCTTTAAAGAAACACGGTGATATACGGATAGATGATTATTTCTGGATGAACGAAAGAGATAACCCGGAAGTCATAGATTACCTGGAGAGAGAAAATGATTATAACAATAAAATGACTGCCCATACCAAGCAGTTTCAGGAAGATCTCTTCGGGGAAATGAAATCCCGGATAAAAGAAGACGATGAGTCTGTCCCTTATTTCTATAACGGTTACTGGTATATTACCCGTTACGAGACCGGGAAAGATTATCCGGTATATACCCGGAGAAAAGATTCGCTGGAAGGGAAAGAAGAGATCCTCTTTGATTGTAATGAGATGGCCAAAGAATATTCCTACTTCCAGTTGAGAGGAATTAACATTAGCCCGGACAACAAGTTGGCAGCATTTGGTGTGGATACCCTCAGCAGGAGGATATACACCATCCGGGTGAAAAACCTGGAGACCGGGGAAATATCGTCCCTGGAAATTAACAACACAACCGGGGGAAGTACCTGGGGTAATGATAATAAAACGCTTTTCTATACGGTTAAGGACCCCAAAACCCTCAGATCGGAAAAGATATACCGCCATGTTCTCGAAGAGGAAAGAGAGGATGAACTGGTGTATCATGAAAAGGACGATACCTTCAATGCCTTCGTATACAAAACCAAATCCAAAAAATTTATTGTAGTAGGGTCGCACAGTACACTTACTACAGAATACAGTATACTTTCTGCCGATGAACCTTCGGGGGACTTTAAGGTCTTCCAGCCCAGGATACGGGGATTGGAGTACAGTATCTCACACTACAACGATCATTTTTATGTAGTGACCAATGCAGATAGTGCCACTAATTTCAAACTGATGAAGACATCAGAAAACAACACCGGAAAAGAACATTGGGAAGAGGTATTGCCGCACCGGGATGATGTTTTACTGGAGGATATAGATATTTTTAAGGATTTTCTGGTAGTGAGCGAAAGGAACCAGGGATTGAACAAAATACGCATTATGCGTTGGGATGGAGATGAGGATTATTACCTGCCTTTTGACAATGAGACCTACACAGCCTACACCGGTGCCAATATAGAATTTGATACCGATATTCTCCGGTATGGCTATAATTCGCTTACCACACCGCTTTCCACCATAGATTTCAATATGGTGACCCGTGAAAAAGAAGTGAAAAAGGAACAGGAAGTACTGGGAGGTAAGTTTGATAAAGATAACTACGCGTCCGAGAGAATATGGGCAACGGCAAGAGACGGTAAAAAAATTCCGGTTTCCCTGGTGTACCGGAAAGGCATTAAAAAATCCGGAAAAAATCCGTTGTTGCTTTACGGTTACGGATCATATGGTTCTACGATAGACCCGTATTTCTCTACAGTAAGGCTCAGCCTGCTCGATCGTGGCTTTATCTATGCCATTGCACACATAAGAGGAGGGGAGTATCTCGGAAGACCCTGGTATGAAGACGGGAAACTGCTCAAAAAGAAAAATACGTTTACCGATTTTGTGGATTGTTCCAAATACCTGATCGGTGAAAAATATACTTCCCCGCAACATCTTTATGCTATGGGAGGTTCGGCCGGCGGGTTGCTAATGGGGGCCATAGTAAATATGGCACCCGAACTCTATAACGGTGTCGTGGCCTCCGTGCCGTTTGTCGATGTCGTTACTACCATGCTCGACGAGTCTATACCATTGACAACCGGTGAATATGACGAATGGGGAAACCCGAATGACAAAGAATATTACAACTATATAAAATCCTATTCGCCTTATGACAACGTAAAGGCTCAGCCATATCCCAATATGCTGGTAACAACCGGGTATCACGATTCGCAGGTGCAGTACTGGGAGCCTGCAAAGTGGGTGGCCAGGCTCAGGGAATTAAAAACAGATAATAATTTACTTCTTTTTCATACCAATATGGATGCGGGCCACAGTGGTGCCTCGGGGCGTTTTGAGGCACTTCGGGAGGTCGCGGAAGAGTACGCTTTCCTGTTAGATTTGGAGGGAATTAAAGAGTAATAAAAAAAAATAACTAAATTTGCTCGGTTTTTGGTTTTTTAAAAGAACCGACTTTGAAACCAAATATAAGTTATATGGAACAAAAGATTAAGGCTTACGATAACGTATTAGAACTAATCGGAAATACGCCAATTATAAAACTTAATGCCATAACCAATTCCTTCGAAGGAAATTTTTATGCAAAAGTTGAAGCTTTTAATCCCGGCCATTCCACGAAAGACAGAATAGCTCTTCATATCATAGAACAAGCGGAAAAGAGCGGAGTTCTCAAACCGGGAGATACTATCATCGAAACCACCTCGGGAAATACCGGGTTCAGTATTGCTATGGTGAGTATCGTAAAAGGATATGATTGTGTACTTGCCGTGAGCTCCAAATCCTCGAAAGATAAGATAGACATGCTGCGCTCTATGGGCGCCAAGGTATATGTGTGCCCTGCCCATGTAAGTGCCGATGACCCAAGGTCATACTACCAGGTAGCAAGGCGTATGCACGAGGAAATGAAAGGGTCGGTTTATATAAACCAGTATTTCAACGAGCTGAATATCAATGCCCATTATAACACTACGGGCCCCGAAATATGGAAACAGACAGGCGGTGCCATTACTCATCTCATAGCCTGTAGCGGAACCGGGGGGACTATTTCCGGAACTGCCAGATATCTCAAAGAACAAGCCCAAAAGAACGGAACGAAAATAAAGGTCATAGGAGTGGATGCCTATGGTTCCGTACTGAAAAAATACCACGAAACCGGAGAGTTCGATTCCAAGGAAATATATCCGTATCGAATAGAAGGCCTGGGGAAAAACCTTATTCCGACTGCAACCGATTTTGATGTTATCGATAAATTCATCAAGGTAACCGATGAAGAAAGTGCACATACCGCAAGAGAGGTCTCTAAAACAGAAGGACTGTTTGTTGGATATACCAGCGGAGCGGTAATGCAGGCAGTGAAACAGCTTTCCGCAGAAGGAGAATTTGATGCAAACAGCAATGTTATTATGATATTCCCCGATCACGGTTCCAGGTACATGAGTAAAATATACAGTGATGAATGGATGCGGGAGCAAGGGTTTTTTGATAGTAAAAATATTGAAGAGGAGCAGAAAATAGAATATATAAAGTAAGAATTTTCTAAAACATCCGCTAAAATGCGGATGTTTGTTTACAAAATGGACACTAATAGTTCATATCTTCCTGGGAATTTTTGTGAACGAATTCTTAAAATACGTAATTTAGCCCATTCGCGCTAAAGAAAATTTTATCATAAAATTTTGATATCTACATGAAGGATTTATTTGATAGGATCATTGAAAATAAGGGACCATTGGGGAAATGGGCATCGCAGGCGGAAGGATATTTTGTTTTTCCGAAACTCGAAGGGCCGATCTCCAATAGAATGAAGTTCAATGGTAAGGAAGTTATCACCTGGAGTATCAATGATTACCTGGGGCTTGCCAATCATCCGGAAGTGCTGAAGGCAGACGCCGAAGCTGCTGCGGAACACGGTTGTGCATATCCTATGGGAGCCAGAATGATGAGCGGACATACCGATGTTCATGAGCAACTCCAGAATGAACTCGCGGCTTTTGTTCAAAAAGAAGCAGCTTATTTGCTGAATTTCGGTTACCAGGGAATGGTTTCTGCAATAGACGCATTGGTTACCAAAGACGATATTATTGTTTATGATGTGGATTCCCACGCTTGTATCATAGATGGTGTGCGTTTGCATATGGGTAAACGGTTTACCTTTATGCATAACGACATAGACAGTCTGGAAAAGAACCTGGAACGGGCCACTAAAATGGCCGAGCAAACCGGTGGAGGGATACTCGTTATCTCGGAAGGTGTGTTCGGTATGCGTGGCGAACAGGGGAAACTGAAGGAGATCGTTGCACTTAAGAAAAAGTATAAATTCCGTCTGTTGGTAGATGATGCCCACGGTTTCGGTACCCTGGGAGCTACCGGGGCAGGAGCAGGAGAAGAACAGGGAATCCAGGAAGATATCGATGTGTACTTCGCTACATTTGCCAAATCTATGGCAAGTATAGGGGCATTCCTGGCGGGAGACAAAGAGATCATCGATTACCTGAAATACAATCTGCGTTCGCAAATGTTTGCCAAGTCCTTGCCTATGGTCTTTGTTAAAGGTGCTCTGAAACGCCTTGAAATGCTTCGTACCATGCCAGAATTGAAAGGTAAATTATGGGAAAATGTCGATGCCTTACAGAACGGTCTTAAAGATCGTGGGTTTAATATAGGCACAACCAATACCTGTGTTACACCCGTATACCTGAACGGAAGTATCCCGGAAGCTATGGCTCTTGTAAAGGACCTCAGGGAGAATTACGGAATTTTCTGTTCTATCGTTGTGTACCCCGTAATTCCCAAAGGATTAATACTTCTTCGTATGATCCCGACAGCAACCCATACACTCGAAGATGTCAACGTAACGCTCGATGCCTTCTCCGCGATCCGTGATCGTTTGGAAAACGGAACCTATAAAAGGTTGTCTGCTGCAGTAGCCGCGGCAATGGGAGAGTAGTCCGAAAAAGATATATGAACCCCGGAAAGGTGCTGTAAAATATTTACAGCGCCTTTTTGCATTTTTACGAATAATGATAACCTTATTCAGGCATGCCTGGATCTGGAACTTGTAACCTGCAACTTACCCTTCTCTTTTTTTTAAAACATTCTACCCGACAATCCCACAACTTTTAAACCCAGATCTCATAAAACCCTTTTTTTGACGTTTATAAAAAATATTCCTTCGGATAAAAATCATTTTTTCCAAAATACTTAAGGGAAACTATAGGTGATAAGAAGAGAATTGTTTAATTTGTATGTGCGGATAGCAGTAGTCTGAAATGTGGGTTTCCGGTGATAGAGTGAAGAAAATTGCTGTTTCGAAACTATATTATTTTAACAGAATTATTCGGATGAAAAAAATTATTATTGCCATTGATGGTTATTCTTCGACCGGTAAGAGTACCATAGCCAAAAGACTTGCTAAGGAATTGAGTTATATCTACGTAGATACCGGCGCCATGTACAGGGCGGTTACACTGTACGCTATGGAAAACAATCTGTTCGGGGATGAAGGAATAATAGACAAGGAAGGTCTTACCAGGAAACTGGATGATATAAAAATACGCTTTGTACTTAACGATTCCCTCGGATACGGAGAAACATACTTGAACGATGTTAATGTAGAGGAGAAAATAAGGAATATGGATGTTTCCAACCGGGTAAGTGGAGTAGCAGCTATTTCCCTGGTAAGGCGTAAACTCGTGGAAGAACAACGGGCAATGGGAAAAGACAGGGGTATTGTGATGGATGGCAGGGATATAGGTACTGTAGTGTTTCCGGATGCGGAATTAAAGTTGTTTATGACCGCGTCGCCGGAAACCCGCGCCACCAGGAGATACAAAGAACTCCTGGGCAAAGGAAAGGAGATAACCTTCCCGGAAGTCCTGAAAAATGTTACAGACAGGGATTATATCGATTCACACCGGAAAGATTCCCCTCTGGTAAAGGCTCCCGATGCCATAGAACTGGACAACACGGATATGGGAAAGGACGAACAGTTCGAACGTATCTACAATCATGCGATGCGGATTATACAAAAGCAAAGCAAATAAAAAAACATAACCCCGGATTTTAGAGAAGTCCGGGGTTGTTTTTATAAGACCGTCTAAGACAATCGCGGAATAACAAGTTCCTGGTCCGGATGAATAAGATCCGGGTTTTTCAGCTTATCCGTATTGGCCTGAAAAATAGTATTGTATTTAGAAGCGTCCCCGTAATATTTCTTAGCAATTTTCCCCAGTGTTTCCCCCTTTTGTACTATATGTCTGTGGTATACCGAGGCATCCGTTTCTTCCACACGTATATCCGCTTTGATATCAGTAGGCTGGTTGCCGCCTATTTCCTTTATCTTATCCCACAGGATGTTTTTTTCATACTGTGTATTGGTCGTTCCTTTCAGTTTCAGAATGCCATCGGCTTCTTCGGCGCTGCCGTTTTTGATCTTTAATTCCGTACCCAGGTCAAGTACCGGCTGATATTTTGCTTTAACACTCATAGTTTTGTACATTTATTGATTAGAGTTATATCAAATATACGCATTTTACGAAGTATTTTTAGTGTTAATACTGTCAAATAAACATTATAAAATAGATGAAATGCATGAAAAAGAGGATGAAATATAAAAGTTATTAATGCCGGGCTTCCTTTCTTGAAAATTATGCAATTTTTTTTCGGCTGTTTATAGTCGATTTTAAACAATTACGTTTATTTTCGTCCCGGAAAACAGCGTGCCGTTTTCTTTTACAGTAGCATACTGTATACAATGCGGTACGGAAAGAGATTCGTTGTTCTTTTTTCCGGTATTAAATGACCTTTTTTAATGAGAAACAGTAAATGGAAAACATTTTTGAAGACACAAAAACTGCCTTCGCCCTAAAAACCGATGTGGAACTGGAGAGGGCGTATTTTCTATTTAAGCTGATAGCAAATCAGCCTTTGGTACGAATTGGTACGGCGGTTACCAATTTTGCCATAAAAACACATCTTCCGGTAGAAGGGCTTATACGGTCTACCGTATTCGATCAGTTCTGCGGAGGTGTGAACGAAGAAGACTGCATGCCGGTCATCGACAAATTGTATGAAAAAGGGGTTTCTTCTGTACTCGATTATTCCGTGGAGGGAAAAGATGAAGAAAACCCGTTGGACGAATCGCACCGAAGGGTTATAGATATACTGAATTTTGTCAAAGAAAAAGATTCCATTCCCTTTGCCGTTTTCAAACCTTCGGGATACGGAAGATTTTCTCTTTTCCAGAAGGTTAATGAAGGTAAGGATCTTACCGTGAGGGAACAGGATGAATGGGACAGGGTGGTAAACCGCTTCGACTCCACCTGCCGGAAGGCACATCAATTGGATGTGGGCCTGCTGATAGACGCAGAAGAAAGCTGGATACAGGAGGCGGTAGACAATCTGATCACCGATATGATGCGCAAGTACAACAAAGAAAAGGTGGTTGTATACAATACCCTGCAAATGTACCGCTGGGATCGAATGGATTATCTGAAAAAACTGTATGAACAAGCCGAAGAAGAAGGGTTTTATATCGGGATAAAACTGGTTCGCGGTGCCTATATGGAAAAGGAGAACGAAAGGGCGGAAGAAAAAGGATATCCGACGCCTATTTGTCCGTCCAAGGAGGCTACAGATAATAATTACAACGAAGCAGTTGCCTATATGATAGATCACCTGGACCGTATGGCTATCTTTTCGGGCACCCACAACGAAGAGAGCTCACACTTGCTTATGGAGCTTATGGAGGAACGCGGTATAGCAAAGAACGATCCCAGGGTATGGTTCGGACAGTTATACGGTATGAGCGATCATATAAGCTATAACCTCGGAGCGCATGGGTATAACGTCGCAAAATACCTGCCTTTCGGACCTGTAAAAGACGTAATGCCCTATCTGATACGCCGGGCGGAAGAAAATACCTCTGTGGCCGGGCAAACCAGCCGGGAATTGTCTTTGCTTAAAAAGGAACGAAAAAGAAGAAAACTGTAATTTTTACAGACAGCATAAATGGAGTATTACCGCATTCAAAAATGTTAGTATATTTGAAACGTATAAAACCATTGTGTATTGTTACTTTCTCTTTCTATAAAAAACTATGCTCTCATAGACGACCTCAAGGTTCGTTTTGATAAGGGGCTCACCATTATCACCGGCGAAACCGGCGCGGGAAAATCTATCCTGCTGGGCGGACTGTCCCTGATACTGGGTAAAAGGGCCGACCTGAACAGTTTAAAGAACAAAGAGAACAAATGTATTGTGGAAGCCGAGTTTTCCGTAGAGGATTACCATCTGGAATCCCTTTTTAACAAACTCGACCTCGACTACGAAGCAAATACGATTATCCGTCGGGAAATACTTCCCGGCGGTAAATCCCGGGCTTTTGTGAACGATACCCCGGTAACCCTGGATGTCCTTTCGGCACTTAGTATCCGGCTTATAGATATTCATTCCCAGCACCAGACCCTGCAACTTACCGACAACGATTTTCAGTTTCAGGTAATAGATGCCATAGCCGGGAACAAAACCAATATAGAGGCATACAGAACTAAACTGGCAGAATATCATAAAGCCAAGAAAGAATTGCAGAAACTCATAGATTTTCAGCAGGAAGCAGATAAAGAGCAGGATTACAATGCCTTTTTACTGAAAGAACTCCGGGAAGCCCGCCTGCAACCCGGTATGCTGGAAGAAATGGAAGAAACCTTTGAAAAACTGAGCAATGTAGAAGAGATAAAGGAAAAACTGGCTCTCTCCTCTCAATTACTCAGCGATGAACAAAGTGGTATTCTGGTTAACCTGAATAATATGCGGAACCTCCTGGGGAAACTCGCCGGGTACGGCGCCAGGTTCGAAGAACTGCAAAACAGGATCAATTCCGCTTTTATTGAACTGGACGATACGTTTAACGAAATACAGAATATAGACGAAACCGTCGAAGCGGACCCCGGGCAACTGGATCAGGTAAATACCAGGCTTCAGCTTATTTATGACCTGCAGAAGAAACACAATGCCCTGGAAGTAGAAGAACTTATACGGATTCAAAAAGAACTCGAAGAAAAAGTTTCTGTTACGGAAAACCTGGAGAACGATATAAAAAACAAACAACTGAAGGTGCTCCAACTGGAAGAAGAACTGGACGTAAAAGCCTCTAAAATACACGAGAAAAGAGGAAAAGAAGCGCCTAAACTAAAAAAATACCTGGAGAGTTCATTGTCCAAACTCGGTATGCCCAATGCCACCTTTCGGATAGAGATCAAACCTACTACCTCGTTTTTTGCCAACGGTAAAGACGAACTACACTTTTTGTTCTCCGCGAATAAGGGAACCGGCTACGGCGAATTGAAAAAAGTGGCTTCCGGCGGCGAATTGTCCAGGATAATGCTGTCTATAAAAGCCGTGCTGGCCCGTTATGAAAAGCTGCCAACCATCATGTTCGACGAAATAGATACCGGAGTTTCCGGCGAGGTGTCCGATAAGATGGGGGATATTATGAAGGAGATGGGAGAAAGCATGCAGGTTTTTGCCATTACCCACCTCCCACAGATAGCAGCTAAAGGGGCCCGGCATTTTAAGGTGTATAAACAGGATTCCGGAGAAGTGACCTCCACCCAGATGAAAGAATTGTCTACCGATGAGCGTATCGTGGAGATAGCCGAAATGCTGAGTGGTAAAAATATTTCCGAATCGGCCATATCACATGCCAGGGAATTATTATTATTGTGATGAAATTTAGTTACAGGTTTCAGGATCAATCTGCAATACCAAATCCGTAACCTCAGACTTTAAACCATAAACGACAAACATAACAGATAGAAATGTACAATTTATTAAAAGGAAAAAAGGGAATTATTTTCGGGGCGTTGGACGAAAACTCCATAGCCTGGAAAACTGCAGAAAGAGTTCATGAAGAAGGAGGTACTTTCGTACTTACCAATGCTCCTATAGCGATGCGTATGGGACAGATAAAAGCACTGGCGGAAAAAACAGGTTCGGAGATTGTACCAGCAGATGCCACCAATCTGGAAGATCTGCAGGCCCTCGTGGAAAAATCCATGGAAATCCTGGGAGGTAAACTCGATTTTGTCCTGCATTCTATAGGAATGTCTGTGAATGTCCGTAAAGGAAAACACTATACGGATCAGAACTACGATTTTACTGCCAAAGGATGGGACGTATCTGCGGTTTCCTTTCATAAAGTACTGCAAACCCTGCATAAAAACGACGCCATGAACGAGTGGGGGAGTGTAGTGGCATTGACCTATATGGCAGCCCAGCGTACATTCCCGGATTATAACGATATGGCCGATAACAAAGCTTACCTCGAATCCATAGCAAGAAGCTTCGGTTATTTCTACGGAAAGGATAAAAAAGTAAGGGTAAATACCATTTCCCAATCTCCGACCCCTACAACGGCCGGACAGGGAGTTAAAGGATTTGACGGTTTTATCGCCTATGCCGATATGATGTCTCCCTTGGGCAATGCTACAGCAGGAGAATGTGCGGATTATACCGTATCGCTTTTCTCCGACCTTACCAAAAAAGTGACCATGCAAAACCTGTATCACGACGGAGGTTTCTCCAATACCGGGGTTAGCAACGAGGTTATGGAGAAATTCATGAAATAAACATGAAAATAACAGCAATAAAAAATCCCGTCATCAGGCGGGATTTTTTTATTGGAACAATTGTATATAATTTTCCCGGCAACAATTAACCATGCATGGTTTCCTTCTTACCCAGGTTTTTCATTATTTCTGCTTCGTATTCCAGCAATTCCTGCCATTTCCGGTCTACCTCTTCACGGTTGCCGTATTGGCGGGCAAAAGACAGGAACATGGTATAGTGGTTAGCTTCACTGGTCATAAGGTTCTTGTAGAACTCAGCCAGTTCCCTGTCCTGAATATGCTCCGATAGCAAACGAAAACGTTCGCAGCTCCGGGCTTCTATCAGGGCCGCATATAATAACCGGTGAGCGAGATGCGTTTCCCGGCTGCCACCCTTGGGAAAAAATTTCATCAGCTCCACTACGTACAGGTCTTTGCGTTCCCTGCCCAATACCCAGCCACGGGCAATAATCCTGTCGTGTACCATTTTAAAATGGCTCATCTCTTCCTTAATCAAAGCGGTCATGGCCTGTACCAGTTCCGTGTATTCCGGGAAGGAGACGATGAGGGAAATAGCAGTACTTGCCGCTTTCTGCTCGCAATAGGCGTGGTCGATAAGTATTTCTTCAATGTTTTTCTCTACGATATTCACCCATCTTGGGTCCGTAGGCAGTTTTAATCCTAACATGATTTTTCCGTATTATCAGCTATTTCTATCAGTTTGTTTACAGTATTCCAGTTTCTCGTAGTCGCCCGGAGTTTCAGTTTGTTCTCAAAAAGATTATTGGAGAGTTTAGTTTTTCCGTAACCCTCCGGACAATAGAGATAAATACAATTGTCACTTATACTTACGCTTTCCGAGGAACTTTTAAATACGTCTAGTCCCGCTACCCGGTCTGCTTCCGGTTTTTCCCGGATAAAGGTAAAATACAGCGCTTTGGTATTCGTTTCCGGTTTGTAATACGGATTGTTTTTCCGTATAGCCATCAGTTCTTTCTTTGTTTTTATAAAAGAAGTGATGTTTTCATAGCCAAAAACAGTGTGTAATTTGTCCGTTATCCGGTTTTCCAGGGATACGGCATCCGTTCCGGAGGAGTCGTTAAATACTATATTACCACTTTGAACATAAGTAGTTATCTCCGTAAATCCCAGGTTTTCGAACAGTTCTTTCAGTTCAGCCATCTTTATGATGTTCTTTCCGGATACATTGATACCCCGGAGCATGCAGATATAAGTTTTCATTACAAGTTGGAAGGTTTGATTACAAATATACTAAAATCGTATGGCGCAACCGGGAACCTTATCTTTCAGACAGGGCAAACGTATTAAAAAAACTATAATTGCAACGTTTAATGGTTCCAGGTTTCCAGGTTGCAAGTTACAGGTTTGGGCTTTGACATTTAGGCCATGGCGTAGGCGGCTGAGTGCCCAAGCGCAGCGAAGGGTGTATCGAAGCTACCGGGTTACAGTTTGGAGAATTATAAATACTGGCAAACCGGCAACGTATAACAAAGAAATAATACCTCCAACTCCATCCCGACATATATCGGGACTCCGAACTCATCAACTCCAAAACTAAAAACTAACCGGCAACAAACCGTTTGAATTTTATGACGCGTGCCCTGATTTCTATCAGGAGTTGCTCATTTTCAGAGAACGTTGCAGCATTTCGAAGAACAATGCTATGGTGATCACCAGGGAGCAGCCGATAAAGTTTAGCCATAAATAGCCAATTCGTTCATCCGTATAAACAAAAGTGTAATAAATAAAGAAAATAACGATCTGGGTGATCACCGCAGCCCAGAAGACCGCGTTTCCGCGTACAAACCGGAAAAAGAAGGCCAGAAGGAATATACCCAGTACATTGCCGTAAAATACCGATCCTATGATATTTACCAGTTGGATAAGATTGTCCAGAAGGGAACCGAAGTTGGCAAACGTAATGGCAATAATTCCCCAGAGTAAGGTAAACCATCTGGTAGCCGACAGGTAATGACGGTCTTCTTTTTCGTTTTTATGGCTTCTCTTATAGAGGTCCATCGTAGTAATGGTCCCGAGGGCGTTCAGTTCCGAAGCGGTAGAGGACATGGCGGCAGAAAGGATAACAGCCAGCAGCAGCCCTATAAATCCTGTGGGGAGATTGTTAAGTATAAAATGAATGAATACATAGTCTTTATCATTGGTTTCTATAGCCGGGTCAGCCTTTTCGATAAGCTCCCTGGCTTTACTCCTGTTAGCTCTTTCCTGTTGATTTATATGCTGAATTTTTCGTTTGGCACCCATTGTCATCTGGTAGTCCTTGACATTGAGTACTCCGGAGTAATACTCCTGCGCCATTTTTTTCTCGGTTTCCAGGTCCAGATGCTCCTTTTCCAGTTGCCTGTACTCATCAGCATAAGAAGAGTTCATAACGGCTTCCGTTGCTGCCGGATTAAAATTCAGGGGAGAGGCGTGGTATTGGTAAAAGACGAATACCATGACACCTACAAGCAGAATAAAGAACTGCATAGGGACTTTGAGCAGACCGTTAAAGATAAGTCCCATCTGGCTTTCCCTTACGGACTTTCCGGAGAGGTATCGTTGTACCTGGCTCTGGTCCGTACCGAAGTAAGACAGCATCAAAAAGAATCCTCCCGTAATGCCGCTCCAAAAGGTATACCTGCTCTGGGTGTCCAGTGAAAAATTCAGAATATTCAGTTTTTCGTTAGCTCCCGCTACTTTCAATGCCTTGCTGAAGGTGAGATCATCCGGCAGGTAGTGGAGAATGAGAAAAAAAGCAACGAACATACCGGACATGATAACAAACATCTGTTGTTTCTGTGTAACATTCACCGCTTTTGTACCCCCGATCACCGTATACACTATAACGAGCGAACCGATGATAATATTCAGGGTTTTCAGGTCCCAGCCCAGTACGGCCGAAAGGATGATAGAAGGAGCATAAATGGTAATCCCCGCAGCCAGTCCCCGTTGTACGAGAAAAAGTATAGCGGTCAGGCTCCGGGTTTTAAGGTCGAAACGCTGTTCCAGGAATTCGTAGGCAGTATAGACTTTGAGCCTGTCATAGACCGGAATAAAAACAATACAGATCACTATAATGGCCAGCGGAAGGCCGAAATAGAACTGGACGAAACCCATGCCGTCGTGAAAAGCCTGTCCGGGGGTAGACAAAAAAGTGATAGCGCTGGCCTGTGTAGCCATTACCGAAAGGCCCACCGTCCACCATTTGGCTTCTTTATTTCCCAGGATGTAATCTTTGACGGTAGTGTTTCTCTTCGTTTTCCATGTACCGTAAACTACAATGAAAAGAAGGGTTGTATATAAAACTATCCAGTCTATACTTTCCATGTACTAGCAGTTTTCCAGCATTATAAAATAAAAGAGGATAATATAAATGGCATTGGCAATAAGTACCAGGGTGTAGCTGGTTTTCCAGCGCCATTTTTCGGGAGTGTTCTTTTTTTGCAATTGCTCCATTAACGAAGGTGATGTTTATTTTTTCATGTTCACGAAAGTTTACCGTTTGGGACCTCCGGTCAATTGCCGTTATCCTGTTTTCCAACAGAAAGCATGTTGGCAAATAGCTTGAATGCTCCCGGAACACCCGCAGGAAGTTCCCTGAAAAAACTCAGTCCCGTGTAAATATAATAACCTTTTCCGTAAGGTGCTACAAGAAGACTACCTTCTTTTGCATTTTCTCCCTTATCCTGCATAGATAGGAGGGCAGTGTATTCCGTATCCCATTGATCCGGAAAATAGAGTCCCCTTTCCTGAACCCAGCCTTCGAAATCCGCAACGGTTATTTTATTCGGAAAATTCAATACCGGGTGATCTTCGGACAACAGTTTTACAGCCGCATGCTCATCCGTAACCCTGTCCCTGGACAAACGGAGAGAGTAAGGAGCCATAACATTCAACGGTGTTCCCCGTCCTACGGTATTATACTGTACGATAAGTGTACCTCCCTCTTTTACATAATTCAGTAAAACAGGTTGTCTGGCGTACAGGGCTTCCGATACGTTATACGCACGGATACCTATAACCACAGCATCATAATAGGCCAGGGAGGAAGCGGAGAGGTTGTTTACATCCAGAAAGGTTACGTTGTAGCCTATTTGTCGCAGGCTTTCAGGTATTTTATCACCGGCACCGGCTATATATCCTACGGATTTCCCCGCTTTATCTATGTTGAGCCGGACTACTTTGGCCTCGGAGGGCAATAGGACAGACTGGGTAGGAATGTGGTCGTAATTTATCTCTACCAGTTCCCTGTCGTAAGTTTCCCCGTTTATACTTACCATCGGTTTTATAAGCCCTTCACTTTCATTTTCAGGAGGGGTCACCTGGAATACTACGGTTTTTTCCTCCCCCTTTTTAGTAGTTCGCACCGGATGGCTTTCCGGTACCACGTTCCAGCCTTCGGGAACTTTGAGATAAACAGTACAGTTTACCCGTTCCCGGATAGCCCTGACTTTTACCGGAATCCCTTTGGGCCCGTTGGCAAAAATATTAACCTTATTGGTGATTGTGGCTGTTACCGGGGGGAGTATCTCAAAAGGTTGATACAATTCCCCCCTGGCAGGATCGGTATGTTTATATACGATATCTTTCTGAAAATCTATCGCCGTTCCGTTCACAACCACGTGAAAATCGGCAGTGAGTATGGCCGGAGTTTCGGGCAGGCCTGTAAACTCGGGTTTCGCATGGTACATACCCAGTGTTCCCTTTTGTATCAGCCAGTACGGTGTCGTGTATTTTTTTGCATCCGGTATCGTGGTTTCCAGTTCAAAATCGTTCTTTTCATTAGTTCCGAGATTGGAACCGATCTTTTTTACGGTTCCCGAAGGCAGGATTCCCACACTTTGCAGTACCATATCCGTATTCCCCCGGTTAATGGCTTCTATGCTGAGTTTAACTTTGCTTCCCGGAGGTGCCTGCGGATCTGCAGCGGTTACTTCCAGGTACAGTCCTGCACATGCCTGTATGATTTCTTTTATTTCTTTGGTCTTAACAGCTTTCCAATGCGCATCGTCCAGCTTCTGGATTAGGGTATAGGCCTTGACCAGCTGCGGAATGTGTTCGGCCGGATTTTTAAAGTTGAAATGATGTTCCACGGATTTAAGCAATTTCGCGATCTCTTCCGTGCCGTCAATTCTCGACCATGTGGTATTGATGCCGGAAAAAAGATCGTTGTTTCCCGGTTTATCCCCTTTCAATAGTTCCAGGTATTCCGTTTCACTTCCCCTGGAGGCAGCACTACCGAAGCCCTGGCTTCTGTGCTGGCTGCGGCTTTGAGCGGCTATCTCCCCGTTGCTTTTGCCTATTGAAGGATAATAGCCCCCGAGGTCCATTTCTATGAGGTTGCCCTTATTGGCATTTCGGAATTTTTCTTCACTGCCGTAAAACCACCATGAGGTGTTGAAAAAAAGTCGTCGGGGTTGCCATGTTTCCAGTTGCTCTAACTGTTCCGGGTAAGCATTTTTATTCCCGGTCAGGTCAAAGGCTTCCACACTTAACATAGCTGATGTAGTATGGTGCCCATGTGTAGTTCCGGGGCTTCTGTGGTCAAAACGGTTAATAATGATGTCCGGGCGGAATTTCCGTATGGTCCGTACCACATCGGCCAGAACGCTGTCTTTGTCCCAGATATTCAATGTTTCGTCCGGGTGCTTTGAAAAACCGAAATCATTGGCTCTGGAAAATATTTGCTCTCCGCCGTCTATTCGTCTTGCCGCCAGTAATTCTTCGGTTCTTATAACCCCCAGAAGTTCGCGGAGTTCCGTGCCGATGAGGTTCTGTCCTCCGTCACCTCTCGTGAGGGACAGGTAAGCTGTCCTGGCGTGCACTTCATTGGACAGGTACGAGATCATCCTGGTGTTTTCGTCGTCCGGATGAGCGGCCAGGTAAAGTGCCGAACCCAGGAAGTTCAGTTTCTGTATGGCGTGATATATTTCGGAAGAAGAATAGGTTTTAGGTTGCTGGGCATATGCGGTTGAGAAAGCAAAAACAGTTAATAACAGAAGGGTAATTTTGCGCATTTCAGTTAGTTTTAGATTTCCGCAGTTGTATTGCGATAAATAATATACCGGTGATTACCAGGGCCGGCAACAGCCTTCCAAATATAAAAATAATAGAAATCACCGTCGGGGGTTTAGGCTTTCTTTAACTATTTACAGGCTTCTGCTACCGTCATCTTCCCGGGAATTTCCATATACCTTGACCCCTTTTTGCAGTAGCAGGTTGTTGGGGTAGGTAATCAGCTCGCCTTCTTCCGTGCGGAGCATCAGGTGAAAGGCCTTAATGTCTTCAATAGTGGCTCGTACCGGAAAATCCTTATCCAGTATCTCTATTTTATCACCTATTTTAAAAGGAAATGTAAAGAACAGGATAACCCCGGCAGTAATGTTGCTCAATATAGACCATTGGGCAAACAAAGCCACACCTATTACCGCGAATATCGAAGAAAGTATCAGTCCCAGATCTTCGAAATTTACATTCCATATAATACTTATGGCGGCAATACCAATAAAGAATATGGTGATTTTGGAATATCTCACGATAAGGGAGGTGCGGGCATCATTATAGTGGCTTATAACTCCTACTTTCCGGATGATTTTAGATAACAGGTACTTCAAAAGCAAAAGAAAGACAATGGCTATTGCTGTGTATAATAATTGATTTTTATATAGATCAAAGAATGTATTCATCGGTTTTTTGACTGTTTTGCAGAAAATAGTAAAGATACATCAGGAAATTATTTTTCAGGCCGTTCCGTTTCTTTTTTAAGCGTTACCTTCCACCATGGTTTTCAACGTGCTATACACCAGGTGTGCGGGCAGTCCCACCACATTGAAATAAGAACCTTCAATCTTTTTTATCCCGGTAAGGCCTATCCACTCCTGTATACCATAAGCCCCGGCTTTGTCGAAAGGCTTAAAATGATCTATGTAATATTCGATCTCTTCATCCGTAAGCACATCAAAATATACTTTGGTAACCGCATTTACGGTTTTTTGTAATGTAATTGTGGTAAAACATACGGAAGTGATAACGTCGTGACTGTTATCCGACAGGGCTCTCAGCATTTCCCGGGCCTCTTCCCTGTCTTTCGGTTTGCCGAGAGCCTTTTCCCGATGCCATACGATAGTGTCCGAAGTGATCAGGATATCTTTTTCCTTCAGTTCCTCTTTTAAAGGTAACGCTTTAAGTTGCGCCAGGTAATCCGGAATCTCACCTCCGCGAAGTCTTTCTGGGTATATTTCCTCCACACTTTTTAAGCGTATCTCAAAGTCAATTCCGAGGTCGCGGAAGAACTGGTGACGCCTGGGAGAGCCCGAAGCAAGAATGATATGGTAATTTTCTAATATTTTCCGGAGCATATTACCGTTTTTTTAATAATTGGTTTTTGACATGATTTTCGGTTTGCCGCAGACCAGGGAAAAATCAGTTAAATCTTAATGATTTTTCCTTTCCGGTACAATCCGTAAGCAAAGAGCCATATAAAGAAAGTAAAAGTCAATGCAAACATAAGACTGCCGAGATAATTGTCAAAAACCGGGCGGAAAATATTTTGATAAGACCATCCCATCAGTGAGGTATCCCCGATCCGTATCACATAAATAAATATTTTTACAACCAGTACGGATAGCATATAACTTGCCAATGGATTTTGCCCGAAAACCCGGAACACCAATGTCCAGTCGCTGACTTTTTTGATGTCGATAACCCAGATAAACAAAGCCCATAACGCTGTAATGATCCCGGTGGTAAAAAATACATACGACCCTGTCCATAAAGGTTTGTTTATAGGGTAGATGAAATTCCACAGTTGGCCGGCGAGGATAAAGCACAAAGCGAGCAATGCCAGTTTCTTTACCTGCGACAATCCCGGGGCGCCGGATTTCAGCACGCTTTTTCCGATAACATATCCCAGGAGTACCTGTCCGGCAGAAGAAAGTGTGCCCAGCAAACCTTCCGGGTCAAACGGAATACCGAAACCTTTGTACAAATGCCTTTCGCCGAGCAGCGCAGTATCCAGTACATTACCGAAATTTCCTTCCAAAGAATAAGGGGCATCACCTCCCGCAAAATAAAGTATGGCCCAGTGCCCGAGAAGAAGCGCTGCAATAGAAAAGATCAGGTAGCCTGTTCTTTGCAGGAGGGTAATACATACTCCCGCTACCAGGAAAGCCAGGGCAATGCGTTGCAAGACTCCGAAAACGCGAAGGTCTGCTATATTGGTCCTGTAAAAAGGGAACCAGTTGAGCAATAAACCTATCAGGAAAATAAGGGCAGCCCTTTTTAAAAGCTTGAGTAATACCGTTTTTTTCAACGAAGGGTCCAGTTTTTTCATGGAGATGCTCATAGAGAGACCTACTACAAATAAAAAACTGGGAAATACGAGGTCGGTGGGAGTACATCCGTGCCAGGAAGCGTGGCGCAGCGGCGCGTAAACATAATCCCACGATCCGGGTGTATTCACCACGATCATAAAGAAGATGGTGAGTCCGCGTAATACATCTACAGACAAAATTCTGGTTTTCATGGTCGGTCAATTTGTTTTAGGGGCAATTTAATAATTAAAATGCTGCAATTTCATTGTAGTTACCTTAGTTTCTATAAATTTTTGCTACGGATACACGGATAACAGAATTGGTTTTCTAAAAGTTATTCGTGTATCCGTGGCAAAACAAACTTTCGGTCTTTTATAAAAAACAGTGGATTTCTAACGATGGTAGTTCTATGCGGAATAATCAATCGTATTTCGCTTCGAAGTTGTTGCTCCATTTTCCCTGTACTTTCAACACCTGCTCAATAACATCCCGTACGCATCCTTTTCCTCCGTTTTTATGAGATACATACTTGGCTATCTCCTTGATCTCCGGAACGGCATCCTGCGGACAGGTAGGTAAGCCCACCATTTGCATAGGAGGAAGATCGGGCAGGTCATCGCCCATATACAGTACGTTTTCGGGTCTTATGTCGTAGATATCGAAATATTCGTTCAGGGCATCCGTTTTGTGATGCGCCCCCAGGTAAATGTCCGTAACCCCCAGGCCGCGCATGCGTTCCCGGACACCCTCGTTGGTTCCGCCCGAAATAATACAGATATTATACCCTTTGTCTATGGCCGTTTTTATGGCATAACCGTCTTTCAGGTTCATATTGCGGAGCATTTGTCCGTCCGAGGTAATGACAATGGTGCCGTCTGTGAGTACACCATCTACATCAAAGACAAAAGTGGTGATGTCTTCCAGGTATTCTTTATAATTCTTCATGCAGGGAAATATGTTTTGCTTTTGAGATTAAAAAAAGCAAAGTTACAAAGTTTCTTCCGGAAACAGGAGGATGCTTATTCAACAGGCAGGACAAACACTTCGTATATAGAAAGTTCAGGTTGGATAAGAGCTGGTGAGTTGTGAGTTCGGAGTCCCGATATATGTCGGGATGGAGTTGGAGGGATTATTCCTTTGTTACAAGTTTAATTTTTCAGTAAAAACCTGCAACCTGTAACTTGCAACCTGGAATTTTAAACGTTGTAATTATAGTTTTTTTAATGCATTTGTCCTGCTTCAACAGGCCGGATAAACACGTCTTATATAGAAAGTTCAGGATAAAAAACAGTCTTTCACTGTTCCTGTATGGATTTCGTAAGTAATTCGTATATCTTCCCGTATGTAGGGTGAAGGTTCAACAGGTTCAGGTGCTTTTGTATAGTGGTCTCATCGTGTCGTTTCGCCGGGCCGGTCTGTGCTTCGGCGGGGGACATGCTTTCTATTTTTTTTGCTGTTTCCGCAATGAGTGGTTTCAGCAGGTCAAAAGAAAGATCGTCTTTCCCGCAAATGTCCTCACCTATAGCATAAAGGTGATTTACAAAATTGTTTACAAAAACAGCAGCCAGGTGAAGCGACCGCCGCTGTTCGGAATTTACCGGGTACAACTTTCCGGAAATACTACCGGCTATATGTTCCAGTAATTCCAGGTCCCCGTCATTTCCGGCTTCGATACACAGGGGAATCCCGGAGAAGTCCACGTCCTTGTCTTTGGAAAAGCTTTGCAGGGGATAAAAAACACCTCTTCGGTTTTCCGGGCTCAACTCATCCAGGGCAACACTTCCGGAAGTATGGGCTACCAATCGGTCCTTAAAAGGAAGCTTACGCGAAACATCGCTTATGGAATCGTCGGAGACGGCGATGATATACAAGTCGGCAGAAAAGAGTTTGTCGTAATCGTCTGTTACGGGAATACCTTCTATGGAAATACGGCTTCGGTTAAAGAGTTGAATTACCTTAACTTTACTACTCTTATGAAAAGCTTTGATTAAATGCGTGGCTACATTCCCGGAGCCAATGATAATTACTTTGGTCATAGGGCAAAGTTACGAAGATACCGGAAATGGATGAGTTATGGATTTTCGGTAATTATATTTTGGATATTTTCTTTTAAATCCGGGAGTTTATCCGTGATGATATTCCAGACGATATCGTAATCCACACCAAAGTAGTCGTGGATCAACCGGTTTCTCGTATCCGATATTTTTCTCCATTCCACATCGGGATATTGTGCTTTAAATCCGGGAGAAAGTTTTGTGCTGGCTTCACCAATTATTTCCAGGCTTCTTATTACAGCTCTCGATAAAACGGGATCAGAAATAAATTCGTCCTTATTTTTTCCGGATGTCGTTTTTAAAACAAATAATATTTCGTCCTGAATATGTTTCAGTAACTCGATATTAGAGAGCAACATTTTCGGCTTGTTTTAGAATGTGAGGGCCAATGTAAGGGCTAAGGGATTGCGGAGTTACCAATTCTACTTTTCGTCCCAGGAGATCTTCTAGGAAAAAGGATAGATCCATAAAATTATCATAAGTCTTTTTGTCCGGCTCGAATTCTACCAATAGATCTACATCACTGTCAGGGCGAAGTTTTCCGGATAAAAAAGAACCAAAAATACTAAGGCTTGTAACGCCATAGCTGAATAGCTTCTCCCGGTTAGCCCGCAAAAGCGATAAGAGCATACGTTTATTTCGAACAGCCTTTTGCATAACACAAAGATAGCTTAAATATACACAAAAATACAATGGGGTATGATATTGCCGGAATCGGCGTATCCTTTCAGCTTACAGGAAAACCAAAGTGTTTTGAAACTATTTTATTGGTCATTGTTTCCCGGTAAACCCTGCTCTTCTTCAAACAATTCGCCTAACACTCCCCAACTTCGGACTCCCTAACTAAAAAACTATGTAAATTTCAATAAATGTTTCCGCCGATTATATTACCATCGACTTTAGCTTACCCCGAGACCGGGTGCCGGGTAAAAGTCCTGTAGTATTTAAGAACATATTAACATTCCCATAGGCTTCTTTCCTGTACCATACCCGTAAAAATTCATAAAAACAACCTATTTTTGCAGGCGGAATACCATTGAACTCATCTTGACTTTTGTGATTGAAGCGAACCTGCCTGCCGGCAGGCAGGAAATAGAGATTTTTGCTTCAGATGCAGGCTTTTTTGCTCCCGATAATTATCGGGAGCATAGCCATAGCTACGGAGCAAGAAAAAGGCGAAATCTGGAGTAAAAAGATCATTTTGTAGCCAATTAGAAAAGTCAAGATGAGTTCATAGTGTAAAACTACACGTAAATAAGTTGTAATGACAGACTTCCTCAAGAAAACGCTCTTCTCCACCCGCTTAATGGCAATTTTGTTTGTAGTGTTTGCCACAGCGCTGGCCTTTGGCACGTTTATCGAAAGCTGGTACAGTACTACCACAGCACGGATTTGGATATATAATGCCTGGTGGTTTGAGACCATTATGGTGTTGCTTATGATCAATTTCGCCGGAAATATCGTGCGCTACAGGTTGCACAAACGCGAAAAATGGGCAGTACTCTTGTTGCACATATCTTTTATAATCATCATTCTCGGAGCCTTTGTTACCCGTTATATCAGTTACGAAGGCGTAATGCCCATACGGGAAGGGGAGACCTCCAATACCTTCCTGTCCGATAAAACCTATCTCACCGCATATATAGACGGGAATATCGACGGACAACCCATGCGGAAGTCCATGAAAGAAGCCCTCCTGGTATCCCCGGAAGGCATACTTTCCAGGCTTCCCTGGCGATCCGATTTTAACGGGCAGCCCTTTACCGTTTCCTATGCCGGGTATATCAGCGGTGCCGAAGAAGGACTTGTACCGGACGAAAACGGGGAGGAATATCTCCAGATAGTAGAAGCCGGCGGAGGTACCCGGCACGACCACTATATAAAAAGCGGCGAAGTGACCAGTATTCACAACGTACTTTTTGCCCTCAACAAACCTACCAAAGGAGCCATCAACATCAATACACAAGACAGTTCGTATACCATATCCACTCCTTTCGAAGGGACTTTTATGCGAATGGCAGATCAGTTTCAGGACAGTGTGGTCAAAGACAGCGTCCAGAAATTACAACTACGGTCTTTATATAATGTAGCGGGAATGCAGTTCGTATTTCCCGAACCGGTGGTAAAAGGAACATACGATATTGTAGAAGCCAAAGATAATGCCAACGCCTCCCAGGACGCCCTTATCCTGGATATCGCCACCAATGGCGAAACCAAACGCATAAAAATACTCGGAGGTAAAGGAATGGCAAAAGAACCCCTGACTACAAGTGTAGGCGGACTGGATTTTCATCTTTCTTTCGGCTCCGTAGAAATAGAGTTGCCTTTCAGCATTAAACTCAACGATTTTATCGCGGAAAAATATCCCGGTACCGAAAAAGGATATGCCTCTTTTATGAGTAAAGTTACAGTAAATGACGAGCGGTCTTTTGATTATGATATCTATATGAACCACATTCTGGACCACAAGGGATATCGCTTCTTCCAGGCCAGGTTCGACCCGGATGAAAAAGGGACCGTATTGTCCGTTAATCACGATTTTTACGGTACCTGGATTACCTATATCGGTTACTTTCTGCTGTACACCGGGCTTATCGGTATTCTGTTCTATGGTAAAACGAGATTTAAAAGTCTCGGACAGATGTTAAAAAAGGTGAAAACCGAAAAAGCCAAAATGGCAACAGCCATAGCCCTGCTTTGCAGTCTCACCGCTTTTGCACAACAGGAGCAGGCAGAGACGATCGATGCACACATGCACCAGGAAGATCATACACATGCCAATGTATTGCCCGCAAAGGCACAGATAGATTCTGTAATAGCAGCTACCTCCGTAAGCCAGGAGCATGCGGACAAGTTCGGTAAACTGGTAATCCAGGATGACGGTGGCCGTATGAAACCCGTAAATACTTTCGCGTCCGAATTACTCCGGAAGATCAGCAAAAGCAATACCTATAACGGACTGGATGCCGATCAGGTTTTTTTATCCATGCTGCAAAATCCGGCTGCCTGGTATAATGCGGAGATCATATACATGAAAAAAGCCAATGACAGCCTGCACAGGCTTATTGGCGTAGAAGAAGGAACAAAATATGTGAGGGCCATAGATTTCTTTGATGAAAAAGGAAATTACAAACTGGCACCATATCTCCAGGAAGCATATGCAACCAATGTACCTAACCAGTTCCAGAAAGAATTCAAAGAAGCAGACCGGCGCCTGGCATTGCTGAACAGGGCATTGGGAGGGGAGATCCTCAAAATTTTCCCGCTTCCGGACGATGAGAACAATAAATGGATATCCGCGGTAGATTTCAGGACCCGGCAATATCCTATTGAAGATTCTCTTTACGCCAATTTTATAGATAAGTCCGTAAGCCTTTACCTGATATCCCTCAGGCAGGCCATAAATACCGACGATTATACCGAGGCCGATAAAATACTCGGGGCTTTTGAGAAAAACCAGGAAAACTTCGGATCGGAAGTATTGCCTTCCGATCGTAAGGTAGAAGTGGAGGTGCTTTACAACAAAGTGAATATTTTCGAGCAGTTGCTCATATGGTATATGACAGTCGGACTGGTCATGTTCTTTTTTATCGTACTGCGTATATTTTACGAGAACAAGTTTTTAAAGACACTTGTCTTCACAGGTAAGATAGCGATCATTATACTTTTTGTATTACACACACTCGGACTCATAGCCCGTTCGTATATTTCCGGACATGCCCCCTGGAGTGATGCCTATGAAAGCATGATTTACGTGGCCTGGGCCACCATGCTTTTCGGACTGATATTCGGACGGAAATCCGATCTTACGATGGCTTCCACGGCTTTTGTAACTTCCATTATCCTTTTCGGAGCGCATATGAACTGGCTGGACCCGGCCATTGCCAACCTGCAACCCGTACTTAACAGCTACTGGCTGATGATCCACGTTTCCATTATTGTGGGAAGTTACGGTCCCTTTACCCTGGGAATGATACTCGGTGTGGTAGCATTACTGCTTATTATACTCACCAACGACAAGAACAGGAAGAAAATGGACCTCCATATAAAAGAGATTACGCTGATCAACGAAATGGCGCTTACCGTAGGTCTTATTATGCTAACCATAGGTAACTTCCTGGGAGGACAATGGGCAAACGAAAGCTGGGGGCGTTACTGGGGGTGGGACCCAAAAGAAACCTGGGCACTTGTCAGTATTATGGTATACGCCTTTGTAGTGCATATGCGCCTGGTTCCCGGCCTTCGGGGCAGGTTTGCATTCAATTATGCCAGTATTATAGCATATGCCAGTATTATGATGACCTATTTCGGGGTGAATTTTTATCTCGTGGGGCTGCATAGTTACGCCAGCGGAGACAAAGTGATAACCCCGGATTTCGTGTACTATTCCATAGTGGTTGTCGGACTATTAGGGGCGATAAGTTATTGGAAATACAAAAAATATTATAAGGACAGTAACGGTAAAAAAATATCAGGACAGTCATAAACCGGCTAATAATCCGGAACTTCAATAAAAGACTTTAATATTGGAGTTGTTTAGCCGGGTATTCGGCTATGTGGTTCCCTAATGTGGAAGAAATACCCGTAGCGTTATAAGAAACGAACTTTACCCGGTGGAATCCGGATGTAAAAGTTCGTAGAACCCCGGAGTTTCCACCGGGAATCCCCTGAAAAACATTCGTATATTCGTGGCTAACCAACTCAAAACTAAAAAACTCCACGATTAAAAAACACCAAACTGCAAGGTTTGTGCAGTGAATAATGTTAACTTTACAGTTAGCTACCATGGATTTTGGATTTGAATTACTGCAAATCACATCTAAAAACAACCGTTTACCCCATACTGCCCCACATTGTATTCAGGATTTGAACAGTTTTGTAATTATTAAAACTGCTTTGAATTATAATCATTCATTAACTAAAATCTTTTAATTATGAAAACTTTAGAAAGCTATGGCGTTCAGGAGATGAACGTTGCTGAATTACAGGAAACAGATGGGGGTATCACATTCAATCAGGCCTATCACGACTTCCAGCAAGGCGGGGCACATCTGGGTTTAGGTGCCGCAATGCTCATTTCAGGAGCCTGGGCCGGTATCGCTTTGACACCTGCACTTATCCTGAATTCTTTGGGAATGGGCAGTTTGCTTGGCGGTCTTAACCTTAATTTCTGAATTTAAACGGGTAAATAAATGCCCTGTACTTTCAAAGAAACCGGGCATAAATTAAACGGGTTTATTATCAAAAACGCGGGAAGTTAAGTTAATATTTTAAGAGCCTTGTAAAGGCATGTTCAAGGCCGTCTAACGTTACAGACGGCCTTTTTTATTGGTTTCAGGAACAGCTTAAACCATGTTTTAGTACTCTTTATAGAGTCATCCGGATCGCTTAGGCTTCTGAAAAGTTATAGTTTGGGGTAGCCCGATAACTAAAAAACAACGAAGTTCCGCAGGCCCTTGTTTTTAACACGAATACATTATATCCCGGATTTACAATACATTTTTTCCGGAATACGCTTTATTCCTTATACCGTTTACATCGGTTTTCTCACGCCATTCACATCAGGTAAAAGTTTTTCACCGGCTTAATGGTATCCGGAACCTCCGTTTCGTTCAGCATTTGCCGGAGGTTTATTTCTATGGTTCGGGCAATGGAGGTTACCGGGGTATCCGTAGGGAGGTTTTCAAAAGGGTCCTGCAGGTAAATAGCTGTTTTTTCGATAAGAAAAAAAGCTATAGCTACCGTAATCACCAGGGGTATCTGTACAAAACCGAGATCATCCACCAGTGCAAAAGGTAAAAGAAGAATGAACAAATACAGAATAAGGTGAACAATAAGACTGTACGTGGCAGGAAACACCGTATTTTTAATACGTTCCGCCTTTCCCATGGAGTCACAAAGTCTTGTCAGGGTTTCGTCAATCTGCACCTGTTGATAGGAGTTGACCCATCCCATCCGGAAGGCCTTTTTCAGGTCGGAAGCATGCAATTGCAGCATGGCATTAGGTACATTGTCCTGTTTGCCCACCCGTTCCAGTTCTTCTTTAGATAAGAATGCCCTGGCATCCTTCAAAGGCTCCTGCTTGCGTAGCGATCTCCCCAGGGCATAGCACCATGCCATTTGCCGGTACACCATTTTCTGTACCAAAGCAGAAGCCTCCCCGGCATCCTCCCCTTCAATACGGACAAAACCCAACAGTTGCCGGGTCAGTGAACGCGAATCGTTGACAATGGCACCCCAGATTATCCGCGCTTCCCACCAGCGGTTATACGACTGCCCCGTACGGAAAGCCAGGATCAGGGAAATAGCAGTACCCAAAATGGTAGGAATAGCCAGGGGGATAGCAATGCCCCCAACATGGAGAAGTTCGTCAGCTATACCGATAATAAAAGACAAAAAGGAAACAAAAATGATCTCGGAACGCGTTTTCCTGAAGAGAAACCTCAGGGGGATCTTGTTGTTCAGTAGCATGAAAATGGGTTTTCTTAAAAAGTAAACAGGTTTCAAATTAATCCTTTTTTGCGGATAATTTGCTATAAAGCACGCTTTTTATTGTTTGAAGGTTCTTCCCCCCCTTACCGCGAAGCATATAGAAAGATAGAAACCTGCCATACCTATTTTGCAACTTTATGTTGTATTATTAGAGTATATGATAAAATTAGTTTTTCAGTGAATTGTCGGAAAATCAGTTCTACCCGGACCATTTCGACTGGGCCCAATGCATTACCTAAAGGAAAATCTATCCGGATTGAATTTTGTCATGCACTAAGGTTATATTCAGTTAAGCATAATTAATATTCCCGTACCTGCGGTTACAATTCTTTCCACTGCGGATAATATCCTTATACCTGTGTAGATACTTCTTGTTCCTGCGGATGATATTCTTATACCCGTGTAGATACTTCTTGTACCTGTGGATGATATTCTTATACCTGTGTAGATACTTCTTGTACCTGTGGATGATATTCTTATACCTGTGTAGATACTTCTTGTCCCTGTGGATAGTATTCTTATACCTGTGTAGATACTTCTTGTCCCTGCGGATGATATTCTTATACCTGTGTGGATACTTTTTGTTCCTGCGGATGATATTCTTGTACCTGTGCAAATACTTCTTATCCATACAGATAATACTCCTGTACCTGTATTAACAGATCTTTCCCCTGTCTGTTATGTATCCTTGTCCTTTAGGTTTGAAAATTAAGGTTCCGGGATATTTTTAATACGTTGCGCATTGAGGAGAGAAGCCGTGGTCATAAAAAATAACCCCAGAATAATCCAGCTGAAATATACATTGGCATCCAGGAGCAGTCCCACCAAAAACGGCCCCAGTGCCGTACTCAATACGACGAACATGGTGTAAAGGCTTCTTATAATTCCCAGTCTTTCTACCCCGTAAAGTTCAGCGATAACAGCAGTGGTGATAGCCCCGGAAGCCCCGACGGAACATCCCGCAAGGATGAGGAATATCAGAGCGCCTATAATACTGTCCATAAAAGCAAGAGGAAGCAGGCCTACAGTTATGGGAAGCAGGTATACCCGGAACATCTTTCTTGCCGTAAACTTGTCTACCCACAGTCCGCCCATCAGGGTCATGGCAAAACGAGTAATGGCATAGGCCGTAAAAAAAGAAGCATACAGGGAGACCGACCAGCCTTTGTCCGCTACAAATACATATTGATAGAAAAAGAAAGAAGTAGAAGTAAAGGCCACCACAATGCTTGCAGGCATCATAATGTAGAGTTTCTTTTCCGAAAGTATTTTCAGGTAATCCTTCGCAATGGCTACGGACGTAGGTTTAACATTTCCTTTTTCCTTAGGATTAAAATGCGATAGTTTTACGAAGCGGAGCCTTACCAGGTATAAAAGTAAAAAGCATCCGGACGCAATAGCCGCTACCTCATAGTCATACCAAAGGATAAGAGTGGAGATCACGATAGGGAAGAAGGCTTCACCGATAGAATAGCCCAGGGCAGAAATACTCAGGGCCTTTCCTCGGTCCGCTTCGTAGTAGCGGGACATTACCGTCATACTGATATGTGTCATCCATCCCTGTCCCGTAAGACGCAGCCCTATTACGGCCACGAACAACAAGGCGATATGGTAGTGCGAAATACCAAGTATAAAACAGGAAACCGCAGCACCGATAACCGTAATAGCGGTAACCGTTTTTACAGGTTTATGATCTATAGAATGCCCTAAGGTGAGCATAAGGACAGAGGAAATTATGGTACAAATAGCATATATCCCCCCAAAGGTACCTTCGGAAATGCTAAACGCCTTCAGGATTTCCGGAACGTAAAGTGATATCAAAAAAGTCTGCCCGAAACTGGATAAAAAAGTCAGCACCCAACCAAAGCTTACTTCCCTGGCATTGTGTTTTAAAAACAGGTAAAAATCTTTCAAAATACAGCAATTTTTTGAGGTTTCCCTTAAAAAAGGACAAAGGTACGACATGTGTATTGCGCAATGGGGAAGCCACCACCAAAACTCCCACCTTCTTTAATTTGACGGTTTTCGCAGGATATCCCTTCCGCTATACGAAAGCACAGCGATCATAGCCCCTACAAAAGCGATGAGTAAAAACGAAGCCCGGAGATTGAGATGTTCGGCAATAAACCCGATAACCGGCGGACCGAACAAAAAACCGAAATAGGCAATGGTAGAGACCAGGGCCAGGGATATACCGGGAGGAAAATTCTTAGACCTCCCCGCCATAGAAAAGGAGAGAGGTATCACCGAAGAAGTGCCCGCACCAACCAGTAAAAACCCGACTGTAGCAAAAATCACGGAAGGAAAGAGTACAGAAAGCAACAGCCCGAAAAATATCAGGATACCACTGATTTGAAGTAACCAAACCGCCCCGAAACGCTGGGTAAAATGATCCGCTACAAAACGTCCCGTAGCCATAGTGCTCATAAAAGCAATATATCCCAGGGTAACCAGTCCGGCATCTACATTTACAACTTTGTCAAAATAAACACCGCTCCAGTCAAACATACAACCTTCGCACATCATACCGCAAAAAGCTATGGCCCCGATGCGTAATAACAGTTTGTCCGGTCTCTTCAATACCAGTCCTTTACTGTCCCCGGTGTTTACATCTTCCGTAAGCATATTGCGGTAAGCAAAGAAGATAATGAGCAGGCTAACACAAGATATAGCGGTAAAATGAGAAAAAGGATTTATCTTCAGATCTATCATCCCCGCGCCAATAGCCCCGCCAACAAAACCCGCAAGGCTCCATAAACCGTGAAAAGAAGCCATAATTGTCTTTCCGTAATGGAACTCAACACCTACGGCCTGGGTGTTTACCGAAATATTAATAAGATTGCCCACCAATCCGAAAAGAGCAACAGCGCCAAGCAGTGCAATTGTGGTTTCCGCAAGCCCGAGTAATGGTAATACGCATCCGTATAATATAGCGGAAATAACAGCTACCTTACGACTGCCAAAACGATGCACCAGCCATCCCGCCAACGGAAGAGCAGCCAGGGACCCCGCAGGAAGCCCGAGCAGGAGTCCGCCCAGTTCACCCTCCGTAAGCTGTAGCTTATTCTTAATATCCGGTATACGGCTGGCCCAGCTGGCAAAGCAGATACCACTCAGAAAAAACACTGCACTTACCGCTACTCTTCTTTTAAGGTTGATGTTCATTGTTGTCAGTTTTTTAATACTTAGTTGAGAAGCTATGGACTTTACTCCCCGTATCCCCTAAAGGAAGTCTATTTTTTATGAAACCACACTTCCCCCTTGAGGGGGATAAAGGGGGTGCCCTCTCCCAGACTCCAATGACTCCAAAACTCCCATACTCCAAAACTCCCATACTCCAAGACTCCAAGACTCCAAGACTCCAAGACTCCAAGACTCCAAGACTCCAAGACTCCCCAACTAATCCTCCGCAAAGTTCATAAAAATATTCCCTGTCTTAAACCCGTAATTTGTTAAAACAAAAAAAACTTTCGACTATTTAAAAAAAAGTATTTAATATTGCAGCATTATGATCATTCCGAAATTATATTAATAAGATGACAAAACCGGCCTGGATACAGGCGGATATTTTGTCGTGGTAAGCATACTTCTTCGCTTACCATATTTTTTGCTTTAAATTTTATTTGTCAGACCATATAATTTCGGAGACGATGCGTTCACATTCCAAAAATAAATACAGGAAGTTTTTTAAAAACCTTAAAACCGCCCTTACCGGTAAGGAAACGGATTTTACCAGCGGAAGTATCCGCAAAGCCATTTTTATGCTGGCCATTCCTATGATCCTCGAAATGATGATGGAGTCGGTTTTTGCCTTGGTAGATATTATATATCTTTCCCGTGTAAGTGTCAATGCCGTGGCTACCGTAGGGCTTACGGAGTCGGTAATTACCCTCTTATATGCGGTGGCTATAGGCCTGAGTATGGCCGCTACGGCAGTAATAGCCCGCAGGGTAGGGGAAAAGAACACTAAAGGAGCTAAAGAAACCGCCGTACAAGCCATTGCTCTCGGGGTAGTAATTTCTATCGTTGTAGGAGTTATCGGGGTTTCCTATCCCAAAGAAATACTCAGCATAATGGGAGGAGAACCCGACCTTATAGAAGAAGGTTTCGGGTATACACGGATATTGATAGGAGGTAATATAACCATATTCCTGCTTTTCCTTATCAATGCCATATTCCGCGGTGCCGGAGATGCCTCCGTTGCCATGTGGGCCCTGGCATTGTCTAACGGACTCAACATTATCCTCGACCCTATCTTTATATTCGGGTGGGGGCCTGTGCCTGCATACGGTGTAGAAGGAGCAGCTATAGCTACTACCATAGGAAGAGGAGTAGCAGTTCTGTTCCAGTTGTGGATATTGTTCTACGGATGGAGCAGGATAAAATTGCAACTATCCGACCTGGTGCTAAGAGGGCAGGTTATGTGGAACCTGGTAAAAGTATCTTTAGGAGGCATAGGACAGTTTCTTATAGGGACCTCCAGCTGGGTGATACTTATGCGCATTATGTCCGAATTCGGCAGTGAAGTACTCGCCGGGTATACCATCTCCATCCGGGTAATGATGTTTACCATGATGCCTTCCTGGGGGATGAGCAATGCCGCGGCAACGCTGGTAGGCCAGAACCTGGGCGCCGGCCAGCCCGATCGGGCGGAACAATCCGTCTGGAAAACCGGGAAATACAATGCTATTTTTATGCTTACGGTGTCCCTGGTATACCTGGTATTCGCCAGGTATATCATAGGCTGGTTCAGCGATGATATAGAGGTGATAAAGTACGGCAGCCTTAGTTTACAGGTAGTGGCGGCCGGATATATCTTTTATGCCTATGGCATGGTGATTACCCAGGCATTTAACGGGGCGGGAGATACCAAAACCCCCACGATCATAAATTTCTTCTGTTTCTGGGTTTTCCAGCTGCCTTTTGCCTATCTGGCAGCTATGGTGTTTCATTGGGGACCTGTAGGAGTATACCTGGGCATAACGATTGCAGAAACCTTGATTGCTATCATGGCGCTGCTATGGTTTAAAAAAGGAAACTGGAAGACGGTAAAAGTGTAAATGACATAAGGGGGCAATGTTTATAAAGAAGATTCCCGGATACGATGCCCCTATGATCTGTATCCGGGTAATATCTCACTTCATTGCAGTATCTTGTGACAAATACGAGAATAGCCGCATTACAAGGCCGGTGCTTTGCAAAACATTTGTATTTTTGTGTTTATTAAGTTTAAAAATACATTTTCAAAAAACATATTATGAGTTCATACGATGTAGCCGTTATAGGCTCAGGTCCGGGAGGATATGTTGCAGCTATCCGCTGTGCACAACTCGGGATGAAAACAGCAATCATTGAAAAATATTCCACCCTTGGAGGAACATGCCTTAACGTAGGCTGCATCCCTTCCAAAGCGCTCCTGGACTCTACGCATCATTACGATGATGCCGTAAGACATTTTGAGGAGCACGGTATCGAAATTCCGGGAGAAGTAAAAGTTAACCTGGAAAAGATGATAAACCGTAAACAATCTGTGGTAGACCAGACCTGTGCCGGAGTAAAGTTCCTGATGGACAAAAATAAGATAGATGTTTACGAAGGTGTGGGAAGCTTTGCCGACAGTACGCACATAAATATCAAAAAAGCAGATGGCGGAGAGGAAAAGATAGAAGCTAAGAATACCATTATAGCCACTGGTTCCAAGCCCTCCACACTTCCATTTATAGAAATAGATAAAGAAAGAGTGATCACTTCCACGGAAGCGTTGAAGTTGAAAGAGATACCCAAACACCTGGTAGTTATAGGTGGCGGTGTCATTGGCCTGGAACTCGGGCAAGTGTATAAAAGATTAGGAGCCGATGTTTCCGTGGTGGAATTCATGGACAGGATTATTCCTGGCATGGACGGAGCCCTATCCAAAGAACTTACCAAAGTATTGAAAAAACAAGGATTTAAGTTCTACACCGGGCACAAAGTAAAAGAAGTGACCAGGAACGGAAAGAAAGTAACTGTGAAAGCCGATGACAAAAAAGGCAAAGAAGTAGTTCTGGAAGGGGATTACTGTCTCGTTTCCGTAGGGCGCCGTCCTTACACCGATGGCCTGAATGCTGAAGCTGCCGGGGTAAAACTGAACGAAAGAGGACAGGTAGAAGTTAACGACCACCTGCAAACCAGTGCATCCAATATCTACGCTATAGGAGACGTCATCAAAGGAGCCATGCTCGCTCACAAAGCGGAAGAAGAAGGTGTTTTTGTAGCGGAAACCCTTGCAGGACAAAAACCGCATATCGATTACAACCTGATCCCCGGGGTGGTTTATACCTGGCCGGAAGTAGCGGCGGTTGGTAAAACAGAAGAACAATTAAAAGAAGCAGGAGTAGATTACAAAGTAGGCCAGTTCCCTATGCGCGCCCTCGGAAGGTCCAGGGCCAGTATGGATACGGACGGATTTGTAAAGATACTTGCAGATTCCGCTACGGATGAAGTACTCGGCGTCCACATGATAGGTGCCCGTATGGCCGACCTGATAGCCGAAGGAGTAACTGCAATGGAATACAGGGCCAGCGCGGAAGATATTTCCCGCATGAGTCATGCCCATCCTACCTATGCCGAAGCAGTTAAGGAAGCAGCCCTCGCTGCTACCGATAACAGGGCATTGCATGTATAATATATAAGTGATGTGTAAAAAAGTAAGGCCTCAAATTGTTTTGAGGCCTTACTTTTTTATGGTTTTTGGTGCCGGTCAGTCCACCGGGGTGCCAATTTCGTCAATCTCATCGCGGCTATCTAGCGGAATGATATGAGCATAAATAGTATAATACATAGAGTACATGAACGGAAAGGTAAACAAGATACCTATGCAAAGAGCAACAAATCCTATCATAATAGCCAGACCCGTAACAATAAGGAGTCCGAGGATAACAAGCGGTTGTTTGGAGACTAGCTGAATACTTTTTTGAATAGCATCCATGGCTTTCAGATCGGCAAAAATGATAAGCGGAATGGCCAGAAATGTAAAAAAGGAGATGATGTAGGAGATTATAGTTCCGATAAAAGGGAGCAAGGAAATAACAGCCCCGGCCACGGTAAGCAGGAATGATGCCAGGAACAGCTCTTTAAGGTACACACCTTTATAATAATCGAAAGCGGTGGATATGGAAAAATCCTTCCCGGTCTCTGCCAGGTGTGCCATCCGTATAAGGCCGGCACTTACAGGTGATAGAACGGCACTGATGGCGGCAATAGATATGGTATAGACCAGAATAACCAGAAAAGAAGAATTCAGGTTGACCTGCAGCAGGGTTTCCGACAGGCTGCCAATCCCGAAAAGACTGGAAACAACGGCCGTGATGAGGACGACCAGAATAACACTTACAATAAGCAGGACCACCCCCGCCTGTAAGGCAATTTTCTTGTAGTTCTCGAAAGCTTTTTCAAATACAGGACTAAATTCCAGATTATATCCTCTTTGGAGGACATGATGTAATTTCTCTTGGGTAAAATTCATTTCAAATAATATTATTTTATCCGTACCAAGATAAGGTTTTCAACCCATTCCGGATTAATTCACAAGCGATATTTATTCGCAGTCCCGTTATCGGGATGCCCCAAAATAGTTGACTTTGGAGAACAGGGATAAAAAGAATGATAAAAACCCTGTGGGAGGGGTTTTTGCGGGAATTTAGCTTTTGATCATGCTGAGTGCAGAAAGGATCTTTACTTTTAACTTCGCAAAAAACGATGTGGTTTCCCTGTAGCTTTGATAGAATCCGGAAACGATTTCCTTCTTCAAAATTGTCTTTTTTTCCCGGATGGCAGGTTTAATCTTATTATAGAGGAAAGACAGCCAGGTAACAGTAGCCATAAACAGTACAGCCCCCGGAATGACGATATACGGATTCAGAGAGTGATGGAATGGCTGGTAAAGCCCCAAACCAAAAAAACTTCCGTATAATATGATGTAGTGTATAACGTAAATAGAAAGCGTATTTTGTCCGATGGATATCACGGTCCGGGAAGTCAGTATATTCCGTATAAGCATAAAAACGGTAAATAGGATAAGGACATTTCCGAGCCTGGCAAACAAGGCGTTGTTCAGGTAGGCGGGAGAGCAGAAGAAGATCAGTGCACTACCTGCAACCAGGCATGTCCGGATAGCAACGGGATACAGGTTCTTTTTCTCCCTGTATTGACTGAACAATACCGACATAAACGCTCCGAAAGCGGCATAACCCAGCCAGGGCACTATAGTAAATACCGATCCGTTGGCCATGGTAAAGTAATTGGCGATCAGTTTCGGGAAAAAACTGTAATCCCACGCGGAATACCACGGAAACAGAGAAAAGAGTAACAGAGTACTGCCCGCCAGCACCAAAGGCATCACAAATCGCCTGGCTTTATGAGTCAGCAGGTAGATGCCCACCAGGAACAGGATGGAAAGTCCTATACAATGCAGCACGTCTACCCGGTAAAAGTTATCGTATATTTCTCCTTTAAACAGGAATCCCTTGAAATTGAGTCGCAGAATATATCCCAGGCCTATGAGCATAAGCCCTCTTTTTATGCCCTTCATCACCCTGGGATTGGCCCAGCCCGTGAGTTCTTTCTGGCGTATGAGAAGATACATGAAAATAAATCCGGCCACGGTAAAGAAGGTAGGGGCCGTAATCCCCCGATTGTATTTCCAGACAGCGAAGAAGGCATTGGATGTGTCCCGGAAGAGAGGATCCAAAAGACCATCTGTAAAATGGCCCTGTAACATCATTAAAATGGCCCAGGCCCTCATGGCGTCTATAAAATATAACCGGGAAGTCTTCTCCATAGATTACTTTTTGAGTTCAATAGGTATATACTCCTAAAACAGTGCTTTTGGATTTTTCCCCGCAAAAATAATACAAATTACCTGGCTCTTTTCAGGTGCCTGTTCCATTTCGCATCTCTTACCCGAAGCCCTAAATTAAACAGGCAGATCAACCGGTGGTGGTATTATATCGCCGTAATTTTTTCTTTATGGCCCGTTTTACCGTATTGTACTGAAACGACAAATAACTGATCATGATCATAAACAATAAAGCTCCCGGTATCACAATATAGGGGGGAAGGGAATGCCGGAATAACTGAAAACTCAATCCGAAAACACTTCCGTACAGCACAATATAATGTATAACATAGATAGAAAGGGTATTTTGGCCTATGGCAATCACGGTTCCGGAGGTCAGTATATTTCTGCACAGCATAAAAACGGCGAATAAAACAAGCACATTGCCCAGCCAGGAAAACAGGTTATTGTGAAGATAAGGTAAGGAAAACAACCATATGAGGAGAAGTCCCGTACCCAGGCAAATTGCTATGGCAATAGGGTATAAATTCTTTTTTTGTTTATACGTATCGAACATTACCGCCATAAAAGCACCGAAAGAGACATAACCGAACCAGGGGAAAATAGTAAATACGGAGCCGTTAGACCTGGTGAAGAAGTTAGCCAGCATTTTCGGAAGTACCGTGTAGTCCAGGCCGTAATACATTGGAAATAAAGCAAATAATACTACCGTGGTACCCAATAGTGTAAGAGGCATCAGGTATTTCATTTTCCGGTAACTTACAAGGTAGATCAGGATAAGCAGCAGAACAGAAACCCCGATACAATGTAATACCGATACCTGGTAGAAAGATTCGTTTATAGTGTTTTTCAGAAAAAAGGCCTCAAAGTTCAGGCGCAGGATATAACCTAGCCCAATAAGCATCAATCCTCTTTTTATGCCTTTCTTTACCCGGGGATTGTCCCATCCCGTGAGCCCTTTCTGCCGTATGAGAAGGTACATGAAAATAAATCCGGCCACGGTAAAAAAGGTGGGGGCGGTTATTTTCCGGTTGTATTGCCAGATCATAAAGGCGAGACCAGACGAGTCCCTATAAGAGTAATCCAGTAAGCTGCCTATAAAATGTCCCTGCAGCATCATTAAAATAGCCCAGGCCCTCATGGCATCTATAAAATATAAGCGGGAGCTATTCTTCATATAACATATACTGTCAAAAACCGGCTTTTGGATTATTTGCCGGCAAAAAAAACGGACTTTTAATCCTGACAAAATCTTTTGTTGTCATATACTGAGATAGAACTCATTTATTTTTTTGATTAAAGCGAAAATGAACTCATAATAAAAATGGCTTTTTTAGGTTTATTACATTAAAATTTCCTTTTCTGAGAAATCTTTAGCACATTTAACGGATAAAACCGATCTTAAAACAATATATATGGCATCTATACTGGCTTTTGCCGGAAGTAATTCTTCCACATCCATCAATTACGAACTGGTGAAATACACGGTTTCTGAGATAAAAAATATTCCTGTACAGCAACTGAATATGGCCAATTGCCCTTTTCCGATGTATAGCGAAGACCTGGAACGCGAAAAAGGTTTTTCCAATTCATTGGTGGAACTCAATGAGGATATAAAAAAATCGGACGGGGTTATTATTTCCGTCAATGAACATAACGGCAATCCGTCTGCCTATTTTAAAAATCTTATCGACTGGCTTTCCCGGCTGGACCGTCAGTTTATGGCCGGTAAAAAAGTATTTTTGATGAGTACGTCACCCGGAAGGGCAGGAGGACAGCATTCCCTGGCAAAAATACAGGATACGATACCGAGGTTCGGAGCGGAAGTAGTAGCTACATTCTCACTACCTTCTTTCGGTCACAACTTTTCCAGGGAAGAAAAAGAGATAACCGATAGCGAACTGAAGGAAGAACACCGGAAGGCTCTGGACACGTTTTTGAAAGAACTGTAGGTTTTCAGAGGTGTTTTTATACTATCACAATTCCAAAAAGTTCCTGTAACTTTTGGTCAAATTCAGATTTGTTGATAATACGAACTTCGCTGGTATTACCGTTTTCTTTGATCGTCAGTTTGTTATCAGTAAGGGTTATCCTCCCGTTTTCCGTAGGAATGGATATCAGTTTGTTACGGGTAAAGGGCGATTCACTGCTGGTCTGGTGGTACCGGCACATTCCGGAGAATTCACTGTATTCGCGGGAGATGTTTTGAAAGGAATATTTAGGGACTTCGTTTCCGGCATTGTCTTTTATATTTACAACGAGCTCATCTTTATGGCCCGGCCGGATAACAAAAGCGCCTCTTACGTCCTGCTGCACAACATCAGGCTCCATTTTTAACGGCGCGAAGGCAAATTCCCCGAAACCTACATCTGCCAGGTATTCAGTCCCATCAAGGTCTACTACCACTGCAAGGTGATCGTATTCCGGGCCGAACTGTTCTTTTTTACTGTCGTAAACCCGTGCCGAAATCCTCCTGGCGGTAAAACCGGAGTCAAGAAGTAATTGCAGGAACAGTTCATTGAGCTCATAGCAGAAACCTCCTCTTTTATGATGGATGACTTTTTGAAAAATATTTTCCGTATCCAGCCGGATCGGAACCCCGTAATGGATATCGAGATTTTCAAAGGGAATGTGCAGGAGGTGCTGTTTCTGCAGATGCCGTAATGCGGAGAAATCCGGTTTTGAAACAGTAGGGCAAGCGATCCGGTTTAAATATGCCTGTATATTCATCTTTTGTTTGGAAAACTGGGCTTTTTAAAACAATTTTACGATCTTCATACCGTATATAATCCGGAAGAAGTTTCCATAAAATTACATAAACCCAACCACATGAAAAGAAGAAATTTTGTTAAAACGGCAACTGCTGCCATAGCCGCGGGCAGCGTAGTTCCGGCTATGGCTACAACTTCGGCAATGCGAACACCATCCGATAAAGTAGTAAATCACTATGTACTGTTCTGGCTGAAAAAAGATCTTACGAAAAAACAGGTAGAGGAGTTTACAGGTTTTTTTGAAATGCTGCGTACCATACCGGGTGTGCGCAAGTTCTATTACGGCAAACCTGCCGGCAGCAAACCCCGCGATGTTGTGGATAACAGCTTTACGTATAACCTGATGATACAGTTCGATACCCTGGAAGAACTGGAAGTTTACGGTGTACATCCCATACATATGGATGCCATAGAAAAATACAGCCACTTTTGGGAAAAGGTGGTAGTGCACGATTCGGTATTAGGGTAGTTATCTTTCTTACCGGCCGGTTTCAAAGTATCGGATACATATTGTTTTGTTTAATAAATTCGGAACAGCCATCTGTAATACGACTTGTTCTGCAGGGTTGATCCGCACTGCAGTAATCGACTATTAAATCTTAATCATATACTATGCATATAAACGACATCCATCCTTTACCTGCTTACATTGCCGGTGAAAACCGTTACGATATCATGCAATATCGCCGGTGCGGGCAAAGTGGAGTTCAGTTGCCGTTACTCTCTTTAGGGTTATGGCATAACTTTGGCGATGCTAACGATTTTACCAAAGCAAGGACTATTTTAAGAACAGCTTTTGACCTGGGTATTTGCCATTTTGACCTGGCAAACAACTATGGTCCGCCCTATGGTTCTGCCGAAGAAAACTTCGGGCGTATTTTTAAAAAAGATTTTGCGCCCTACAGGGACGAACTTTTAATTTCCAGCAAAGCAGGATGGGATATGTGGCCGGGACCTTATGGTAATTTTGGTTCCAGGAAATACCTGATAGCCAGCTGCGACCAGAGTTTAAAGCGGATGGGACTGGATTACGTAGATATTTTCTATCATCATCGTCCAGATCCCGAAACACCCCTGGAAGAAACCATGGGAGCTTTGGACCAATTGGTACGCCAGGGAAAAGCACTGTACGTAGGAGTTTCCCAATACAATGCGGAAGATACGGCCAGGGCTGCCAGAATACTGAAAGAGATGGGAACCCCTTTCCTGATCCATCAGCCCAGATATAGTATGCTGGACCGATGGGTGGAAAAAGACGGGTTGCTGGATACTTTGGAGGAAACAGGTATAGGTTCTATTGTCTTTTCTCCTTTGGCCCAAGGGGTATTGACCGACAAATATTTAAAAGGTGTCCCGGTAGATTCCCGTGCCGGAAAGGACGGCAGGTATTTACAGGCCAGTCAGATTACAGATGAGGTCGTGGCAAAAGTCACTAAACTGAACGCTATTGCCGAAAACCGCAACCAGTCCCTGGCACAGATGGCCATTGCCTGGTTATTGAAAGATAAACGTGTAACCAGTGTGTTGGTTGGTGTAAGCAAACCGGAACAATTGAAAGACAATGTGGCTGCATTGGACAATTTGAGTTTTACGGCAGCCGAACTGGAAGAGATCGAAGCGATTTTAAAATAAATTTCTTCGGACATATCCGTTTCTGCGACATTACAGCAAGCACAGGTTTTCCCATGAATACCTGTGCTTGCCTGTAATAAGCAACTGTTTTTTCCGAAAAGTTAAAGAATCGTTTTGGCGAGTCCGGCTTCTATACACGACCAGAAATAGTTCCAGAACGATTTGGTTTTATCTCTTTCCACTTCTTTAACATGTTCGGTGATCTTTTCTCCTTTGTCTCCTTTTTTTACTAATATATTAGCTACCCAGCTTAGAAAACCACTTTTTTCCTCCCCGTTTTTTTTGAGCACTTCCACCGTAAAATTATCATGGTCTATTTGGAAATCTCCGGAAGCCACATTTTGGTTTCCTCCGAAATTAAAGTAAATCTCGTTAACCGTCCCTTCGGTTTTGATATTAAAAGCGGGAATGAAAAAGGAATTGATGGACTGTTGCTGAATGTCAAAGCCTTTACCACTTATACGGAAAACATCAGCAGGGTCGTTAATACGAAACTCCCAATGCACAGACAGGGGAGATTTTCCCATGAACAAGGATTTAATATCAATTTCCGTAACCGGAAAATCTTTACGGTCCTGACGCATGTTGGTAATGTTTCTTATGGAAGCATTTAATTCACTGAAATAAACCTCTCCCGGTTCCCGGTCTTTTCTTATGAGCTCCTGGTAATTGATATTCGCGTTTTTAAGTAATATGCTGTCTATATCCAAATCGATGTTTAAATCGCGAAGCATTTTACTGTAAAGGGGTTTTTCCCTAAGGTCATCGGTAACCGTTTTGTCCCTGTAGATGTCAAAATCAATACCCCGGAATACTATTTCAGGCGCTTCAAATAGGGGAAGGTCGCGGTTTAGTTGCAGCTGGTATTGCGGAATAGACAGGGAGTCCAGTTTCAGGCGCATCAGATCTTTTTCGTAGGGAATAACCTTTACGTAGTTTTTCCGGGTGTATTTCGGGAGTAATTCAACCGTGTTTATTTCGATGGTATTGTCCGTAATCTGCATGTGCCCCGCTTTTACTTCCTGCAATTCGTTTAAATCATACCAAAAATCCGAAAGTACCAGGGAAAATTCTTTATAACTAGCCGGAATCTTTTTTTGCAGTGTTTCCCGGTTCACTGCTATATCGTGTATTTCCAGGTCGTATTCGGCCACTTTAAGGACCTGAGAAGTATCTTTCGTATAGGTGATACTTCCTTTTTCTACGGTGAGTCGTTTTACTTTTATTTCTTTATCTAAAGATGTTTTTTCCTGTTCCTTTTTAGCATCACGCTTTTTACTTATGCTGATGTTAGGACGGTTCACCAAAAGTTGCCGGACGTAAATCTCATCATGAACAAGATAACGCCAGTAACTAAAACCCTTTAACCGGACCCGATCGGCATCTGCCGCCTGGTGACCTTTCTGATAACGTATTTGACGGAGGGTTGCGTTTCCTTGTAGTAGCGACAGGCTAAAACTGTTGTATTGCAGATTCCCCCGGTCTACCTGTTCATTCAGAAACTGCTCCATTTTACGATGGGCAACAGTGTTTAAAATGACATAAGTCCCGATGATAAGGGCGAGTAATACTAGTATGACTATGTGTATTTTCTTCAAGTATATTACTTTTGATAGTCAATAATTCAGTGTTCTTTGCAATAGCTATTTACTATGCCCTGCCGGAGGCGTAGGAAAACCGCTTTGCTGGAATTCCGGGAAAGCAAATTTTTTCAGGATTGTGGAATCTTGTTTCAGTTCCGCATTCTTGTATGTTTCCATAAGTTTGTGGAACAAGATACGGAGAGCTACAGGCTCTTTATCGAATCCGTAAACGCTGCTTTCATACGTTTTTTTATCCGTTTCGATTTTTATTCTGCAGGCCTGGTCGTCTGTCCACCGGGCGGTATACTCTTTTTTGAGATTATCCAGTTCTATATTGCGGACTTGCCGGATAATCTGTTTTACTTCCCGTTTCGGGATATCTCCAGCAAACAAGCCTTCCTTTTCGGTATACCGGAGTCCGTCGAAAAGTATGTTTCCGGAATTATCTATTTCGATGTACATAGAAGGACAAACTCCGAAACACGGACCGCTGTAGAAACCTATTCTTTTAATTTTCAGATCGTTTTTAACCGGTATTTTTTTCAGGTGTATAGTATCTGTACTGTTTCCCGGAACCCCTATCAATTCTAATGTGCTTTCCGTTATAGGAGTAAGGGTAAGGCTGCTGTCGTTCAGTTTCAGTATTTTGAAATGGTACTTTTCTTTACCTCCCGATACTTTATCCCTGCTTCGTTGTACTCTTTCTGCTATGACCAGGGTGTCGGATTCGGTAGTAAATGAAGAATATTCACCTGAGGGATAGAGATAGGAGCAGAGGTTGTCCTGGAAGGAAAAAGTATAAAAAGGCCTGTTCGCATCATTTTTAACAAAATCCGTAACCCAGTCACCCTGGATGTTTTCTGCGTAGTTTACCTTCTTCCCGGAATCTGTACAACTAAAAAAGGAGATACATAACAGAGAGAGAGCAAATAATTGTTTCATAATTTTCAGAGGCTTTTTCTTATTGAACTCGTTTAAACTTTTTTGATTGAAGCGAACCTGCCTGGCCGGCAGGCAGGAAATAGAGATTTTTGTTCCAAATTTTGGCTTTTTTGAGCTGCATAGCAGAGCTACGGAGTAATAAAAAGGCAAAATTTGGGGCAAAAAGATCATTTTGCAGCCTCCCGATAATTATCGGGATGGAAAAAATTTAAACGAGTTCATTGCTAAAGATAGTTTAAAAAAACAGAAACTTTTTTATTATACAACAAAAGCCCTGTATTTAAAGGGCTTTTGTCTGATATATTCTTAAAAATATTATTACGGCCGATCAAACCCGTCCTTTTCCGCTTTTTGGGCGGTTGCCTTTATCCGCTTCTCCGTATCGGGATGAGAAGAAAACAATTGCGATCCTTTTTTCTTTCCGTTACCGTCGGCTTCCCCGGAGGGAGCGAGTAGCTTTTCGAATGCCATGGCCATGTGCCACGGGTTTACATCATTATCCTTTAAAAACGTATAGCCGTAGTCATCTGCACTGCTTTCCTGTTTCCTGGAAAAAGCGGAGTTGGCCACAGCTTCGCCGAGATCTCCCAGTTGAGAATCACTTAATGTAGCTGCTGCCCCGCCCTGGGATGCCGCCCCGTCTTTCAAAGCAGAAGTTAACAGTGCCGTTTTAAAGGCATCTTTGGAATCGGTATTCTTTACATGGCCTATTTCATGGCCTATAACGCCTAACACTTCCTCGTCCGACATAATATCCATCAAACCTGCACAAACCCGTACACTACCGTCGGCACAGGCAAAAGCGTTGACATCCCGCACCAGGTATACTTTAAAATTAAGGTCCAGTCCGTCGTAATTGCTTAACCCGGAAGTTAGTTTTTGCAGACGTTGTGCCAGCGCATCGGTTTCCGGTGCTACGGGATTGTTTTCGTCCATCCACCGGATATATTCTTTCGTATAGGTAATAACTTCCTCATCACTCAACGTAGCCGCTTTTACCACTTTAGAGCCGGATTCCAGCGCTTTTTTGTTCAGCTTTATCTGCGCTCCGGCAGTAAGCGACATCATTACCAATAGTGCACCTGTAGTGCCAAGACGTAATAGGTTCATCGTTGTCTGTTTTTTTCGAATTTGTATTGTACAAAATTACGGACAAAGTAACCATATCAGAAATCCCGGATTTCCGGGATTTTGAGAAGATTTGGCTGAAGGTAGCGGTTATGGTCAGCTATGACCCGGTAAACAGGAGGTAAATTATCCTTGTTTTTGAATTTCTACCTGGTGCGGGAACGGAATTTCTATGCCTTCTGCGTCAAAGCAATATTTCATTTCTTCCAGAACATACCAGCGGCAATCCCAGAAATATTCATTCCTGGTCCAGTACCTTAGTGAAAGGTTAATAGAACTGTCTGCCAGCTCATTAACAATGACCATTGGTGCAGGTTCGCGGAGTATGGTATCCCTGGAATTTACAATATCCAGAAGGATTTCTTTGGCTTTTTTAATGTTGGAATCGTAGCTGATGCCTGCAATGATATTTTCCCTTCTGATGCTTTCCGCGCTGTAATTGACGATGTTCTCGTTGGAGAGTTTTCCATTGGGGATAATGGCAAGCTGGTTCCCGAAAGTATTGAGAGAGGTATTTACAATCCCGATTTCCTTTACGGTTCCGGAAATACCCTGTGCTTCTATGAAGTCTCCTGCTTTAAAGGGTTTGAAGATCATAATGAGTACTCCTCCCGCAAAGTTGGCCAGTGCCCCCTGGAGGGCCAGTCCTATGGCCAGACCTGCAGAGGCGATAACGGCGGCAAAAGACATGGTTTGAACGCCGAGCGTCCCCATAATAATGATAATAAGGAGTATTTTTAGTCCCCAATCCAGTAAGGTGGCCAGGAAGCCTTGCAAACCGGCGTCGTATTTCCGTTTTTCCATGATTTTCCGGGAGTATTTGACAACACGTCGGAAAAGCCACAGACCAACAATCCATATGAGAATGGCGAGAATGATCCTGGGTGTATATTCTAAAAGTAGTCCAAGTCCTTTTTCAATCCATTTTTCTGTTTGCATAGTAATAATGAGGTTTTTGTTGTATAAAAAGGTGTTATTTTATAATGAACTCGTCGTTCAATGGGTTCTTATAAGTACTACAAATTGTTTATAAAGGTACTTTCTTTCCTAAAGGTATCCAATAGTTTTTAACGTAGTAAAATAAAAAAAAACGCCGTTATCAGGAGCCTTTTTACCTATAAGTGCGATGAATGTTTCCGGGATGAATAGAGGTTTGTAAAGCCGGAATGTTATTTGCCGTATACAGGTGTCCTTTTCAGAAGGTAGTTCAACGTTACCCGGTAAGCATCCATTCCCGGCCAGAATGAGTTGTGTTCCTGTCCGAAAAGATGCTGGCCTTTGTTGTCATACATATTCATATTTACCGTGGTATCATAGTTTTTCTCGGAAGTGGTAGTGCTGGTTGTAGTATTTAAAATTTTCCCGATAACATTCTTTTTGTTACTTTCCTTGACAACGGAATTACCGGATTGTACGGTAGATGTAATTACACCCGTTTCATTGGTGGTTATCATGCCCTGAATTACATACTCAACATTTAAAATGTGGCATATTTCACCCATGGTGTATCCCTGGATATTGCCGTTATTGACACCTGCCTTGGCCAACAGTGTATTTGTTGTTTGTATATCCTGTACCTGTAGTTTATCGGCTTTTTTGTTGAGAATGCTAAAACATTCTTGCTGGATTCTAAGAGGCATCTCCGCACCTCCGTCTTTTTGGTCTGCAATATAAGCAAAGGGCAGGATAGCCAGCTTGTTGTTGAAATCTGCAGGCTGGGCATTATCACCGGATGTATCTGTTTTAGGAGGGTTAAAGAATTCTATGCGGCCACTTGCAAAGGTGACTTTGCTGATATCTGCTTTTTTTATGGTGTATATCAGGGCCTCATCCGCATAAGCAAACTTAATTTCGTCATCTGAAATTTCGGTTACTTTTCCGAAGCGTTGTTCTCCATTGTTCATCAGAAGGAGATCGTATTTTACGGTTTGCTGAGCATTAATAACAAAACTCGTAAGGATTAAAAGACAAAAGGTAATGGTGCGCATGAGGTTTTTTCATTTAAAGGTTGATACTTAAGTCGAAATTTGATCTAGAACGATTGATTAATTTCTGATTACAATTTAAGCAAAAAATAGCTAAATAAGGATTGTTGTGTAGGAATTTGCTTCGTTCCAATGTGGTGCGGAGTAACAGAACAAAACTGGTAATGAATGCCTTGCAAATGCACCTTAATTATAAATCACAAACTTTTGTAATCATCCTTCAGGCTTATTTCAGTCTTTTTAACTCGCCTTTTCGCTTTACGACATTTTTATAATCCCATTGAATGTCGCGGGCTTTTTCTAGCCATCGTTTCACATCGTCAGGGTTTATCTCGTCAACATCAGTGTAACGGATGGAAGCATCTTTAAATTTTCCCGTACCGGGTTTCAGTTGTTCTTCATCGAAACTTGCCCCGCTCCAGAAAAACAAGCGGATACCATCTTTTAATTTGCTGTATCCGACAACGGGATTTCCTTCCAGAAACCACACCGGGTGGGCGTGCCAGATCTTGTTCTCGGCTTCCCGAAGATTGCGGGAGATCTCTTCGTATAAAAAATCACAGATTTCCCTGTCTGCTTCTGATTGTGCATTGTGGTATGCGAGAATTTCTTTGTTCATGGTATTGTTAAGATTACCTTCTTAAAAGATGCCGTTCTCCAAATATACAAAAGTTTTATTCCGCCCTGGTCAGATACATATACACCAACGGGCTCTCTTTTGAGCAATGCAGAAACGAGCGCCTATCTTCCCAAAAACGTTTGTAATACCTATAAATAAAGTTGTACAAGGTGCCAAAGGCGTGGTATTTACCGGAGTTCTTTAAACCCGATCTTAAAAAATATGGAGACAGGGAATTGTGCATTATACGCAATTAAACGCAAAAACTGTAACCAATTGAAAATTTGACGGTCTTAGCTATATAAAACTATAAAAACAACAGACAGCATGAATCAAGTTATCCGGCCACAATTTTTAATACTTTTTTTGCTCATTTTATTTTCTTGTAAGACAAACAAGGACTCTGCATCTCAAAACATACACAAATTCAGGGAAGACCATCCTCAATTTTTATCAAAATTTGAAAACCGGCTAAAAAGCATCTTCAAAGAAAAAGAATTGTTCGGCGATTTTATTTTTGCTGTAGTTGATGAGAACGGATTGGCGTATTCCTTTGCCTTTAACCGGGCGGTTTTAAATGGCAAAAAATCGTCCCTTGACAATAATTCCCCCATGTATATTGCATCAGGCACCAAATCATTTACGGGGACATTACTCAAAATATTAGAACAGAAAAAGGTACTCGATTTAAACAAATCCCTTCACGATTACCTCCCGCAACTGCATTACAACGACAGTATAGACACAAAGGACATTACCATTAAAAGCCTTTTAAATCACACTCACGGAACATTTGGCACAAGAATGACGTGGAAAACAGCTTTTTTGGGATATAGCGGTAAAAACGAAGAATTGATCAACGATTTAAATACCGACTTCCTTCTTGACCCATCGGGCAAATTCAGATATTCCAATGTCGGTCCCATCATTGCCGGGATGGTCGTGGAAAACATAACCGGAAAAACGTGGAAATCGGAAATGAAAGACTATATTTTTACCCCTTTAAAAATGGAGAATACAAGTGTAAATGTCAGCGATTATAAACTAAAAGACATTCGTCCGTCACTTACCGTTTCCCATGAAAAAGGAGTTATTGAAAAAGGCTTTTACAAAAATGACATTACCATGCATGCGGCAGGAGGAATAATTTCAACCGTAAACGACCTTTCCAAATGGTTAAGCACTAACATTAGAGAAGACACCATTTTGTTAAATAAAAATTCCTGGTCAGCACTTCATATCTCTACTACACCACAAGACAAAGAATATTTCTCGTACCATCGCTCGGGCTACAGTTTAGGCTGGGACGTTGCGGAATATCAGAATGAAAAGATTTTGACGCGTTTTGGAGGTTTAGCAGGCATAAGCTTCCACATGTCATTTATGCCGGAGAAAAAATTTGGAATCATTGCTTTTTCGAATGACAACAGGGCGTATCTATTACCTCATTTAATGGCAGATTACGCTTACAACCTGATAAACGCATTACCTGCAGACCGTATTTTTGAGCAGGAAAAGCCAAAATTTGACAAAAGTTTTGAAAGTGAAGATAAAATCCCATACCCTGAAGATTCACAAATCCTAACCGCAAGCAATACAAACGATGAGATATCGGGTATATATCAAAATACGGAAGATTGGCCGGTCATTTCCATTGTCAAAAAAGATAACTACTACATTTTTAATTTGGGCATATTAAATGGTAGGATCTATAAGAACGGAGAAAAGGGTTACTTTAGTAATCTGGGAGTCCTGACAAGGAACTTTGAAATAACAAATGACACCCTTCAGACAGGTTCGTTGATTTACAAAAAGGCGAAGAAGTAAAAACCGTAGTTGCAAAGGTTTGGGCCAACCCATGCAACTATGCGTAGCCGGGATTATTGGCAGTAATTCCTCATTCAAATAAAATTTATCTTACAAATGTTAAAAAGTAGTGTAACAAACGTTCATTCGCTTTGTCTTTAATATAATTAACAGACTAAATCGTATGAAAAATGAATAAGACTCGCATTACATTATTAATAATTTTAGCCGTACTTTTTTCCACACATTGCCATGCTACATGGTCTATCATCGCGGTAGACCGGAGAACCGGTGAAATAGGTATTGTAGGCGCTTCTTGTACTTTTGATGTATCCGGAATAGCATCAATCGTTCCGGGAAAAGGAGCCATCGTGGTTCAGGCCGGGAGTGATTATTTCGCGCGAATGAAAGGCGTAGAATTAATGCACCAGGGAAAAGGCCCGGAAGAAATATTGACGGCTATGAAAGACGAAAAATTCAACCCCGAAAGACAACAATATGGAGTCATTTTACTAAATACCGACACAAGTCCTCTTGTGTATTCCGGTGCCGAAATTCAGGATTGGAATGGCGAAAAAGTGGGTGACGATTTTGCCGTTATAGGCAATATCCTTCCAGGAGAACAAGTCGTTTTAAATGCTTACAAAGCATTTAATGAAAACAGGGATAAACCATTAGCCGAAAGATTGATGCTGGCCCTGAAAGCTGGCGAAGAAGCCGGTGGTGATAAAAGATGTGAAACCCAATATGCCAGGTCAGCTTTTATAATGGTTTACAAACCTCAGGACGGGGCTATTTTAAAACTTGCAGTTCAAGGTATAGAAAAAGGGGGCAAACCTGCCGTAACTTTACTCAATCAACAATTTGCTTTTTGGCGCAAAGAAGAAGGAGACAAAGAATAAGACTACCACCAACACAGTATATAAAAAATAGCGGTGTAAACGCTGAAAGGAAAGTACAAACATAAAATTATGGCCAGTCATAAACAGAAAAGTTAGTGCGTGAAAAATTGCTACCTTTCATAACCGAAACCATTGGTAACTATTTAAATGAAAGAACCAGTCCCCCCGGGGGGGGGTAACGTCCATAAAAAAGCAGAGTAAAACCTCTGCAGCATCTCCTGAAAACAGACAAAAGGGACTTAATAACTTAAAAGGACTAAAAAAATAAAGGACTTCTTTTAGTGACACAAAAAGAGAAGTCTTTGGCAAAGTCTATTCCAAAAAATATAAAACAAGAATAAAAAGCTCCTCCCATTAAATAAAAGGAGCTGTGCTAAATCCAATCGAAGTAGAGGTACCCGGGTGCAACACCGGGGGAGGATTTGAAATACCGACTATTGGCATGATCGCAAACATCAGGGTTAAGTACACCGGGACTCGTGCTATATTATTAAATATTCTTATACCTGCCGGGACAAACTTCGTGACTGTTTTAACAAAACCGGCATCCCCGTTAACACTTCTCATGGTTGCAGATCAAATCCTAACACTGATGTTGATGACAGTATTTGTAACTGCTTCAACATACCGCATGGTATATACCTATCAGCCCCTTTTCATCTTCCTTCGGATATCTTCCAGGCAAAGATTGCCCAGGCTTCCTTCATGAGTATGATGTATGTCTCGTTTGGGCTGGAAGTTTCCGTTAGCAATGTCCATCCCCATTTTTTTATAAGCATCGCGGAAGGGCATTCCGGACTGTACAAGTTCGTTAAGCGTATCCACACTAAAGAGGTAGTCGTATTTCCGGTCTTCGAGGATACCGTTATTCACACGAATGTCTTTCAGCGTAAAAGCAGCCATTTCCAGGCAGGCTTTCAGGTCCTGTATGGCAGGTACAATGACTTCTTTTACCAGTTGCAGGTCCCTGTGGTAACCGCTGGGCAGGTTGTTGATAATAAGCGTAAGCTGGTTAGGTACGGCCTGTATCCGGTTGCACTTACCACGAATAAGTTCAAACACATCCGGGTTCTTTTTATGCGGCATGATGCTGCTTCCCGTAGTAAGTTCGTCCGGGAAGGAAATAAAATCGAAATTCTGGCTCATATACAAGCATACATCCATGGCCATTTTAGAAAGCGTAGCGGCAATGCTCCCCATACCGAAGGCAGCGCTTTTTTCTACTTTTCCACGTCCCATTTGAGCGGCAACCACGTTGTATTTCATCGTAGCAAAACCGAGTTCTTCCGTAGTAAACGTACGGTCTATGGGGAAAGAACTACCATACCCGGCGGCACTTCCCAACGGATTCTGGTCAGCCACTTTATAAGCGGCATCAATAAAATAAAGATCGTCTATAAGGCTCTCGGCATAAGCGGAAAACCACAGTCCGAACGAGGAAGGCATGGCGATCTGCAAATGTGTATAACCGGGAAGGAGAACATCCTTATACTTTTCGGCCAGTTCCATAAGGAGGTCAAAGAGTTCTACAGTCTGTTCCCTGATCTCCTGTAATTCGTGTTTCAGGTACAGGTGCATTGCCACGAGAACCTGGTCGTTCCGGGAGCGGGCCGTATGTATCTTTTTCCCGGTATCACCGAGTTTCTGTATAAGGAGGTACTCTATTTTGGAGTGCATGTCCTCAAAGCTGTCTTCTATAGTGAAGTTCCCCGCTTCGATATCCTTTTGGATGTTTCCCAGTTCCGCAACCAGTTGCCCGGTTTCTTCTTCCGTCAGTAAACCTATCTTCCCCAGCATTTTCGCATGCGCCGTAGAAGCGATAACATCATATTTGGCCAGGAGAAGGTCCAGTTCCCTGTCATTTCCTACGGTAAAGTGATCTATTTTTTTGTCAGTGCTAAAGCCTTTGTCCCAGAGTTTCATTGTTTGTTGGTTTATGAGTTTTTTAGTTCTGAGTTGATGAGTTCTGAGTTTTTTATATTTTACACTCTTTAACTTTGAGTCTCATCAAAGTCTCAACTACTTCTGTTTTTTCTTTTTCAAATAGTTTTTATATGAAGTTATCATTTTACATAACTCCGTAACGTTTGCACGGTTTTGTTCATCTGTTTCCGGAGAAATATATCCGCGCCGTCTTGATTTGGTGCTGCACACCACACATTCATTAGCACTATCCCAAGCAATTTGTAAATAACGGTTAAAACTTGCTGCTGACCCGGATGATCCTTCTGCAATATTATTGGCAACCGAATCAGCAGCCCGGATAAACTGGGATGCTAATCGATATATTTCATATTTTGGAAAATTATTAATCTGCGCATTTATTTCATCTGCAAAGTTCAAAGCTTTTTGATACATGGTCAGTTCTTCAAACTTAAAGTGGTACTTACTTTTCATAGTGTTGAGGGTTGTGTTAATTTATTTTAAAGCCTTAAAAATAACACATCCTCTGGTTTTTTATTTGATGAACTCTGAATTAATAGTTTTTGGTTTTGACTCACTAAGTGAGATTTATGCTCAGGTGCTTGTATCGGAAATGAATTGAAAGTCCGTTTCCTTTGAAAGTCTCGTAAGCTTACCACGAAGTAGCCGCCAAATTCCTCAACTCCGAACTCCCCAACTCCGAACTCCCCAACTCAAAACTATAACACTCCCTCCAACAACTCAACATACAACTTGACCCCCTCCTCAATCTCCCTTACATAAATAAACTCATCTGCCGAATGCGATCGTGTCGAATCTCCCGGGCCTAATTTCAGGGACGAACAAGTCAATACAGCCTGGTCAGAAAGCGTAGGCGAACCATAAGTTTCTCTTCCCAAAGCTATTCCGGCCTGTACTAAAGGATGCTCCTTTGGGATGGATGATGAATTAAGCCTTAACGAACGGGGAGTGATAACATCGCAGGGTGATTGTGCCTGTAACAGGTCTGCAATTTCCCGGTTGGTGTATTTGTCATTTACCCGAACGTCGATAACCAGGTTGGTCTCTGCCGGAACTACATTGTGCTGTTTACCCGCATTGACCTGGGTTACCGTCATCTTCACTTCTCCAAGTACTTCCGATACCTTCTCAAAGCGATAGTCCCGGAACCATTCCAATACCTTAATGGAATTGTATATGGAATTATTGTCATTGGGATGTGCGGCATGACTTGGCGTGCCTTTTACCGCGGCGTCAAATACCACAAGTCCTTTTTCTGCTATAGCCAGTTGCATGAGCGTAGGTTCCCCTACGATGGCAACGTCTATGTGAGGTAACACGGGGAGCATGCTGTTCAGTCCCTTGTCGCCCGAACTTTCTTCTTCTGCCGAAGCCACGATAACAAGGTTGTAATTCAGATCGGGCTTATCGTAGAAGTAAGCGAAAGTGGCGAGGAGGGACACCAGGCATCCCCCGGCGTCGTTGCTTCCCAGTCCGTATAATTTTCCGTCTTCGATATGGGCGTCAAAGGGGTCTTTGGTATAGGCGGTGTTCGGCCTTACGGTATCGTGGTGTGAATTGAGCAGCAGGGTAGGTTTACCTTCTTCAAAATACTTATTAAAGGCGTATACGTTGTTGTCTCTTCGTTTAAAAGGTATATGGTGCGATTGCAGCCAGTTCTCTATATGGGCCGCAGTTTTGTCTTCTTCCGAAGAAAAAGAAGGGGTGCTTATCAGTTGTTTTAACAGCACTATGGCCGATGGTGTGAGCTGGTCTATCATTTCTATTTTTATATCTTTTAGGTAGTTTATCCGGTTGAGATGCACGGCCGTGCATCTTTACGATTAATCCCTATTATAACGTTAGCGTTGTATATAGTTTTTCTTTCCCGACGATCATACCCGGCAGTCCGATATGCACTTTGTGGACATGTCGCTGCAGGGCATTAAAGCAATTGAGCATTTTGGGCAGCATGCCGTCCGCTATGACGTTTTCGGCGAGCAATTGTTCGTATATTTCCGTATTGATATGTTCTATAACTGAGTTATCGTCTTCCACGCTTCGCAACACCCCTTTTTTCTCAAAACAATAGTACAATGAAGTTTCGAAATGTTCACTCATGGCTATCGCTACTTCGGAAGCAATGGTATCCGCATTGGTGTTGAGCAATTGCCCTTTTTTATCGTGGGTGATAGCACAGAATACAGGAGCCATGTCACTTTCCAGCAAAGCTTTAACTGCGTTGGCATTTACCTGTTTTATATCCCCGGCATAACCATAGTCGATGTCTTTTACCGGTCTTTTATCGGAAACAATGGTATTGCCGTCCGCTCCGGATAGTCCTATGGCATTACAATCAAAACTTTGCAGGCGTGAAACGATATTCTTGTTGGTAAGCCCCCCATAGACCATAACGATCACGTCCAGGGTTTCGCGGGTGGTGATGCGCCTGCCACCTACCATTTGTGCAGGCACACCGAGTTGTTCCGCAATACGGGTAGCCGTCCTGCCACCGCCGTGAACCAGTATCTTATGACCTTCCATCGTCGCGAAACCCTTAAGGAAATCCTGCAACGCCGATTCGTTTTCTATGATGTTTCCGCCTATTTTGACTACAGATAATTTGGTTTTCATTTTTTTACTTTTTTTGGCCCGGGTTTTTGATGGAGCCACACGGGGGTGACTCCTGATTGAGCCACGCGGCCGTGTGTCTTTACTATAATGATTCCAATATATGTTTCAGGACAATTTGCGCAGCAAATGTCCGGTTATTGGCCTGTGGTATAACGACGGATTGCGGGCTGTCCAGGACAGCATCATCCACGATAACATTTCTTCGCACTGGCAGGCAATGCATAAACTTACCGTTATCAGTCAAAGCCATCTTTTCCGGGGTAATCCTCCAGCCCGGATCGGTATGCAATACCTGGCCGTAATCTTTATAGGAACTCCAGTTCTTTACATATACAAAATCGGCATCTTTCAATGCTTCATCCTGGTCGTAGATTATCGGGATGTTTCCCGTAACCTCCGGATTGAGCTCATACCCGACAGGATGGGTGATGACAAACTCCACATCCATCTTCCGCATCATACCCGTAAAGGAATTGGCAACAGCATGCGGCAATGCCTTGGGATGCGGGGCCCAGGAGAGAACCACCTTCGGTTTTTCTTTGGTTTTCAGTTCAGTTATCGTAATGGCATCCGTCAGGGCCTGTAAAGGGTGGGCTGTTGCACTTTCCATATTTACAACAGGGACGGAGGCGTATTTCTGAAAACTTTTTAAAACATATTCTTCCTCGTCTTTTTCCTTATCTGTCAGCGTAGGAAAGGCCCTTACCGCAATAACATCACAGTATTGAGAAATTACCGCGGCAGCTTCTTTGATATGTTCGGAGGTAGAACCGCTCATTACACTACCGTCTTCAAACTCCAGTGACCAGGCTTCTCCCGAAAAGTTCATAACCATAACCTGCATTCCCAGTTGCATGGCTGCCTTTTGTGTACTGAGACGCGTACGCAGACTGGAATTAAAGAATAGCATCCCCAGCGTTTTACGCTTTCCGAGTTCCTCGAACTGGTAAGGATCTTTTTTTAATGCAATGGCTTCTGCTATGATTTCCGGGACACTGTCTATGTCATCTGTTGTCAGGTAGTGTTTCATTTGTTTTTCTGTTTTATATTACGGTTGTGGAGAGACGCCATGCATGGCGTCTTTACACTGCATTTTACGCATTAAGGATTTCATTTAAAGTTTCAAAAAACGTATCGATATGTTCTTTCTTCACAGTCAGCGGAGGTAAGATCCGCAGCAGTTTTTTGTTGCTGCTTCCGCCTGTAAAAATATGATGATCGTAAATAAGTTTTTTCCGGAGTTCACCCACTTCAAAATCAAATTCCAGTCCCAGCATTAATCCCCGGCCTTTTACCTGCTTTATCTGCGGGATGGTTCCGGCTTTTTCTACAAAATAGGCAGCAACTTCCCTGGTGTTGTCCATGAGTTTTTCTTCCTTGAGAACATCCAGGACGGCAATGGCGGCTGCGCATGCCAGGTGGTTTCCGCCAAAAGTAGTTCCCAGCATGCCATGTTTAGCTTTGATGGACGGGTGAACGAGAATTCCCGCTACGGGAAAACCATTACCCATACCTTTCGCCAGGGAAATGATATCCGGCGTAACATTATACTTCTGAAAAGCGAAGAAATCTCCTGTACGGCCATATCCGCATTGAATTTCATCCGCGATGAACACGCTGCCATGTTGTTTGCAGAGTTTGTCTGCATTCTCATAGAAATCTGCCGTAGCTTCGTCCAATCCGCCTACACCCTGTATAAACTCCACGATAACCGCACACACATCTCCTTTTTGTAATTCTTTTTCCAATGAAGCAAGATCTCCCAATTCCAGGAAAGTTACCTGGTGCTGGGCATTGATCGGTGCATTGATATTTTTATTGTCCGTAGCGGCTACGGCAGCGGATGTTCGTCCGTGAAAGGCATTGTTAAAGGCAATGATCCTGGCCTTTCCGGTATGGAAAGAAGCGAGTTTCAACGCATTTTCATTGGCTTCAGCCCCGGAATTGCAGAGGAACAGTTCGTAATTGTCACATCCGGAAAGCGCACCGAGTTTTTCCGCCAGTTTCACCTGCAACGGATTTTGCACGGCATTGGAGTAAAACCCGAGTTTACCGACTTGTTCGGATATTGCGGATACATATTTAGGATGAGAATGTCCTATGGAGATCACCGCATGTCCGCCGTAAAGGTCGAGATAGGTAGCGCCATTGTCATCAATAACATGGACATCTTTTCCCTGTACCGGGGTAATGTCATATAATGGGTAAACGTCAAATAGTTTCATTTTTTTATAGATTTCAGATGTGAGATTTCAGATGTGAGATGTAGTTCGAAATTCTATCATCTAAGTTCTAAAATCTCATATCTATACAGTTACAGATCGGCAATCTGGTTTATTTTATTGAAAGAGGACACGATTCCTTTGATAAGAGAGGAACTTAGCCCGCTGTGTTCCATTTCGTTAAGACCTTCTATAGTACATCCCCTGGGGGTGGTTACCCTATCGATCTCTTCTTCCGGGTGATTACCGGATTCTATGAGCAGGGTAGCGGCTCCCATACAAGTATGCATGGCCAGTTCCTGTGCTTCCCTGGCATCGAAACCCAACTGAATGGCTCCCTGGGTAGTAGCGCGTATAAGGCGCATCCAGAAAGCGATGCCGCTGGCACAGATCACGGTAGCCGCACGCATCTGTTCTTCAGGGATCTCTACGGAAGTTCCCAGTTTGTTGAAAATAGCCCTGGCCAGTTCCACACGTTGTTTTCCTTTTTCGTTGCTGCACACGCAGGTCATGGATTTACCGACGGAAATTGCCGTATTGGGCATACTACGGATGATATAGTGTTCATTGCCGATAACAGATTCGATTTTCCGGATCTTAAACCCGGTGATCGTGGAAATCAGTACGTGTTTTTCGTTCAGTAAATCCTTTATTTCCTGTAATATTCCTTCAAACTGTCCCGGCTGTACGGCAAAGATCAGTATATCCGAATGCTTTACTGCTTCCCGATTGTCCGAAGTAACGGTTACATTACCGTATTCTTCCCAGTTTTTAATGGCACCCGGATTCCTTTTGGTAAGGTAAAGGGTGGTGACCGAGTTGCTGATGATGAGTCCTTTGGCTATGGAGAGCCCCAGGTTTCCGGTTCCTATTATGGCTATTTTCATGCGTTGGTTTTTATCGGCCTGTGGCCCTAGCAGCGTCGTGCGGCCGAACGATGCTTTATAATTAATAGATTGGAGACGTACGGCCGTACGTCTGTACGGAGCCTGTATTAAAAATACGAGGCTTTTAATCCGAGCCCGAGGGTTTCTTCCAGTCCGAATACCAGGTTCATATTATGTATGGCCTGTCCGGATGCTCCTTTGGTCAGGTTATCGATAATAGAGGTTATCAACAGTTTGTTTTTGTGCTTATGCAGGTGGATAAGACATTTGTTGGTATTGACCACCTGTTTGAGATGTAACTCTTTATCGCTGAACGTGGTAAAAACGGCATTTTTATAGAAATCCCGGTATATTTCTTTGGCTTTATCTACACTTTCGTCAAATTCCGTATACGCAGTGGCGAAGATCCCGCGGGAAAAATTTCCCCGGTTGGGCATAAAGAGCACGTCTTTGTCAAATGTATGCTGCAACTGCGCTATACTTTGTCCTATTTCTCCCAGGTGTTGATGGGTAAAAGGTTTGTAATACGAAAAATTATTGTCGCGCCACGGAAAGTGTGAGGTGGGGGAGAGGGAAGTACCCGCCCCGGTAGCCCCGGTTACCGCATTGATATGAATATCCTGTTTTAACAGCCCGTGTTTTGCCAGGGGAAGCAGTGCTAGTTGAATAGCAGTGGCAAAGCAACCCGGATTGGCTATGTATTGCGCATTTTCGATCTCCTCCCTGTTGAGTTCGGGTAATCCGTATACGAAATGCATGCCGTTAAAATCGGCATCGGGAGTCAGACGGAAGTCATTACTCAGGTCTATGATCTTCGTCTTACCGGAAAAACGGTGCTCTTTGAGGAAGGCTTTGGAATTACCATGACCGAGACAGAGAAAAAGTACATCTACTTCGGTGTTTATTTCACTGGTAAATTCCTGCTCCGTTTCTCCAAGGAGGTCCTGATGAATGTCACTTATGGCGTTGCCGGCGTTGGAAGTACTGTAAACAAAATTTATTTCTGCTGCGGGATGGTGCAGTAGCAATCGTATTAGTTCCCCAGCGGTGTATCCGGCACCCCCGATTATTCCTGCTTGTATCATTTTTTAGATGTTTAAATTTCAGACGAAGGGCATTATATCTTTACTTCTACCTTCGTGCTTCGTACTTTAATTTATTTTATTTACGTGGTAATAGATCTTGTTCTGGTTGGAGTTTATTTTAATAAACCCTTTGGCATCATCCGCGGTCCAGCCTTTGTTCATTTCGCCGTAACTGCCGAATGAAGCATTCATCAGGTCGTGTCCGGATTGAATACCGTCTACTACAAAACGGTACGGGTACAGGGTGACAAACACATCTCCGGAAACGTTTTTCTGTGTATCGGCGAGGAAAGCTTCGATATTGCGCATCACCTCGTCGAGATACTGTCCTTCGTGAAGGAGCATGCCATACCAGTTGGCCAGGTATTCTTTATGGTGCTGCTGCCATTTGGTAAGTACGTGTTTTTCCAGGGTATGGTGCGCTTTGATGATAACCAATGGGGCAGCGGCCTCAAAACCTACCCTTCCTTTAATACCGATAATGGTATCACCGACATGGATATCACGCCCTATGGCATATTGGGAAGCCATACTGTTGAGCAGCTCTATGTTTTTTACAGGACTGTCCTCTTTGTCATCTATAGCAACCAGTTCCCCTTCTTTGAAAGTGAGTTTCACCTTTTGGGATCCTTCGCTTTTCAATTGACTCGGGTAGGCTTCTTCAGGGAGTGACTGATGGGAGGTAAGGGTTTCTTCACCACCTACGCTGGTACCCCAAAGCCCCCTGTTTATAGAGTATTTGGCTTTTTCCCAGGACATGTCCACCCCGTTTTTCTTCAGGTAATCGATCTCTTCCTGCCTGGAAAGCTGTTCGTCACGAATAGGGGTGATGATCTCTATTTCCGGGGCCAGTATCTGAAATATCATATCAAACCTTACCTGGTCGTTCCCGGCCCCCGTACTGCCGTGGGCGATGTATTGAGCGCCTGTTTTCTTGGCATAATTGACGATCTCGATAGCCTGTACGATCCGTTCGGCACTGACGGAAAGCGGGTAGGTGTTGTTTTTTAAAACATTCCCGAAAATAAGGTATTTGACTACTTTGTTATAGAAAGAGTCTACCGCTTCTATATTACTGTATGTAGCTACCCCGAGTTTCAGGGCTTTCTCTTCTATTTCTTTTTTCTCTTCGGCAGTAAATCCTCCGGTGTTTACACTTACGGCGTGTACTTCATACCCTTTTTCCTGGGATAAGTATTTTGCACAATAAGAAGTGTCCAGTCCGCCGCTGTATGCCAAAACGAGTTTTTTCATTGTTGTTAGTTTTTTAGTCTCGGAGTCCCGGAGTTTTTTAGTTGAGAGTTTTCCCGGTTTCCTTGTCTCCTGGTTCAAGACTGTATAATGTTATATAATTAGTTTTATGATTTATTCATTTTAGAGTTGTTAGTAGGAGGTTCATTCGGAGGATATTCCTAACCGACTCCGTGATTCCCCAACTCCAAAACTATTTTCCTTTTAATTTATCCATAACCTTTTTCAGACTTATAAATCCTTCTTCTAAGGGAATTATGGAGTTTTTGGAAGGCTTTTTCTTCTGTAGAAAAAGGGCTTGTTTGATGTTTTTCAACCTTTGGAGCACCTTGCTGTTATAGGGGTGCTTTTCTTCGTTGTTTTCCTTTTCTGCAGGATCGTAGAGCATCCCGGTACACAGGCACATCTTTTGTTGCGTCCGTTGCAGGATGTCATAATTCTTACAGGTCTGACAGCCCTTCCAGAAGGTAGGGTCGTCCGTAAGCTCGGAAAAAGTTACAGGTCTGTATCCCAGTTCGTAATTGATCTTCATTACGGCCAGCCCGGTAGTAATACCAAATATCTTGGCATCCGGATATTTTTCCCTGGAGTGGTCGAAAATGGTTTTTTTGATCTTTTTGGCAAGACCGAGGTTCCGGTAGTCCGGATGCACAATGAGCCCGGAATTGGCGACGAACTTTTCGTGCCCCCAGGCTTCGATGTAGCAGAACCCTGCAAATTTATCGCCATCTACGGCAATAACCGCATTGCCGCTCTCTATCTTCGAAATAATGTATTCCGGAGTTCTTTTGGCAATACCGGTACCTCTTACCTTGGCCGATTCTTCGATCGTGTCACAGATAAGGGAAGCGAATTTTATATGCGACTTGTCAGCAATAACAATGTCCATTTTGCTTTGACTTGGTTGAAAAAATAAGTGGAATTTTCTTTGAATGGGGAACCGGACTCACCTAAGTTCCAAAATAAAAGTACACCCTTACGGGCGACGGGGGGTACGACGCACAACAGGACGGATTTCTGAAACCGGAAGTCTCAGGAAAACTGATGTAGATATGTTGTGTGTATTTTGCATTTTCTATCAGAAATAATGAGGTAAACAAAAAATTTCAATAGTGATAACCTCAGTACTTGTTTTTCACACTGCAATACTACAAAATAAAATCCTTTTGACAGACCATCTTTCGTAAAGGATTTGTTAAATTTGTAACATTCTTATTTTCTAAAACTAAGGAATGCAGAGAACGGAAGTTGTATTTCCCCTGGAAGACGGGGACGGATTTAAAGAAAAACTACTTTTATGGGCACAACAACATACCGAGGTAATATGGCTGGACAGTAATAATTATGAGCATCTGTACCCTACATTTGATGCCGTACTGGCCGTAGACGCCCTCACCGCCATAAAGACCGATCATTACCACGCTTTTGACGATTTAAAGGAATACCAGGCTACCATGGCAGACTGGATATTCGGTTACCTGTCGTATGACCTGAAGAACGATGTGGAACGGTTGACTTCAGCAAACGAAGACCATCTGGACTTTCCGGACCTGTATTTCTTTCAGCCCAAGAAGATCATTTTTATCAAAGGCAATACCGCGGAGTTTTGTTATATGCCTATGGTAGACGATGAAGTCGAGGAGGATTTTGAAGGTATCCGGAAAACAGCTAGCGAAAGTACTGTGCATCCGGAACGGATAGGAAAAGGAGATATTAAAGCGAGAATACCCAAAGAAGCGTATCTGCAAAAAGTGGAACAGTTACTTGCACATATCCGCAGGGGAGATATTTACGAGGCTAATTTCTGCCAGGAATTTTATGTGCAAGGGAAGTCACTTGATCCCGTACCTGCTTTTTTCAGGCTTAATGCCATTTCCCGTCCCCCTTTTGCCGCCTGTCTGAAACTGGAAGACAAATATCTTTTGTCTGCCTCACCGGAGCGGTATCTGAAAAGGACCGGAAACCGGGTAATATCCCAGCCGATAAAAGGTACGGCAAGGCGTGCGGAAACCCCGGAAGAAGACCGCAAACTGAAAGAAGAACTGGAAAATACACCCAAAGAACGCTCGGAGAATATTATGATCGTAGACCTGGTGCGCAACGATCTGTCCGTCATGGCAAAAAAGGGAAGTGTTCAGGTAGAAGAATTGTGCCGGGTATACACGTTTGAACAGGTACATCAACTGGTGTCTACCGTAGCGGCCGAAGTGGAAGACAGTGTTCCGTCCGTAGATATATTGCGCTCCACCTTTCCTATGGGAAGCATGACCGGTGCACCTAAAATATCGGCTATGAAGATCATCGAACAACTGGAAGCCACCAAACGGGGGCTTTACAGCGGGGCAGTGGGATATTTTACCCCATCGGGAGATTTTGATTTTAACGTGGTTATCCGAAGTATTCTTTACAACAAAGCCAACCGTTATATATCCTTTACGGTAGGCGGGGCCATTACGGGGGAATCCGATCCGGAAAAGGAGTACGAAGAATGTATGCTGAAGGCAGCAGCTATGCGAAAGGTGCTGGAGGAATAAACCGGAATGCGATAAATTATATAAAAGTTTTGGGACTTTTGATGTTTTAAGGTGTATAACTTGTGATGAGCACAGATGTGAAAACAGAACAGAACACCGGATTTTTAGCTTTGCCGAAGAACCGTTATTTTAGCTAGATGTTACGATTGTTTGAAGAACATATAGAAAAGGAATTCCCGTTTTTAAAGCGGGCCCGGTTGCTGATTGCCATCAGTGGTGGTATAGACAGTGTGGTGCTGGTCCGGCTTTGCCATGCAGCCGGACTGGATATAGCGCTGGCGCATTGTAACTTTCATCTTCGCGGAGAAGACAGTGACGGAGATGAAAAGTTTGTACGGGAACTGGCGAAAGAACTCGGGGCCGATATTAACGTAGTGCATTTTCAGACCGAGGACTATGCCCGAAAAAAAGGTACATCTATACAGATAGCTGCCCGCGAACTCCGGTATAACTGGTTTGACCGTTTGTTGAATGAAAGAAAAGGGGAGTACCTGCTTACCGCGCATCATGCCGATGATAGCCTGGAAACTTTTCTGATAAACCTGTCCCGCGGAACAGGGATAGAAGGCCTGTCCGGTATTCCGCCTGTGAACGGGAAGATCGTGCGGCCCTTGCTTCCGTTTTCCAGGGAACAGGTATTCGGCTGTTTGCAGGAAAATAACTGGCCGTGGCGGGAGGACAGCAGTAATGCGGATACCAAGTACCTCCGGAATAAGGTCCGCCACAATGTTGTCCCGGAACTAAAGACATTATCGGCTGATTTTCTACAGCAGTTCGGGCGCACACAAAGACATCTGGCGGAATGTGAGACCATACTGATGAAACACGTGAATGAGATACGGGAACGTATAATGCGAAAAGAAGGAGAGCGATGGATAATTTCCGTAGAAGAGCTGAATAAGTTGCATCCGCAGGAATCCTACCTGTATTACCTGTTTAAGGACTTCTCTTTTCCGGTGGATGAGATCCGGAAGTTGTTGAATGCCATGTCCGGAAAACAAATTACCTCCGGCAGATTTATTATGCTGAAAGACAGGGAAAACCTGTTTGTGGAACCATTAAAAAAAGAGGAAGACTCTTGCTTTGTTATCGATGCCGGGACAGAAGAGGTCCGGAACCCTATACATTTGCGGTTTTCGGAAACGGAAATCATCGGAAATAACGGTAAAAATACGGTGGCAATTGATAAAGATAAGTTAAACTATCCGCTGAAATTGAGAAAATGGGAAAAAGGCGATTATTTTTACCCTTTTGGAATGACTAACCGCAAGAAACTGAGCAAGTTTTTTAAGGACGAAAAGATATCGGTGCTGGATAAACAGAATACCTGGCTCTTATGCTCCGGTGATGCCATAGTCTGGGTGGTGGGCTACCGTTTGGACAACAGGTACAAAATAACCCCGGAAACAGTAAATACACTTTATGTTTCGGCAGATATTAAAGCCCATCCCGAAACCAGAATCTGATATAGCACAAATAAAATCAAAACCTAACAGCTGAAATCTCACTTCTAAAATCTAATATCTAATAATGAAACATATTCTTCCCATCCTGATCGGATTGTTTTTTATAACCTTTTCTCCTAAGATACTGGCACAGGCCGAAAGAGTAAGCTGGGATACTTCCGTAGAGAAGATTTCGGATACGGAGTACGAATTGGTTATTACAGCTTCCATTGTGGAGAACTGGCACCTGTATACTACAAATATTCCCGAAGGCGGCCCCATTCCGACTTCTTTTACCTTTGAAGGAGCAGGAGAGGATTTTGAACTGGAAGGCGGTATCCTGGAGAGTGAAGCCCATACGGAATACGACAATATTTTTGATATGGAACTTTCCTATTTTGACGGGAAAGCCGTGTTTAAACAGAAGATAAAATTACGCAACCCGGAAGTTAAGGCTATACAGGGAGGGGTGGAATACCAGGCCTGTGATGACAAAAGTTGTATCTTCTCCGACGCAGACCTAGCCTTTTCCCTGGATGGGGGAAATGCGGCAGTAAAACAACTGGAAGTGGACGAAAAAAGCGCCTTGCTTTCCAAAAAACTGAAACTGGACCTGAAGAACCCGGAACTACTGAAAGGAGAAGAACAGGGAGATGGAGGCGGCAACAGCCTGGCCGGAATTTTCATCCTGGGGTTTCTGGGAGGCTTACTGGCATTACTGACACCCTGTGTATTCCCTATGATACCGCTTACCGTTTCGTTTTTTACGAAGCAGTCCGGAACCCGGAAGAAAGGAATTTCCAATGCCATACTTTACGGAGTATTCATAGTATTGATCTATGTATTGCTAAGTCTGCCATTCCACTTTCTGGATTCACTGGACCCGGAAATACTCAATACCATTTCCACAAACGTATGGCTTAATATAGCCTTCTTTGTCATTTTTGTATTCTTTGCCTTTTCCTTCTTCGGGTATTATGAGCTTACCCTTCCCAGTTCGTGGGGGAATAAGATGGATTCGGCCTCAGGTACGGGAGGGGTTATCGGTATCTTTTTTATGGCATTGACTTTGGCCATAGTCTCTTTCTCCTGTACCGGTCCCATTTTAGGATCGTTACTGGTAGGATCGCTCACAGCAGAAGGAGGGGCAACACAACTCACTGCCGGGATTACCGGTTTTGGTTTTGCACTGGCTTTACCTTTTGCCCTTTTCGCTCTTTTTCCGAACTGGCTCAATTCCCTGCCGCGTTCCGGGGGATGGATGACCACGGTAAAAGTCATACTCGGTTTCCTGGAACTTGCCCTGGCCTTTAAGTTCCTTTCCAATGCAGACCTCGTACAACACTGGGGTATACTGAAACGGGAGATATTCATAGGTATATGGGTAGTGATCTTTGCCCTGATGGCTCTTTACCTTTTCGGGAAGATCAGGTTCCCGCACGACGGTCCGTTGAAGAAACTCAGCTTTTTGAGGGTGAGTTCAGGTATTCTGATAACCGCTTTTGTGATCTATCTGGTCTCAGGGATATTCGGAGGTCATCTCAAACTGCTCAGCGGTTTCCCGCCACCGGCATTCTACAGTGTCAAACAACAGGAAAGCGATTGTCCCCTGGGACTGAATTGTTTTAAGGATTTTGACGAAGGCCTGGAATATGCGAAAGCGAACAACAAACCCATTTTGCTGGACTTCACCGGCTGGGCCTGTGTAAATTGCCGGAAAATGGAAGAAAACGTATGGAGTGTACCCAAAGTGTATGAGCTTCTGAAGAATGATTATGTGCTTATTTCCCTGTATGTAGACGACCGTAAGGAACTTCCGGAAGAAAAACAGTTTAATTATCAACTGGAATCCGGACGGGTGAAAAAAATCCGGACCATCGGGGAGAAGTGGGCTACCTTCCAGTCCATTAACTTCCACACGGCATCACAGCCTTATTACATTATCATGACCCCCGACATGGAATTGCTCGGACCACCACAACAGTATACGGATACGGACACCTATCACGACTGGTTGAAGACCGGAACAGAAAGTGTTAAATAAGAATACCTTTTTTACAAAACAGGAAAAGTACGGGGACAACCGTGCTTTTTTTGTTATATATTTACTCTTTTCTAATGCCTTACACAAATAAAATTCTGACCATGAAGAAAATTTCCGTTCTGTTATTTACATTATTTGTCTTTATCTCCTGTATAGCGCAGGAATATGATGTAAAGTCACATTACGATAAGCAGGAAGTGGCCATTACCATGCGCGATGGTATTAAACTTCACGCTACGATCTACAGCCCAAAGGACAAATCCAAAAAATATCCGGTTGTTCTCCAACGTACGCCCTATAGCTGTGCACCTTACGGAGAGGGACAATATCGTTCCAAAATAGGGCCCAACGAAACCATGATGAAAGAAGGGTATATTATCGTGTACCAGGATGTTAGAGGCCGTTGGAATAGCGAAGGGGTATATGATAACATGAGAGCTTACATTCCCAATAAAAAAAGGAAACAGACCGATGAAGCTTCCGACACCTACGACACGATCGACTGGCTGGTAAAGAATGTAGATAATAATAACGGCCGTGTAGGTGTATGGGGAGGTTCGTATCCCGGATTTTATTCCACGTATAGTCTTCTCGATGCGCATCCTGCACTGAAAGCCGTATCCCCCCAGGCTCCCATAGGAGATTTTTTCTTTGATGATTTTCATCATAACGGGGCTTACATGTTGAGTTACTGGAGAGTTACCCCGTTGTTTGGGCATATGAAAGACAAGCCCACTACCGAAGCCTGGTACGAACTTCCGGACCTGGGTACACAGGACCAGTACCAGTTTTTCCTGGATGCGGGCCCGTTGTCTAACCTGGACAAATACTATAAGGAAGATAACGTGTTCTGGCAGCAGTTAAAAGACCATCCGAACTATGATGATTTCTGGAAACCGAGAGGTATTATCCAGCACCTGAAAGATATAAAACCTGCCGTAATGGTAGTGGGAGGATGGTTCGATGCGGAAGACCTTTACGGACCGTTGTCCACTTACAAGGCTATGAAGAGCAGTGACAATTATAATACAATCGTTATGGGGCCGTGGAGCCACGGCGACTGGATAAGGTTAAACAAGCGCCAGGCTATAGGTAATGTGTATTTCGGTGATGATATATCCAAATTTTACCAGGAAGAGATAGAGACAAAATTCTTTGATCATTTCCTGAAAGGAAGTGGGGATAAGAATTCCGGTCTGCCCGAAGCGTATATGTTTGATACCGGGAAACACGAATGGCAGAAATTCGATACCTGGCCACCGGAAAATACCAGCAAAGAAGTGTATGGTATGGGAAGGAATCAAAGCCTGTCGCAGGTAATGACTATGGAGTTTTCGTACCAGGAATTCATAAGCGACCCTAAAAAACCGGTACCTTATTCCGAAGATATTAAAGTAGTCTTTACCCCCAGAAAATACATGACGGATGACCAGCGTTTTGCAGCGCGAAGACCGGATGTGCTGGTTTTTGAAACCGGGGTTTTGGAAGAAGATATGACACTGGCCGGGGATATTCTTGCCAGGCTGAAAGTGTCCACCACCGGGACCGATGCCGACTGGATCGTCAAGGTGATCGACGTATATCCCCCGGATGCGGAAGATTACGAAGAAACGCAGGATTACCTGAAAATGAGTAATTACCATATGATGGTGCGTAGTGAAGTGATGCGCGGCCGTTTCCGCAATAGTTTTGAAAAACCGGAACCGTTCGTGCCGGATGAAGTGACCGATGTCAACGTGAAACTGCAGGATGTGTTCCACACCTTTAAAAAAGGGCACAAAATACAAGTGCAGGTACAGAGTACATGGTTCCCCCTGATCGACCTGAACCCGCAAACCTATGTGGATAACATTTTCTACGCTAAAAAGGAAGATTTTCAAAAGCAAACCCACAGGGTATACAATTCCTCTTCCATTGAGTTTACCGTTTTAAAAGAAAACGAATAATAACAGACCGCTATACCCGAAGCCCGGAGATTTTCCTCAACGGCTTCGGGTATTATTTCTAGCTTCTTTACGGGCCTGTTCCCGTTATTATCATTACATTTTAATAACCAACTATGAGAATACGTATGAAAACAATGCTGTCCCTTTCATTTATTGCTTTGAACATTTTCCTCTTAAAGAGTGCCCCCGATCCGGATGATACCAGGCTCTTATCTCAGCCTGCAATGAGCGATACCCATATAGCGTTCATTTATGCCGAAGATCTTTGGGTAGCCAATAAAGACGGCTCCAATCCTATTCGGCTTACGATTGATGAGGGAGTGGAATCTAACCCGGTTTTTTCACCGGACGGTTCCAAAATAGCTTTTAATGCCGAATATGACGGAAATACAGATGTATATGTTGTTCCTGTTACCGGAGGTGTACCCCGGCGCCTTACCTGGCATCCGTACAGAGATATGGTAAGAGGATTTTCACCCGATGGTAAAAATGTTCTTTTTGCTTCACAGAGAAATACTTTTACAAACCGTTATACCCAGTTGTTTACGGTTAGTGTAGATGGCGGAAAGGTAACGCAGTTGGATATTCCAAACGGATTTTGGGCCACCTATGCGCCGGATGGTAAACATATAGCCTATACCCCCTTAAGAGATGTATTTGCCCAGTGGAAACATTACCGGGGAGGTACTATTTCGCGTATATGGCTCTACGATACGGATAATCATGCTGTAGTGGAGATTCCTAAGCCGGCAGGTGGGTGTAACGATACCAACCCGGGCTGGGTAGAATCCGGAGTCTATTTCCGAAGCGACCGGAATGGAGAATTCAACCTTTTTTCCTATGATACCGGCACCAAAGAAGTAAAACAACTGACCGATTATAAAGACTTTCCGGTGATGAACCTGTACGCTCATAAGGGACAGGTGATTTACGAACAGGCAGGTTACCTGCATATCTACGATACGGCAAGTGGCAATTCCAGACGTCTCCGGATTGGTATAGCTACGGATCTTCTGGAACTGAGACAGCGTTTTGTATCCGGGGCAAACTATGTAAGAAGTGCTTCCGTTTCGCCTTCGGGAGCAAGAGTAGCAGTGGATTTTCGCGGTGAAATAGTAACAGTACCGGCTAAAAAAGGAGATCCTTTGAATATTACCAACACCCCGGGGGTACATGAAAATAGTCCTTCGTGGTCCCCGGACGGAAAGTCCATTGCATATTTTTCCGATGCCGGAGGGGAATATGCAATGCACATCCGGGATAAGGATGGAAAAGGAGAAGCTAAAGTAATAAAACCCCGAGGAGCCGGTTTTTATGCATATATTCATTGGTCTCCCGATAGCAAAAAATTGTGCTTTTCCGACAATGGAAGAAGTTTTTATCTTGCCGATGTTGCTTCCGGTAAGGTGGTGAAAATTGCTTCGGACGAACGATATGTTCCCGGAACTTACCGGGAACTGTTCGGAGACTGGTCAGCCGACTCCAACTGGATTGCCTATACGATAATTACCGATACCCATTTTGAAAGGGTATTTCTGTATTCGGTAAAAGAGGATAAATCTTATCCGCTTTCGGATGGATTGTCCAGTGTTTCCAGCCCCGTATTCGACCCCTCCGGAAAATATATCTATATGCTTGCATCCACGGATGCCGGCCCTGTAGTGAACTGGTTCGATCAGTCTTCCATAGATATGGAAATGAACAACTCCATTTATCTGGTGACACTCCAAAAGAAGATAAAATCACCGTTTGCAAAGGAAAATGATACGGAGGACGACTCTGAAAAAGAGTCTGACGATAAAAAAGATGAAAAAGAAAAAGACAAGAGCAAGGATAAGGTTGCTTCCCTGCAAATAGACTGGCAGGGTATAGAACACCGTATTGTAGATATTCCGGTTCCTGCCGGTATGTATTCAAACCTGGGAGTCGCAAAAGAAGGGGAATTGTATTACCTGGCAAGAGCTCCACACGGTGGTTCCGCCATGTTACATAAATATGATCTCAAGGAAAGGAAAGATGAGGGAATTATGGAAACAGATACTTATGTAATTGCAGCCAAAGGAGAAAAAATGTTGTATCGGAGTAAAGGAAAATGGGGAATCACCGATATGGGTAAAAAGCCGGATAACGGAACTCTTAATGTCGAAGCCATACAAGTGAAAATAGACCCGGTGGCCGAATGGAATAATATTTTTCACGAAGCATGGAGGGTAAACCGCGATTACTTTTATGATCCCGGAATGCATGGGGCAGATTGGGATGCCATGAAGGAAAAATATAAAGTTTTTCTGCCGGACCTTTCCTGTCACAGTGATTTGTACAGGATTATGGAATGGATGTTCAGTGAACTCGGGGTAGGACATCATCGTTTCAACAGTACCGGAGACCGTTTGCATCAGCCGAAAACGGTGCAGGGCGGATTGCTCGGAGCCGATTACGAAGTCTCCGGTAATCGCTATCGTTTTAAGAAAATATACGGCGGACTTAACTGGAACCCGGAGATGAGGTCGCCCTTGACCGAACCTGGTGTGGATGTAAGAGAAGGGGATTATCTTCTTGCGGTAAATGGTAAGGAAATAACTGCTGAGGATAACCTGTACAGCTTTTTCGAAAACACAGCCGATAAAATCGTAAGACTTACGGTGAATAGTACGGATAGCAAATCCGGAGCAAGGGAAGTTAAAGTGACACCTATACCTTGGGAATGGGCCCTAAGGAACAGGGATTGGGTGGAAAATAATATCAAAAAGGTGCACGAAGCGACAGATGGGCAGGTAGCTTATGTATATGTGCCGAACACGGCCGACGCCGGACATGAGTATTTTAAACGTTATTTTTTCCCGCAAGCCAATAAGAAAGCTATTATTATAGACGAACGGTTTAACGGTGGCGGATATCTTGCCGATTATTACATAGATATTCTCAAAAGACCCGAGCAGGCATATTGGAATTTCCGTTACGGTATGGACCTGAAGTCGCCAAGTGCTTCCATACAGGGGCCAAAAGTGATGCTGATCGATGAAACCGCAGGTTCCGGGGGAGATTTCCTGCCATGGATGTTCCGTAAGTTTAAACTGGGTAAAATAATCGGTAAACGAACCTGGGGAGGCCTGGTAGGTGTGCTGGGTTATCCGAGGTTTATAGATGGAGGATCGGTTACCGCACCTAACATAGCTTTCTATAACGATGAAGGTTTCCGTGTGGAAAACGAAGGTGTAGCCCCAGATATAGAAGTGGAGCAATGGCCGGAACAGGTTATAAACGGAAAGGATCCTCAATTGGAAAAAGCCATCGAAGAAGTGATGAAGGAGTTAAAAGCTAATCCTCCGAAAAAGATGGAGCGGCCTGCCTACCCGGTCCGGGTAAAAAAATAAAATAACATGGAATCATAAGATAACTCCGTCCTTCTCCTGTTTTATCGGGAGAGACGGAGTTTTTTTAGTCTCCGAAAAAAGATTTCATCATTATCTTAAGGCTTATAAATGCCATGACGATAGCGCCTATTGCAGCAAGAAGCCCCAGGATCAGTACCGGCCAGTAAAACGGATGTCCCTGGTTTTTGAAGGCCTGGTAAATAATAATTGGAGCACCGAACATCAACATTAGGGTATAGGCAAAATATTTCAGGCTCTTCAGGAATAGTTTTCGGTCTGTTCGTCTCAAGGTCTTGGTTTTCGGTGATTTATTTAATTAGAAAATTTGGTAATGTGTCAATTAGTTATTGTTTTATTTCTGATTCATAGCCTAATGGGCACACTTACTTTTCAGATTGGTATGCTTTGATCGCGTTCCTTACATTTCTGTTTTTGTTTAAAAGGGTTTCGGCCTCTTCCCTGGATACGCCCAGTTCTTCCATTAACATTCTAACTCCGCGATCTACCAGTTTTATATTGCTCAGTTGCATATCCACCATTTTATTTCCTTTAACCCGGCCAAGTTGTATCATGGTAGCGGTAGAGATCATATTCAGGATCAGCTTTTGTGCTGTCCCCGCCTTCATACGCGAACTTCCGGTAACAAATTCCGGACCTACAATAGCTACAACAGGGTATTGTGCGGCAAGAGCCAGTGGGCTACCTTCATTACAGGTTATACAGCCGGTAAGTATACCGTTTTTATTGCATGTTTCCAGCCCGCCTATTACGTAGGGGGTGGTACCGGATGCGGCGATCCCGATAACTACATCCAGGGGAGAAATATCGTATTGAGATAAATCTTTCCAGGCCTGTTCCCAGCTGTCTTCCGCATTTTCCACAGCTTTACGTATGGCAGTATCACCACCGGCAATAAGCCCCATGATCAATTGATCGGAGACTCCGTATGTAGGTGGACATTCCGAAGCATCGAGGATGCCTAGTCTGCCACTTGTTCCGGCGCCTATATAAAAAAGGCGGCCGCCGTTTTTCAGTTTCTTTGCTATTTGTTCAACCAGGGCCTCTATTTGCGGGATGGCTTTTTCAACGGCCAGGGGAACAGTTTTGTCTTCTTTGTTTATATTGGCCAGGATCTCGTTTACCGACATTTTTTCCAAATTTCGGTAGTTGGAGTCCTGTTCCGTGGTTTTTATAAAATCCATAGTACGTATATGAGTGCGATGTATTGTTTCTTAATTCGCTTCGGATGTTTTAGATGTCCAGGTCAAACTCTTTGCGAAGAGTTTCTATCAAAGGGTTGGTTTGCACGAGTTTGACGTATTTTTCCTGGGGAGTGAATGCATATTTTCGTTCGATCTTTTCATTTACGGTAACCTGCAGGCTTATGAAGTGGTTCCGGAGTTCTGTTTTCAGGTATTCCATGAGCGGGAACTGGTCCCGTTCCACTTCCTTTTTCATGGTGTCGTTAGGCAATTCGATCCATATAGTTTTGTCATTTTTCAGTTTCGGTCGGTCTGTTGCCAGGTTGGAAGCTATGATCTTTTTTCCCTTTTCATTCATCATTTTTACATAGTTGTCCCAGGCCTCCTGCATTTCTTCTTCGGTAAAAGATTCTCGTGGCAGTTTGGATTCGTCTATATGGGATTCCTTTTTGTTCTTTTCCAGTTCTTTTTTGGCTTTGATACTGGAGAGGGATAGCCCTGAGACGTGTTTTTTGCGGATATCGATGGCGTTGTTCTGTACCTGGCTGTCATGTTGTTCCGGTTCCTGTTGTACGGCAGTAAAAGTTTCCGGGGGCGGGGATGTAGCGGTATTTTCTGTTTCCGTTTTCGGAACGGTGGCTGTGGTAACCGGAGTGGGATTATTTTGTTCGGGTACTGTTTTCGCCACGGGGGGAGGTGTGTTCACTTTTTTGTCCCCGGCTCCGTTTTGCCGGAAATGAGACGGGGGAATTATGAAGTGTGTATCATTTTTTTTTTCTCCATCGAAAGTGATGGAGGCAAGCTGCATAAGGCTAAGTTCTACAAGTAATCTCTGGTTTTTACTCGTTTTGTAATTGAGATCGCAGGTGTTTGCCAGTTCTATTCCTTTCATGAGGAAGGGCATGGATGCTTTTCGGGATTGTTCCAGGTAACGTTGTTTCGCTTCGTTACCGACTTCCAGAAGCGGAATGGTGGCTTCATTTTTGCACACCATCAGGTCCCGGAAATGGGAGGCCAGTCCGGCAATAAAATGGTGACCGTCAAAACCTCTTGCAAGGGTTTCGTTAAAATCTACAAGCAATTGCGGAATGTTATTTTCCAGTATGAGGTCGGTAGCTTTAAAATAGGTGTCATAATCCAGCACATTAAGGTTCTCCGTAACTGCCTGTCGGGTTAGGGATTTTCCGGAGAAGCTTACCACCCTGTCAAATATCGACAAGGCATCACGCATGGCCCCGTCGGCTTTTTGTGCTATAATGTGAAGGGCATCATCTTCTGCTTCTATGCCTTGGTTTTCGGCAATGTACTTTAAATATTCGGCGGCATCTCTTACGGTAATGCGCTTAAAGTCGAAAATCTGGCAACGGGAAAGAATCGTTGGTATGATCTTGTGTTTTTCTGTGGTTGCCAGGATAAAAATGGCATGCTTCGGCGGTTCTTCAAGAGTTTTCAGAAAAGCGTTGAAAGCTGCCTGAGAGAGCATATGCACCTCATCGATAATATATACTTTATATTTTCCGGTCTGCGGAGGTATACGGACCTGGTCTATAAGGTTCCGGATATCGTCTACCGAGTTATTGGAAGCTGCATCCAGTTCGAAAATGTTGAAGGCGAAATCCTCTTCCGGATTTTCCATACCGTCCTGGTTGATCTTTTTGGCCAGGATACGGGCACAGGTGGTTTTTCCCACACCTCTGGGGCCGCAGAACAGCAAAGCCTGTGCGAGGTGGTTATTATCTATGGCATTCAGCAGGGTGTTGGTAATGGCCTGTTGCCCCACGACATCTTTAAATGTCTGGGGACGGTATTTACGCGCAGAAACCACAAATTGCTCCATAGAAAAATATTTACGTCACAAAGATAAAAATTGCGTTTATATTTTGGGGAGAGAGCGGGGATTTTTACCCGGGAATTGTTAACAAAGTTTATGGGAAAAACAGGGATAAACCAGTAACGAGACACCGCGGATTGTAGACCATGGGTGAAAGAGATAAACAAAAATGTCCCGCACCAAGGCGGGACATCACAGTATTTATATACGAATAGGGAGATAACTTATGTTACTGGTTCCCAAGAATAATAGGCATACCGTCTTTTCCGGACCCGATAACAATTACCTTGGCATTCTGGGATTTGGAAAGTTCTATAGTAGCCTGTATACCTTTTTCCTGGAGTACTTTATCCGTCAGGGAGGCGCTTAGTATCCTGTTGGCAGCGGCTTTACCCTCAGCATCTATACGCTGGCGCTCAGCTTCTTTTTCAGCTTTTTCCAATCGGAACTCATATTCCAGGGTTTCCTGTTCCTGCTTTAATTTTGTTTCTATCGCAGTTTTGATAGTAGGAGGGAGGGTAATGTCCCGGACCAGGACTTCATTTAACTGCACGTATTGTTTGTCCAGTATTTTTTTGGTCTCTTCAAATATCTCTTCCTGGATGGCATCTCTTTTGGTAGAATACAATTGTTCCGGGGTGTATCTGCCCACTACACTTCTGGCTGCCGACCGGATGGCCGGGAGAATAACATCAGTAATATAGCCTTCTCCTCTTTCCTGGTGCAGGGAGCCTAATTGTTCTCTGACGGGCTGATGCCATGCTGTGGCGTCCAGTCCAATCTGCAATCCGTTGGAGGAGAGCACTTGCATTTTTTCGGAAAGTTCCTGTTGCCTTACATTGTATACATAGACTTTATTCCAGGGTAAAACCCAGTGAAAGCCTTCACCCAAAGGAGGTTTGTCCGTGACAACACCACCTCCGAATGTCTTGTACAATACTCCGGCCTTTCCGGAATCTATGCTTGTTGTGGATTTAAAAATGAGAATAATTAGAATTACAATACCTATAATAATAGGTAAGCCTATTTTTGGTAATCTGTCCATTTTCTATATAGTTTGTGATTATTTAGTCCGTAATTTGGTCTGCTTCGCGGGGAAATTATTTGGCTTGTTTGCTTTTTACCTTAAATAAGCCCTTTGTATTTTCTGAGGAACCATTCTGCCGAAAGTAACAGTACAATAATAAACAGCAGGATTTTCCAATCTATCAAAGGTACGATATTTTCTTTACTTTTCTGGACGGGTTTAAACCTTTCGTCTTCCATGAGAACAGATTGCAGGCTTCCGGTTTGTGTATCGTAAAATAGTTTCCCCGTTGAATTCCCGGCAAGAGTTTGCAGTTTACGGATATCGGCGTTCCCGTATTGTTGCTCCACGTCAAATTCCAGTATCCGGAACTGTCCGGAGCGTTGTATGTTTTCCCCTTCGACCCGTATTTTAAAAGTGTATTCTCCTGCTTCCAGGTCGCTGAGGTCAGCTGCGTAATAGTTGTTACGGAGCAACATCGGGTAGGTTTTCTCGGTATCGTTGTTTTTATTCCTGACTTCGATACGCAAGGAAGCTTCGGGGTTAAAAATGTAATTGTTGTCAAAATACTGTGCGGTAATAACTACGGGGATAGTACCGTCGTACAGGGTTTCGTGATCTGTTTCGAGGCGGTCCCTTTTTTTGTCAGACGCGAGATAGAATACCAGTTTACTTATAAATTTATCGAACTTTTCATAGTTTCTATTGTCCCGGTAATCCTGCATTCTCCATCTCCAAATGTCTTCTCCCAGGAGCAGGGCCGTTTTTTTATTGTCTTTTTCTGTAGTGAAAAGTAACGGGTTTTTGGTAACTACACCATTGATCTTCTGAAATAAAATGGTTTCGTAGGAGGTGTTTACGGCAATGTCTCCGAAAGGTACCTGCAGGGGCGGGTAACGGGAAAAACCGATATCTTCGGAAGCAAATACGGAATAACTTTCGTTATAACTACCCTGTACTTCTTCGGTGAGGTTCCCCGGTTTTCTCGAAAAATCTTTTTGTATCCGGTTCAGAAAATTCCAATCGGTGTTTTTTCCCCCGATAATAAAGGTGTTTTTTTCCAATTTCTCCAGTTGCCGGAATGCGTTGGTAAATGAAGTGTTTGGCTGATAAAGGATGACGAGTTGATAATCGTTAATACGGTTTGCGCCAAGGTTGGGCTTACTTATGGTGACAGTACGTTCTTCATTGGATTCGATACTCCGCTTCAGCGCCCCGAGATCCGGATGTACAATATCCGAAAGGATGAGGACTTCTGTTTTCTGGTCGATGATCTCTATACCGAATTCTTTATAATTGTTTTTAGTGTTTTTTTCGTCTTTTACAGGTAATATTTCAGCCCGGAAAGTGAGTAGTCCCCGGGCGCCGGCATCGAGGTGTGTCCGGATGATTTCCGATCTTTTTTCAGGGGAGAAATTGACATTCTGACTGTAAAGTGTCCGGTTTCCGGATGTGATACGAAAAGTAGAACTTACCGCGGTTTTTCCTTCGTAGTTAAGAATGATCTCTACGGGGAATTTATTCCGGAAGTACGCATACTTGTTGACGTTAAGTCTTTGTATCCGGAGATCATCATAGGTGGTGGTGTCTCCCAATGCCACCGGAAATACGGGCATGGGATAGTTCAGTGATGTATAAGTGTAATCTTCGCCATAGGTCTGATTGCCATCGGTAAGAATTATAATGGATGCGTTTTTTCCCCTGTAAATTTCTTTCAGAGAAGTCAGGGCTTCGTTTATGTTGGTATGTCGTTCCTCAAAGGACAATGCATCGCCATTTTTCAGATTTTCTCCGAAAGTATAGTAGTCGGAAGTAAATTTTTCCGTGAGTTTCCCGTTTTGTTTCAGTTGCGAGATAATTTCCCGTATATGTTGTTGCTGGTTTAGGTAGGGGATAGAGGAAGAATTATCCGCAACGATAGCCAGGATAGGTTTTTCCTCATAGACGGCCACTTTCCGGAATTTCGGATTGATAAGCAGTAACAGAATGGCAAATACGGACAGGAAACGCAAAAAAGCAAAAAGCAAGTTTTCTTTTGACTTGCCTTTTGCTTTTCCGTATTGGAACACTGCTGCGAGTAGTGCAACTACTCCTGCTATAATGAGGTATATAACCGACATTTAATCCTTTATTTCATTATGCGTTGGGGCAAAGATATTCCGCCCGAAATCAGGTAAGCATTCCGCCGTCTACATTGAGCACCTGGCCTGTTACATAAGCGCTCATGTCAGAACCCAGGAAAACACAGGCATTGGCTACGTCTTCGGGAGTACCACCGCGTTTTAGGGGAATGGCATCTCTCCATCCCTGAACAGTCTTTTCATCGAGTACGGCTGTCATTTCCGTTTCTATGAACCCGGGAGCTATGGCATTGCAACGGATGTTACGGGAACCGAGTTCGAGAGCTACAGATTTCGTAAAACCGAGAATACCTGCCTTGGAAGCGGCATAGTTGGTTTGTCCCGCATTTCCTTTTACCCCCACAACGGAACTCATGTTTATGATAGAGCCTTTGCGTTGTTTCAACATGGTTCTTTGTACGGCTTTGGTCATATTGAAGACGGACTTGAGGTTTACCTCAATGACCTTGTCGAAATCTTCTTCGGAAATACGCATCAGAAGGTTGTCTTTGGTAATTCCCGCATTATTTATAAGAACATCTATACTACCAAATTCTGCAAGTACGTCTTCTGCCAGTTTCTGAGCTTCTTCAAAGCTTGCCGCGTTACTTTTGTAACCTTTTGCTTTTACCCCTAGGGAAACGAGTTCTTTTTCCAGTTCGGCGGCGGCTTCGGCCGAGGAACTGTATGTAAATGCAACATTGGCACCCTGCCGGGCAAAAACCTGCGCAATACCTTTTCCTATTCCCCTGCTTGCGCCCGTAATAATAGCTGTTTTTCCTTCTAAAAGTTTCATCTGATGTTTTTTATTCGTTTTTAATAGGTCAACACCCGTTCCGATATTAATTTTTTGAGACTAAAGGCAAAAAGGCGGAGTGTATGATGTATAATTTATTTATCATTTTTTCCGTCTTTTACCTGATAAGCAATGACCAAATATAGCAAATAGATATACCACAAAACAAAAATCCCCGTCAATTTAGCGGGGATTTGTCGTAAGAGGTTTATTATTATCATTTTACGGGTGCCGGTTTTTCAAAATTGAAGAGGTAATCTTCATCCGGGCCGGTTATTTTACCCGGTTTGCCGAGGGCTTGCATATCGATATATTTGTGCTCCCGGTAACCGTTTGGTTATGGCATACGATTAAAGTATATTATGTGCATTCTGGTTACACACCCGGAATCGGGTGAGGCCCCGAGATTTTTATTTAAAAGATTAAAAAATAAAATCCATCAGTCCGAAGGCTAATGGATTTTGAATATCCTGAAAACAGGAATTTTATTTAAGGAATGCTTATCCCAGAACTGCGGCTACTTTTTTGCCGATTTCCGCGGGAGAATCCACTACATGGATACCGCATTCTTTCATGATTCGTTTTTTGGCTTCCGCAGTATCATCCGCACCACCTACGATGGCACCAGCATGGCCCATTGTTCTTCCTTTAGGAGCAGTTTCTCCTGCGATGAATCCGACAACGGGTTTTTTATTCCCGTTTTCTTTGATCCACCGGGCTGCGTCCGCTTCGAGTTGTCCGCCTATTTCCCCGATCATAACGATACATTCTGTTTCCTCGTCGTTCATGAGCAGTTCAATCGCTTCTTTGGTCGTAGTTCCGATGATAGGGTCTCCTCCGATACCAATTGCAGTGGTAATACCCAATCCTTGCCGAACCACCTGATCGGCGGCTTCATAAGTAAGGGTGCCGGACTTGGAAACAATACCTACATTTCCTTTTTTGAAAACGAATCCGGGCATAATACCTACTTTGGCTTCTCCGGGAGTAATAACACCGGGGCAGTTAGGTCCTATCAGACGGCAATCCTTTCCTTTAATATAGTTGGAAGCGGTAATCATATCGGCCACCGGAATTCCTTCTGTAATGGTAATGATCACTTTAATACCTGCATCAGCAGCTTCCATAATAGCATCTGCAGCAAAGGCAGGCGGAACGAAGATGATAGAAGTATCTGCTCCGGCTTTTTCCACGGCGTCTTTTACCGTGTTAAAAACTGGGCGGCCCAGGTGTTCCTGTCCTCCTTTTCCGGGAGTTACCCCACCTACTACGTTAGTTCCGTATTCTATCATTTGTTCGGCGTGAAAAGTACCTTCACTACCGGTAAAACCTTGTACAATTATTTTTGAATCCTTGTTGACTAAAACACTCATTATATTTGAATTTTTAATAGGCTATGCAAAAATAGGGTTTTATATGGATTATGCATTACGCTTTGCCGTTTAATGTTAGGCGGGAATTGTTATTTTTTTGTTAGGCGAAATCCCCTGGTGGTATTGCGAAACCGGGATGTAACCGTTTTCTTCCGCGGAGGTATTTCCGGTATGGTTATCCCTTGTTGAGTTTTTCTATTATTGTCGGTATTTTCCGTATGGAGGCCAGTTCTTTGTACTTTTTACGGGCTTCCTCGGCAGGATAACCGAAATAAGCGGTGTTTCCTTCCAGCGATTTGCTAATTCCGGACTGTGCCAGGATAACTGCTTTGGCGCCTATAGTAATGCCGCTGGTTATACCTACCTGTCCCCATATGGTTACTTCATCTTCAATAACAACACAGCCTGCAATACCGGTTTGTGATGCGATAAGACATTTTTTCCCGATAACCGTATCGTGTCCCACTTGTACCTGGTTATCCAGCTTGGCCCCTTCTTTTACCCGGGTACTTCCCGTGACTCCCCTGTCTATGCTACACAGGGCGCCGAGATCGACAAAGTCTTCGATAACCACGTTTCCACCGGATAATAGTTTGTCAAAACCTTCCGGTCTTTTCTTGTAGTAAAAAGCATCGGCTCCGAGAACGGTACCGGCATGTATGGTAACGTTGTTTCCTATAACTGTGTTATCGTATATGGTGACATTGGGATGAATGAGACAATTATCTCCGATAACAACATGATTACCGATAAATACATTGGGTTGTATTATAGTGTTTTTGCCTACAGTGGCAGTAGGGGAGACAGAGGCTCCGGCTTTTTCAAAAGGGCGGAAGTGATCGGTAAGCTTATTGAAGTCCCGGAAAGGGTCGTCCGAAATAAGCAGGGCCTTACCATCCGGACACTCCACCTGCTTGTTGATAAGCACTACCGTGGCGGCTGAACGGAGTGCCTTGTCATAATACTTGGGATGGTCAACAAAGACAATGTCGCCGGGTTCCACAACGTGTATTTCGTTCATTCCCTGAACAGGGAAATCTTCCCGGCCCACGTAGTCGCAATCCAGGATAGTTGCTATCTGCCGCAATGTGTGTACTTGTGGAAATTTCATATGTGCTTTCCGTTTAAAGGCTATTCTTTTACCCGTTCTACGTAGGTACCTTTGTCGGTTTCGATCTTTATTTTATCTCCTTCATTGATAAAGAGCGGAACATTTACAGAAGCCCCGGTTTCCATCGTTGCCGGTTTGGTGGCATTAGTCGCGGTATTTCCCTTTACGCCGGGTTCGGTATGTGTAACCTCAAGAACGACATGCGAAGGCATTTCTACGGACAGGGGCATGCTATCCTCAGTATTGATGAGAATAGTTACTACCTCTCCTTCTTTGAGCAGATCGGGTGCATCAAGAACATTTTTGGAAAGGGAGATCTGGTTAAAATCGTCCGTATTCATAAAATGGAAGGTTTCCCCTTCGGGATAAAGGTACTGAAAGGTATGGGTCTCCACCCGCACATCTTCTATTTTATGGCCTGCGGAAAAAGTGTTATCTATCACTTTACCGGTCGTGACACTTTTCAGTTTGGTACGAACAAAAGCCGGGCCTTTTCCCGGTTTTACATGCAGGAATTCTATAACTTTAAAGATGTCATGGTTATATCGAATACACAATCCTTTCCGGATATCTGACGTTGTTGCCATGTTTTTATATTTTTATCGCTTAAACTTCTTTTTAAAACAAAAACGACGGGCAAAGGTCTACCCGGCGTTGAAATATCCTTTCATAATACCTCTTTGAGAGTCGCGTATGAACTGGAGTATCTCGTCCCTTTCCGGAGTTGCTTCCATTTCTGCTTCTATGATCTCCATGGCCTGGGTATTATTATAGTTTTTCTGGTATAATATCCTGTATATGTTCTGTATCTCCCGGATCTTGTCGGCAGAGTACCCTCTTCTTCGGAGTCCTACAGAATTAATACCTACATACGACAGGGGCTCCCGGGCTCCTTTAATGTAGGGTGGAACATCTTTCCGAACCAGGGATCCTCCGGTAACAAAAGCGTGGTTCCCTATGGAGCAGAACTGGTGTACGGCCGTCATTCCGGCAAGAACTACGTAATCGCCGACGGTGATGTGTCCGGCAAGGGTACTGTTGTTGGAAAAGATACAGTTGTCTCCCACAATGCAGTCGTGAGCAATGTGGCAGTAAGCCATTATCAGGCAGTTTTTACCGATAACGGTTTTCATCCGGTCCACGGTACCGCGGTTTATGGTGACACATTCCCGGATGGTTGTGTTATCACCAATTTCTACGATGGTTTCTTCTCCCTGGAATTTCAGGTCCTGCGGAGTAGCTGAGATAACTGCTCCCGGGAAAATATTACAGTTTTTTCCAATCCGTGCGCCTTCCATAATAGTCACGTTAGAACCTATCCAGGTTCCCTCTCCGATGATCACGTTGTTGTGAATGGTGGTAAAGGGTTCGATGACTACGTTCTTGGCTATTTTGGCACCCGGATGTACATATGCTAAAGGCTGATTCATGTGTGTCGATTGATCGAAAATTATAATGAGAAATGTATGGGGAAAGGCGGATTGGCCGCTTTCCTAATCATCTTCATTTTTTACTTTTACTATTTGTGCCATCATTTCGGCTTCGGTGGCCAATTTTCCGTTGGCATAAGCGTATCCCTGCATGTGGCATATACCTCTCCGTATCGGAGTTACGAGTTCCAGTCTGAAAACGAGTGTGTCTCCCGGTCCTACCTGTTGTTTAAACTTTACTTTATCTATCTTCATAAAGAAAGTGAGGTAATTTTCGGGGTCCGGTACCGTACTCAAAACCAGGATACCTCCCGCCTGTGCCATAGCTTCTACCTGCAGCACACCGGGCATAACCGGCGCCCCGGGAAAGTGACCGACAAAGAACGGTTCGTTCATGGTTACGTTCTTTACCCCTACAACATGAGTGTCCGAAAGTTCGAGGATCTTGTCAACCAGCAGAAACGGCGGCCGGTGAGGCAACTTTTTCATAATGTCGGTAACATCCATCAAAGGAGCCTGGTTCAGGTCGTACTGCGGTACTTTGTTTCTTTTCTCGATCTTAATGATCTTGGAAAGTTTTTTAGCAAACTGAGTATTTACAAAGTGACCGGGCTTGTTGGCAATGATCTTGCCGCGAATGCGTGTGCCTACCAAAGCAAGATCCCCGATAACGTCGAGGAGCTTGTGGCGTGCCGCTTCGTTGGGGTAGTGGAGGGTAAGGTTATCCAGTATACCGTTCGGTTTTACCGAAATAGAATCTTTCTGAAAAGCTACTTTTAGTTTTTCCATGGTTTCCGGAGACAGTTCCTTGTCCACATATACAATGGCGTTGTTAAGATCTCCTCCTTTGATCAGTCCGTGTTCCAGAAGAGTTTCTATCTCGTGCAGGAAGCTGAATGTTCTGGCATTGGATATTTCTTTTTTGAACTGGGACAATTGCTTCAGGGTGGCGTTTTGTGTTCCCAGTACTTTAGTGCCGAAATCTACCATGGTGGTTACCTGGTATTCATCTGCCGGAATAACGGTGATTTCACTTCCGGTCTCTTCATCCGTATAGGAAATAACATCTTTTACGATGTATTCTTCTCTTTCCATATCCTGTTCTACCACTCCCGCTTTTTCCAGGGCTTCGACAAAATATTTGGAAGAACCGTCCATGATAGGAGGTTCCGGAGCATCCAGTTCAATCAACACATTGTCAATTTCCAGTCCTACCAGGGCGGCAAGAACATGCTCGGAGGTGTGTATACGAACTCCTTTTTTCTCCAGGTTTGTTCCTCTCTGGGTGTTAACCACATAATTAGCATCGGCTTCAATAACCGGACTGCCTTCCAGGTCAATACGTTTAAAAGCATAGCCGTGATTTTCCGGGGCAGGCTTAAAAGTCATAGTTACTTCGTGTCCTGTGTGGAGGCCTACTCCCTGTAGCCTGACTTCTTCTGCAATGGTGCGTTGTCTGACAACTTTATCACTACTCATTATCGTTCCGTTTTTTATCGAATTGGTGAATGGTTTGAACTAATTTGGGCAGGTTTTTAAAATGGACATAAGATTTGTTAAAATCGCCAAGAGCAAATGCGGGAGATCCTTGTAAGGTCTCGTCATCCTGTATATTTCTTATGATTCCGGATTGAGCCTGAACCTTAACCCGGTTACCTATGGTCAGGTGGCCTACAATCCCTACCTGTCCGCCAATCATACAATTCTTTCCTATTTTGGTAGATCCTGCAATGCCGGTCTGTGCGGCTATTACGGTATTTTCGCCTATTTCCACATTATGCGCTACCTGGATCTGGTTATCCAGTTTAACTCCTTTTCTAATAATGGTAGAGCCCAATGTAGCTCTGTCTATAGTAGTTCCTGCTCCTATATCCACGTAATCTTCCAGTATTACGTTTCCTGTTTGAGGAACTTTGGAGTACCTCCCGTTTTCGTCAGGGGTAAAGCCAAAACCATCCGCTCCTATGACGGCACCACTATGAATAACACAGTTATTCCCTATTATTGTTTCGGAATAAATTTTAGCGCCTGCAAATATAACGACATTATCTCCCAGGGAAACATTATCACCTATATAAGCGTTGGGGTATATTTTACAGTTGTTCCCTATTTTTACATTATCGCCTATATAAGAAAAAGCACCCAGGTAGATATCTTCGCCATAACTGGCAGATCCGGAAATGTAAGAAGGTTGTTCTATTCCGGTCTTATTCATTTTTACCTGGTTGTAATATTCCAGTAGCCTGGAAAATGCTTTATAGGCATCTTCTACTTTTATAAGGGTAGTGGAAAGTTCGGATTCTGCTTCGAAATCTTTGTTTACAATCGTAATCGAAGCTTTCGTAGTGTAAATATACGATCTGTACTTGGGATTGGCCAGGAAAGTAAGGTCGCCTTCAGTGCCCTCTTCTATCTTGGCCAGCCTGGAAACCTCCACATCCGGGTTTCCTATAACATCCCCTTCCAGTATGCCTGCTATTTGACTTGCTGTAAATTTCATTCTTGCAAAAGTATAAAAAAAGTAAATATTAAGTTATCACCCCGTTAAGTTAATAGATGAAGTGTATGGGTAGTGTGTTACATATATCTGGTATAAGTCTGTGAATTACCGCAGGTTGAAAATACAGAGGGATGTCTCTTTTACGTTTTTTTATTTTTTTTTGCCGGCTTTTTAGCTATGTTTCGGATAACAGACATAATATTTGGTTACCAGTTTGGACAATGCTTTCAGGTTCAGGAGGTCTGATGCTTTGATTACATCGGAGACTTTTCCGGTTTTCATGAGGATGTGAATATTTTCTTTGTCCATACTGTAAGCGAGATTTTCCACTTTTCCGGTAAAAACGAAATAGCGTGCTGTTTCTTCGGGGACTTTATATTTTTCTTTAAACAGATTTACGTGTTTTTCCAGTTTTTTTTCCGGGAAGGGTTTTTTTCGGTATTTTATTTTGAGCAGGTCGCGGTTCAGGATCATGGTACAGAGCCGCGATAAAACGAAATCGTCGTGGAATTGCCATTCTTTCATGGCCGAGATAATATCGTAATCGTCGAGCCTGGAGAAAATATCGAGGACGGAAGCATCGAAATGCTGTATTTCCACCTTATGGGTCAGGAAATATTCGAGGGCAGAACTGGCTTTAATATCCACTCCTTCGGAAACCAGTTCTTTAGCTCTTTGTAAAACACGTATAAGGAGCTGTTCGGCACAAAGTCCTGTTTTATGGAGATACGCCTGCCAGTACATCAAGCGTCGTGCCACCAGGAATTTCTCTACGGAATAGATTCCTTTTTCCTCAATGGCTAACTCATTATCTACTACATTGAGCATCGTAATCAACCTTTCGGAATTTATGTTTCCTTCAGCCACCCCGGTATAAAAACTATCTCTCTTCAGGTAATCCGTACGGTCTATATCGAACTGGCTGGAAATCAATTGGTGCATGAATTTACGATGGTATTCGCCCCTGAACATTTTTATGGCCAGCGTTAAACTTCCGTTAAAAGTACGGTTCAGTTCTTTCATGAAAAGCAGGGATATCTGTTCGTGGCTCACCCCGTTTACAATACTGTGCTCCATGGCATGAGAAAAAGGTCCATGCCCAATATCGTGCAACAGAATAGCTATCAGCAGGGCTTCTTCTTCCTCTTCGGATATCTCAACCTTTTTAAAACGAAGGGTTTGAACCACTTTTTGCATGAGGTGCATGCAGCCCAGGGCATGGTGAAACCTGGTGTGATGAGCCCCAGGATAAACCAGATAGGACAATCCCATTTGGGATATCCGGCGGAGCCTTTGAAAATATTTGTGTTCTATAAGGTCAAAAACAAGGGTGTTGGGTATGGTAATAAATCCGTAAATTGGATCGTTAAATATTTTGAGCTTGTTAGTATGATTCATTTATATAAAATTTTGCAAACTCTGAGTTTTGCCTTATTTGTATATCGGTTAGTAATTATATTTGCTTGTCAAAATGCCCGTTATGGGTTTTCAAATGTTTGTTTTAGGCGTGAAACCAGTAAACCGCGATCCGGTTTTTTCCCCGTCTGATAAAAAGGAATTACGAAATGAAAAATACAAATATACGGATATGAGTAACATAAAAATACTGTGGGTTGATGATGAAATTGATTTGTTGAAACCACACATTCTCTTTCTTGAAAAAAAGAATTATACGATCTCTACTTGTCAGAGTGGGGCCGATGCGTTAGAAGATGTCGATAAGAACAGTTATGATATTGTTTTCCTGGACGAGAACATGCCGGGACTGACCGGCCTGGAAACCCTTACGGAGATCAAGGCGAAACGACCCAATCTTCCGGTAGTAATGATCACCAAGAGTGAGGAAGAGTATCTCATGGAAGAGGCTATTGGTTCTAAAATAGCGGATTACCTGATAAAGCCGGTTAATCCGAACCAGATATTGCTTTCGCTGAAAAAAAATCTCGACCACTCGCGATTGGTGTCTGAAAAAACCACGGCGAACTATCAGCAGGAGTTCCGTAAAATAGCTATGGATATGGCTATGGTCAATTCTTACGAAGAATGGGTCGGACTCTATAAAAGACTTTTGTACTGGGAACTGGAACTCGAAAATATAGAGGATATAGGTATGGTGGAAATACTGGAGTCGCAGAAGACAGAGGCTAATACCCAGTTCGGTAAATTTATAGAAAAAAATTATCCGAAGTGGTTTTCGGACGGGGAAGGACCGGTAATGTCGCATACCCTGTTCCGTGAACTGGTGGTGCCCGAATTGGAGAAGAACACCCCTACATTGCTGGTGGTGATCGATAATCTGAGATATGATCAATGGATGGCCATTGAAGATGCGGTTAATGTGCATTACAAAAACAAAAATGAAGTGCCGTATTTCAGTATTCTTCCTACTGCCACGCAATACGCACGGAATGCCATTTTTGCGGGATTAATGCCGGCAGAGATGGAGAAACTGTATCCGAAATACTGGAAGAACGATACGGATGAAGGAGGGAAAAACCTGCATGAAGCAGATTTTCTGCACGAACAGATACGTCGTCTCGGGCTGAATCTCAAATGGGAATACCATAAGATTTCCAGCCTGAAGGCAGGAAGGCAACTGGCGCAGAACTTCAGGTCACAGAAAGATAATGACCTGACGGTAGTGGTGTATAATTTTGTAGATATACTCTCGCATTCCAAGACCGAAATGGAAGTTATTAAAGAACTTGCTTCCAATGATAAGGCCTACAGGTCGCTTTCCAAAAGCTGGTTTAAAAATTCTCCTTTGCTGGAAATCATACAGCAGTCGCAACAACTGGGTTTTAAATTGTTGCTTACTACAGACCACGGAACCATTAACGTCAAAAACCCGTCTAAAGTAATAGGAGATAAGGAAACCAGCCTTAACCTGCGTTATAAGACCGGGAGGAGCCTCTCTTACGAACCAAAGGAAGTTTTTGCGGTAAAGAGTCCAAAAGATGTGCATTTACCGTCTATAAATATGAGTAGCTCTTTTATTTTTGCAAAGGATGATCTCTTTTTCGCCTATCCGAATAATTATAACCATTATGTGAGTTATTACCGGAATACGTATCAGCACGGAGGAATATCGCTTGAGGAAATGATCATACCTTTTATTGTCCTGGAACCCAGGTAGGATATAAAATACCCTTTGGCATTGAAGAAAATAAATTATACCCTGGAAGAAACAGATGCGGTGGCCCGGCAGCTCCTGGACGAGGTGCCGGATAAAACACTTTTGTTTTACGGAGATATGGGGGTTGGGAAGACTACCCTGATAAAATCGCTGGCGTACCATTTGGGAGTAAATGACGTTACGGGGAGCCCGACTTTCGGACTTGTAAATGAGTATGAAGGAAGGGAGAACACCCGGATATATCATTTCGATTTTTATAGAATTAAAGATGAAGATGAAGCGTTGGATATGGGTATTGAAGATTATCTGTATGCAGATGCCTGGATTTTTATCGAATGGCCGGAAAAGATCGAAGGCTTACTGCCGGAAAATGCTGTTGCCGTTTACCTTAAAAGAAATACGGACGGTAGCCGGGAACTATCTTTTTAATAAGAGCGTTTTTCTTCGGCAAAAAGAATGATACTTTTGTATAAGGGAATCTGTCAAAACCGGATTTCCTTTTGTTATTAATCCACATAACCTATGGAGAAAGCATAGTAAAACATTTTGGATATGTATAAGACCTTACTCGGTAATATAGGAAACACGCCGCTTGTGGCTACAAACACCCTGGTAAAAAATAAGAAAGTCACCCTGTTACTGAAACTGGAGGGGGATAACCCCGGGGGTAGCGTAAAAGACAGGGCAGCATATAATATGATAAAAAGTGCCCTGGACCGGGGTGAAATTAAGCCGGAAACCAGGTTGATCGAGGCGACAAGCGGCAATACGGGCATAGCCCTGGCTATGATAGCCGGTTTGTTTAAACTGGACATCGAACTGGTTATGCCGGAGAACTCTACCCGGGAGCGGGTACAGACCATGCGTGCTTACGGAGCCAAAGTAACGCTTACTTCATCGGATTCCGGTATCGAAGGTTCCCGGGATTATGCAGAAAAAAAGGTTACAGAAGAGGGATATGTATCGCTGAACCAGTTTGGAAATGAGGATAACTGGAAAGCACATTATAAAACCACAGGTCCGGAAATATGGCGGGATACCGAGGGGAAAATAACCCATTTTGTTTCTGCAATGGGAACTACGGGAACTATTATGGGGACTTCTACTTTTCTGAAAGAGAAAAATCCGGATGTCCGTATCGTCGGTGTGCAGCCTACCGATAATTCCAGTATTCCCGGTATACGCAAATGGCCGGAGGAATACCTGCCAGGAATATTTAATCCGTCCAAAGTAGATGAAATTATAGAGGTTAGTGAAACCGAAGCGGCTGAAATGACCCGGAAACTGGCTCGTGTAGAGGGAATATTTGCCGGTATGAGCAGCGGGGGAGCGGTATGTGCAGCTCTGAAGCTGGCTGAAACCCTGAAAGAGGGAGTTATTGTAACTATTATATGTGACCGTGGCGACCGGTACCTGTCCTCGGATTTATTTGTCTAATTGGGATTTGTTGGGTTTGTAAGGAAACAGAGTGGCACGGCATTTATGAAGTGTGGCTACATTCCCCGAAAGATTTTAAAATCCTACATCTGGAATCTAAAATCTTAAATCTCATATCTAAAAAAAGCAGGCCTGTAAGCCGGATTCTGTCGAGTCTTATCATTTATCTGGGATACCGGTTGCCCGGGATCTCTAACCGCCTACCCTCCGGCATCCCGATAGAATCGGTATCGGGCGCGCGACCCTTAAATGCCGGTATACATGGCGTTGCACCGCGTAGAGTTTACCTGATTTCACTACAGCATTACCTGTACATTCTTTCTGTTGCACTGGTCCTCTCCCGGTAAACCCGGAAGGGCGGGTGTTACCCGCTACGCTGCGCTATGGTGTCCGGACTTTCCTCCCCCCGGAATACCGATATCGGGACCGGGGAGCGATAAGACGGCCTGCGGAGCAAAGTTACGAACCTTTCCGGTAATATTCAGCTGTTTTTCGAAATCACTGCGGAAAGTTGTGAACCAAGTAAAAAAACAGCTACCTCGAACCAGGGTGTAATTTGCATCCCAGAGTGCCGGTTTTTTATTAGTCAGGGAAATTTTCAGTTTGCTAGTTTTTGTCTCTAGATTAGGTGTTTACAGGAAAGGAGGCATTTGTATGGTGCAGAGATAACTCCGAACTATCCACTAAAAAACTCCTCAACTTTTGCGTTTGTTTCTTTTTCGCGTCTATTTGGATTTTTAATCCAGGAAATCGCTTACTTCCCTTTTTATATAGGCCAGGGCTGTGGCAGATGGAGAGATTTTATCGAACATTTCGTTCAGGATGATTTCGCGGAGTTTGTCGGGCGAATCTGCTTTTTCACTCATATTGACCTTGCGGATGAGTTGTATAGTGGTATTTTTGGCGGTTTTTATCACATTCCAGCACTCGTCGCTCATGTATATCTGTTGGGACAGGTTATGATCGTATTCTTCCTCTATATTGCGGATTAGAAGGGCTTCGTAATCATCCTTATTGGCTCCGTTAGGGGAAATGCGAAGCAGTAATTTGGAGGGGTTGATGCGTTCCAGGAAAAGCACCATACGCTCATAGGCCTGCAGACGGACGGGAAGAATATCTTTCTGGCTTTCGCGTTTCAGCATAAAACGTCGGCGTGCATTTTCATTCTGGACAAACTGTCGGAAAAAATAATAGGCAACCAGCCCCGTGATAATTGCTGGCAGGCAGTTAAAAAGTAAATCTGTTACCGGGATCATGTTTTGTTGTTTATAAGGTTTTACGATCGGTGTCTTATATAACGCCTGGCAACGGGTAATTGTTATGAGATAAGGCTATCTTTATTCACGAATAAAACGATTGTCCTGTTGCGTTCGAATGGTATCTGTTTCGGTAAAATAGTCGATCATGGCATTCCGGATGCGGTAATCCAGCGGCGTGGTACTTACCGGGTTCAGGAAAAAGTTCATATTGTCCCCGCCATTCATCAGGTAATCCGAAGTGGCGATGTAATAGTGCTTGTTTTTATCCAGCGGTTTTCCGGCTATGAGAATTTTTTTTACTTTTCCGTCTTTGCCCAGTGTTAATTGCATGCCGCTAACCGGGTGTGCGGTTTTTGCTTTTGCAAGATAATCGGCGAGTCCCAGAACTTTGTCCCCGGTAAGTTCCAGAACTACTATCGCATTTTCAAAAGGCATTACTTCATAAGCTGTCCGTGCTGTTACATGCCCTTTGGCCATAGTAGAGCGTATACCGCCAAAATTGAGTAGTACGGCATCAATATTCCTGCCAGTTCTCTTTTTAAATACAGGCTGGGATTTTTCCATAACGATATCGGCCATCAGGTTTCCTATAGCTGTATTCAGATCACCGTCCGTTTTACTAAGGTCGGAAGGATTGTATGCAAGCGGAGCACTTAGGTCTTTAGCTATATGTTCGCGGAACGGTTTAACAAACTCATCAATAGCCCGGTCTTCGGCAATGCTGTCATTAATGTTGATTTCTTTTCCTTCTATACGGGAAATTTGTGGCTCTGTAACAACATCTCCTCTTTTGCAGGAGAAAAATAATATTATCGTTATAAAAATAACAAAATGTGTTATTTTCATGTTGTTATGATACGGGTAACCTGTGTTTTTATGCATGGTAATGTATTACATTTGCAAAACAAAGCGAAGGTATATGTTTTTTAAGAAATACAAGGAGAAAGCCGCACATAAAATTCTCAAAAATGGTCTGCCTGTCACTGGAAACAGGCAGGGTGAAGGGAATGGAAAGGTGTCTTCTCTGGCCTGCGTGATTAACCTGGACGAATTTGATAATACGGAAGTCTTTAAAGTACTGGCACAGGAAATGGGAATCCGGCAGGAGAACTTCAGGGTCATAGGGTTTACGAGGCAACAAGATACCAACGCTTATTACGGTATACCGGTATTTCGCGAAGAAGAGCTGGGATGGAAGGGAGAGATCCGTAACGGACATTATAAAGAGTTACTGGAAAAGCCGTATGATATGTTGCTGAGTTATTACAGTAAACCGAATTTGTTACTGGGACTGGCAACGCTTCAGGTAAGAGCTGCTTTTAAAGTGGGGCTTACGGGAGAGTATGAAAAAGGAAATGATTTTATATTGAACGTCAGTCCGGACAGATTTCCGGAATTCAGGGAAGAGTTAATTAAATATCTCACTATTTTAAATAAAATATAAGATGTCAAAATTCACAGGCACCGGGGTGGCTTTGGTAACCCCGTTTAAAAGGGATAACAGTGTAGACCGTGCAGCGCTTGAAAAAATTGTGACTCACTGCATTGAAGGAGGAGTGGAATACCTGGTGGTTCTCGGAACCACTGCAGAAAGCGCGACATTGAACAGTAATGAAAAGGAAACAGTAAAACAAACCGTAATAAAGGCAAATGCAGGCAAACTTCCGTTGGTGCTGGGAGTAGGCGGAAACAATACGGCGGAGGTCGTACATGAGTTGCAGACTACAGACCTGTCTGACTTTGATGCTATATTATCGGTGTCACCTTATTATAATAAACCTACGCAAGAGGGGATATATCAACATTTCAAAGCTGTAGCAGCGGCATCCCCGCTCCCGATTATTCTTTATAACGTACCGGGAAGGACGGCTTCTAACATGTTGCCGCAAACCGTGCTCAGGCTGGCAAGGGATGTAAACAATATAATAGGTATAAAAGAAGCGGCGGGAGACATTGTCCAGGCCATGCGCCTTATCAAAGACAAACCGGAAGGTTTCCTGGTAATTTCCGGAGATGATATGGTAACCCTGCCTATGGTACTTGCCGGGGGAGCAGGGGTAATATCGGTAGTAGGACAGGGATTTCCCAGAGAATTTACAGATATGGTAAGGTACGGACTGGAGGGAAATACCAGGGAAGCATATATGTTGCATTATAAACTTATGGATGCTATAGATATGGTTTTTGAGCAGGGGAATCCTGCCGGCATCAAATCGGTATTCCGTGCTCTTGGTCTGGCTGATGATGTATTGCGCCTGCCTTTGGTAAAAGTAGATAGGGACCTGGAGAAGAGAATTGCCGGTTTTGTGGAGAAAAATGCCCTCCGGCTTCGCTCAGGGACCGTATAAGTTCAGCCATTCGACAGAAACATACAGACAGAAACCGGGGCGAATTCTAAAAATAAGGTTAAAATTCGCCCCGGCTTGTTTTCAGGAAAGAGTGTAAATTGTATCTTCGGCGATAATAAATTTTGTATTATCCAATTATTGGCTAATTTTGCCGTTAATTTTAGCGGTAAATGTCATGGTCGTGATACACACGGAAGGAAACCACTTAAAATTACGCGTTAAAGCATGAAGAAACTTTTATACATTGCTGCCACTGCTGCCCTGATTAGTTCCTGCGGTCAATTTCAGAAGGCATTGAAAAGCGAGGATGTCAAGGTGAAATATGACCTGGCAGAGAAATTGTACAATGAAGGAGATTATAAAAAAGCTAATCGCCTTTTGGAACAGGTGGTACCTCAATATGCGGGAAAACCACAGGGAGAAAGGGTAGTGTACTTTCATGCAAATGCCTATTACCAGACCAAAGATTACTACCTGGCCGCTTATCAGTTTGATCGTTTCTCCAAATCCTATCCGAAAAGTGATAAGGCGGAAGAAGCAGCTTTCCTGGGGGCCAAGAGTTATTATATGCTGTCTCCCAAGTATAGTCTGGACCAGAGGGAAACAAATACTGCAGTAGACAAATTGCAGTTATTCATCAATACTTATCCTGACTCCGAGTATCTTGGCGAGGCTAACGAACTGATCCGTGAATTACGGACCAAACTGGAGAGGAAGGATTTTGAAGTTGCCAAACAGTTTAACCGTATCCGTGATTACAAAGCGGCTATAAAATCATTTGACAATTTTCTTTCGAATTATCCCGGAACCGTTTTTCGGGAAGATGCGATGTATTACAGGATGCTTTCTTCCTATAACCTTGCAGTAAATAGTATTTATGCAAGAATGGAAGAGCGTTTGAATCATACCAAGGATTCTTATAATACCTTAAAAAGGTATTTTCCGGATACGAAGTATGCCGAAGAGGCCGAAAAAATGATGGCCGTAGTAGAACAGGAATTACAACAATTTAGCAAATAAGAAGAGAGAGATGAGCAATTTGAGAAAAACAGAGGCCCCGGTTTCTACCATTACCCTCGACAAAAACAAGATGGATGCCCCGACGGAGAATATCTACGAGGCAATATCTATCGTTGCCAAAAGGGCCATTCAGATCAATTCCGAGATCAAGAAGGAACTGATAGAAAAACTGGAGGAATTTGCCACGTATACCGACAGCCTGGAAGAAATATTCGAAAACAAGGAACAGATCGAGGTTTCCAAGTTCTATGAAAAACTTCCCAAGCCTCACGCTATTGCGGTAGAAGAGTGGTTAAATAATAAAATATATTACAGAAATACCGAAAAAGAAGCGTAAATGTCTGTTTTAAGCGGCAAGAATATCCTTTTAGGCATTACGGGGGGCATTGCCGCTTACAAGACTGCTTTTCTGGTGCGGTTATTTATTAAAGGCGGAGCCAATGTGCGGGTAATAATGACCGAAAATGCCAGGGAATTTGTCACCCCGCTTACATTATCCACACTTTCCAAAAACCCGGTACTTTCTTCCTTTACAGATGAGGAAGATGGTAGTGCGGTGTGGAATAACCATGTGGAAGCCGGACTCTGGGCGGATTACATGATTATTGCCCCGGCCACGGCCAATAGTATGGCTAAGATGGCAAACGGCGTTTCGGATAACTTTCTTCTGGCGGCATATCTGTCTGCCAAATGCCCGGTTTATGTTGCCCCGGCAATGGATCTGGACATGTATAAACACCCTTCTACACAAAATACGCTTAATACCCTTAAGGCTTACGGAAACATAGTAATTCCCGCTACTCACGGTGAACTTGCCAGCGGACTTACCGGAGAAGGCCGCATGGCGGAGCCGGAAGATATTGTGGCTTTTATGGAAAAGCATATTCGGAATAACCTGCCACTTCACGGAAAAAAAGTGCTTATAACCGCGGGACCAACTTATGAGGCCATAGACCCGGTTCGTTTTATCGGAAACCATTCTTCCGGGAGGATGGGAATAGAGCTTGCCAGGGTTGCGGTGTCGCTTGGAGCAGAAGTAAAACTGGTTATCGGTCCGACATATCTCCCTGCGGATATTCCGGGAATAGAGACAATTCGGGTGGTGAACGCCGAAGAGATGTACCAGGCCGTACATAAAATATTTGCCGATACGGACATAGCTGTATTGGCCGCTGCTGTTTCCGATTACAGGCCGGTGACCGTTCAGGACCGGAAAATAAAGAAAAAAGATACTTCCCTGACTATAGAACTGGAGCCTACGAAAGACATCCTTGCTTCGATAGGAGCCATTAAAAAAGACCAGTACCTGGTGGGGTTTGCCCTGGAAACCAATGATGAAACGGAGAATGCCAAAGGAAAACTCCGCAGAAAAAACCTGGATGCCATTGTGCTGAACTCACTTAATGACAAGGGGGCTGGTTTTGGTAAATCCACAAATAAGATTACCTTTATAGACAGGGATGAACACGAGGTGTCGTTCGAACTGAAACCCAAATCGGACGTTGCCCGGGATATTTTTACGGAGATACAACGCAGAATGCCGTAGAGGAATGATGGAAAGTCCCCACTTCGGAACGGGATGTGAGCAGGTTTCTTTCCTGGTATAATTTACTAAAAACAGTCGCATTTACTTGAACCGAAAATGAAAAAATCAGCTCTTTTATTCTGTTTGCTTCTTACATTATGGAGTTCTTTTCTCCATGCACAGGAACTCAATTGCAAAGTAATAGTAGATGCCGACCAGGTACGACAGAGTAACAGGCAGATATTTGAAACTCTGGAAAAATCCCTTACCGATTTTATAAACAAAACCAAATGGACAAACCGTATGTATGCTATGCAGGAAAGGATAAACTGTAGCATGTATATAACGGTTTCCCAATATGAATCGGACCGTTTTTCCGCCTCTCTTCAGGTGCAGTCTTCACGTCCGGTATACAATACGGCTTACGAATCTCCGGTATTTAATTTCCAGGACAGGCAGTTTGATTTCCGTTACCTGGAATTTCAACCGCTTTTCTTTAATTTGAACACTTTTGAGTCCAATCTCGTATCGGTGATCACGTATTATGTTTATGTCATACTCGGAATGGATGCGGATACTTTTGCACCGGAAGGGGGAACGGACTATTACCAGCAGGCCAGGAATATTGTCAACCTCGCACAGAGTAGTAATTATTCCGGATGGAAACAATCGGACGGAAACAAGAGCCGATGGGGACTCGTAGATAACTTATTATCCAATCCGTTTAAAAGCTATCGTACCGCTTTGTATGAATACCACCGGATGGGACTGGACAGGATGATCGAAGATCCGGCTTCGGGGAAAGAATCTATGGCCAGATCCATGAAATTCCTGGAGCGTGTTAACTCCACCCGGCCTAATTCCTTTTTGCTTCAGGTTTTTTTTGACGCCAAGAAGGATGAAATACTCAATATCTTTTCCGACGGTCCGAAAGTGGATATCGTAAGTCTTAAAAATTCTCTGAATAAGATAGCGCCGGTTTATGCAGGTTCCTGGGAGAAAATTACTTTTTAGATATCAGATAGGATATATTAGATTTTAGACTTAGGGGTGGCCCCAAAATATTCGTAGCGATCACACGTTATAAGTCTTGTGTGTCAATCCTGTACAGGTTCTTTTCCCATGTGTTTCCACCGTTTGTGGGTCCAGAAATAGTATTCCGGGGCTTTTCTTATTTGTTGTTCCACCTCCTGCATATACATATCGGTTATTTGATAATCCGGATGTGCTACAGGGGATGTTGTAAGTGTTTTTAGGGTTGTGCTGTAATATCCCCTTTTTATTTTTTCAGTGTGCATATATACCACGGTCAGGTCTGCTCGTTTGGCAAGTATTTCAGGGCCTATGTGTATAGGGACCTTTATACCCATAAATTCCTGCCAGTATACTGCTTTGCTCAACTGAGGGGACTGGTCACTTAAAAAGCCGTAAATAGCAGGAACCTTGTTCATTTGGTTTTTTCGTATGACCTTAATGGTTTCCCTGGTTTCGATCAGGGTAGTACCATTTTTTTCCCGAATGTTTTTAACCAGATCGTTAAAGTATTTGTTTTTAATTCGCTGATATACGGCATATCCTTTGGAAGTAGTGACATATAGGTTTATTGTGGAACTCCATTCCCAGTTGGCATAATGAGGAAACATCAATACAATGCTTTTTTCCTTTTCCAGCTTTTGTATTACCTCTATATTGGTAAAAGTATAGCGTTTTTTTATTTCGGTTTTTGAGATCGAAAGGGATTTTATCATTTCCAGGAAAACATCAGACAAATGCCTGTAAAACTTTTTTTCGATATCCAGTCTTTCTTCGTCTGGCAGGCCGGGAAGGGCTAGTTTCAGGTTGTTTCTTACGGTTTTTTTACGATATCCCACAATTCTGTAGAGTATAAGACAAACTACATCGGAGATCAGGTAAAGAATCCGGAAAGGGAGTAAAGAAATAACCCACAATACGGGGTATACCAGAATAAAGATCAGAAGCTGCATTATATCTCTTAGAATTTTCGGCAAATATAGCTATATTTGAACACATAAGGTTACAAACATACCATTCTATGGATTTGAATATAGTGATGATAGCGGTGATTGCTGCTAATGTACTGGTTTCCATCAAAGGATTTAACGATCCTTCTTTTTTTGAACGTTATAAGTTTGAGATAAAGGCAATAAAAAAAGGAGAAAAACTGCGTATGCTGACCTCCGGATTTTTGCATGTGGACTTTACGCATTTGCTGTTCAACATGATAACGTTCTACTTCTTTGCCCCGATCGTGGTATTTCATTTCGGTGATCTGAAATTTCTGGGAATTTACCTGGCGAGTTTGCTGGCCGGAAACCTGTTGTCTTTTCAGTTCCATAAAAATGAGAGTTATTACAGCGCTGTTGGTGCGAGTGGAGCCGTGACCGGAATTATTTATTCCGGTATACTACTCAATCCGGGCATGAGCATTTACTTTTTTTTCATTCCCATTCCCATTCCGGCATATATATTCGGTATCGGGTATTTACTCTATTCCATCTACGGTATGAAAAACCGGGTAGGAAATATAGGGCATACGGCGCATTTTGGTGGCGCCATTGGCGGTTACGTGCTGACACTTGCCTTTCAGCCCGGGCTGATCACCCAGGATCCCTTGATGGTGGGGCTGCTTGCCTTGCCGATTGTTCTGCTATACATTCTTGGGAAAATGGGGAAAATATAACTTCCATCTGTCAAAAAAATCTACCTTTGTGTTACTTTGGAATCTTGCAGAAAATCATTCTGGTTTCCAAGGATTCCGTTAGGATATTCCTTTGTTTTTCATATAAAATAATTGTGAATTTCCGGTTTGGCACGGCAGTTGTATAAGGGGAAGAATATAAACACAAAAAGCAATGTATATTATGAAAAAAATCTTTTTAACTTTAGTATTAGGTACTACTATGGCATTACAAGCACAAACTCCTTCCGTAATGGTAAAGGACCCGTCCCGTATAATTTCCGTTTCGGGAGAAGGAACGGTAAAAGTGGTTCCGGATAACGTAACCCTTAAAGTCAGGGTGGAAAACGAAGGTAAATCCGCCCTGGATGTGAAAAAGCTTAATGATGCCCTTATCGATAAGGTATTGAAATTCTGCAAGGATATGAAAATAGATAGCAAGGACGTAAAGACCGAGTATCTGAACCTGAATAAGAATTACGATTACCAGACCAAGGAGTACAAGTATGTGGCCAATCAATCTCTTTCCATACGTCTGAAAGACCTGTCTAAATACGAAGCCCTGAGCCAGGGATTGCTGGATGCCGGGGTAAACCGTATAGACGGAGTAGAATTCAATGCTTCGAATATTGAGGAATTGAAAAGCCAGGCCCGTATAAAAGCGGTAGAAAATGCCAGGAAAAAAGCGGAAGAATATGCTTCTGCTCTTGGTAAAAGTGTAGGCGAACCTGTTTACCTGTCCGAAACCGGACAACCTGAACCCATACCAATGCCCAGATATGCCATGATGAAGGCCGAAGCCGATGCTTCCGGTAGTGGAGAGTCTGTAGCCATAGGAGAAATGAGTATCAAAGCTACGGTACATGTAGGGTTTGAACTGAAGTAAATTTGATTATTGTGTTACGGAAACAGTGTTTTCGGCAGTTTTAATACGAAATAAGAAAAGCGGGATGTTTGGAAAGAACATCCCGCTTTTCAGTTTAACTCACCAAGTGAGATTTATATTCCGATACTTGCATGGAACAAGTATTAGTGGTTTGTTTCCTTTGAATACCTCTTTGCCCCGATAATATCGGGACTATTGCAGCTACTTTAGTTTCTATAAACTTTTACTTTGTTCAGTTATTGGTTAATTGCGTGTTGACTAAATAACCGGGTAACCTGATAACTATGGCAATTTCCCGGCCGGAGGGGCAGGATTGCTACTTTCTAACCTCTGAACTTGCAGTCCAGGAGGGATTGTCCGGTAATTTTTATTGCAACGTATATACTACTTCATGCATTTCTGACAAGCGAAAATAGCCGAAGGGAAAATTGTCCTTGTCGGTAAGGTTCACACAATTCCCCCGTACCGTTGCGGGCTGGGTCTGGAACGGATTGCCCTGGCTGGAACTTTGTTCGAGCAGGATATTCATAAAGTTGTAAAAGCGTTCCGTTACGCCATACATCCTTATGGTAATCTCATTTCCCTGTTTCAGGTCTTCGTCGGTATAATATGCAAAAATCCGGTTTCCCTGAATAAATTCATCTTCGTATACCTGTAAGTTAGGAATGAGATCGATATTTGGGATAAATTCGAAGAGATAGTAATTGTCCTCATCGGCCGGATCGGTGAAATAGACCTTAATATCATAGTCGTCTCCACTGAATCCTCCGCCCCGGGACTGGATAATATCTTCTATTTCTGCTACAGACCTCATGGTTTCCGTGGCCCTGTAGTGTTCGTTGTCATAAACAATATCAAGAGTATACGACTGATCGATTTCCGGCACGAATTCCGAATTTTTATATACTCCGGAATTCCCGTCCTCCGCAAATACATACACTGTCCCTTTACCGTCTGTGATTTCTACGGATGCCCCTGTTGCGGCGGGGACTTTGTTATTGTAGTAAGGCGCGGAAGTGGTAAGTTTTATCTGCTGTGCCTTTGGAAGACTTTCCTTAGGCAGGTTTATAGATGCTTCTATAACCAGGCGCGGAGTAGCTTCCGGGAGATCTACCTGAACCGTATCTTCACAACTCACCAACGCTACTGTCAGTGTAAAAAGAAATATGTATCGGATAGCTGTTGTCATCTTATTAAAATTTAAAATTATAGGAAACGGAAGGAACAATACCGAAGATGGATAACCTTACCGCTTCATTCCTGGCTGTTTCCCGGTCTTGTCTGAACGTTATGGAGGCAGCATTCCTTCGGTTGTATAGGTTGTAAATACCAAAAACCCACTCGCTTTGCCAACCTTTTTCTTTTTCCGGCTTCGGGATGTAGGTAAGAGAAAGGTCAAGACGGTGGTATGCGGGGAGATTTTCATCATTTCTTCCGTTATAACTTGGAAAATGTACTCCCTGGTATTCGTAATACCCGTCCGGATAGGTTACGGGTTGTCCGGATTGTACTATAAAATTGAGCCCGAGAGTGAGTTTGGGATTAAAAGTATAGGAACCGGTAAGTGACACGTCGTGCGTTTTATTATATGGTGTATTATACCACTGACTATGGTTTATTCCTGTTTCCTGAGGGGTGCGTGCAGCGGTTCTTTGCTCGGAACGGGAGAGGGTATAGGACAGCCAGCCCTGTAATGGTCCTTTCTTTTTCCTGAGGAGAAATTCTATTCCGTAAGCCCGGGCTTCTCCGTTCAGAATAACCTGTTCTATGGCATTATTGGCAATAAGGTCTGCTCCGTCTATGTAATCAATCCGGTTTTTTATGGTTTTGTAGAATCCTTCTGTTTCCAGGGAATAGTTACCATTTTTGAAATCGTGAAAATAGCCTATTGCGTACTGGTCCAGTAACTGGGGTTTTATATACTTCCCGCTTGGCGCCCATACGTCCAGGGGGGTGGGAGAGCTGGTATTGGAAATAAGGTGCAGATATTGAGCCATCCGGTTATAGCTGGCTTTCAGAGAGGTGTTGTTGTTTAGTTTATAGGACAGGGAAGCCCTGGGTTCGGGATAGGTGAAGGTCTTTATGAGTTCCTTTCTCGATTTGGTTTCCGTGCCTGTAGGTTCTGCCTTTTCATAAATTCCGTAATCTTCGTTAAAAACAACGGGATTGCCGTTTTCGTAGAGATTCATATTGGTTTGTCCAAGGCGGTAAAAACTGCTGATCCGGAGACCGTATTGCAGGTTGAGTTTTTCCGAAATAGAGTGTTCTATATCCAGGTATATTGCGGTTTCCAGGGCATATTTATCATCCAGTTTCCTGTAATTTGCCCCGGAATTCTCGGCGGTAGGGGTAACTTCCCCGGGGTTGAATTTATAATACGCTCCGTTCACGCCGTAATAAAGCTTCAGGTTCTGATTGAGATAGTGCTTAAAATCGTATTTGATATTGTAATTCTGAATTCCTGAATCCCAGTTGAATTGCACGAAGTCCAGGCTAAGGCCATAGTAGTAATCGCTGTAGATCAACGAAAGATTCGAAAATATTTTATCGGAAAAAATATGGTTCCACCGGAAATTAAAGATGGAATTCCCGTAAGTGTTTTTAAAACTGTTGCGGATACTTATAACATCCCTTCCGAAGTATCCGGAGATAAAAATACTGTTGTTGTCATTAAAACGATAGCTGATTTTGGTGTTCAGATCGTAAAAATATGCGGCATTCTGGTTGTCGGTTAGTTTCAGAAAGAGATGGGCATACGAGCTACGACCCGCAACGAGGAAAGATCCCTTATCTTTTACTATCGGACCTTCGGCCAGTAGTCTGCTGGAAAGTACCCCGATCCCCCCGTTCATATGAAAATTTTTACTGTTACCGTCTTTCTGAAAAATATCCAGGACCGAAGATACTCTTCCCCCGTAACGAGAGGGAATCCCGCCTTTATACAGCTTGATATCTTTGATGGCATCCGGGTTAAACACGGAGAAAAAGCCATAGAGGTGAGAAGAGTTGAAAATGGTTGCCTCATCAAGGAGAATAAGGTTTTGGTCGGCCGCTCCGCCTCTCACATTAAAGCCGGAGGCAGCTTCTCCGGCACTGGTAACACCGGGTAGTAAGAGGATAGATTTCAGAATATCGGTTTCTCCAAGCACTACCGGCATTTTTTTGATAGTATTAATAGACAACTCGTTTACACTCATTTGCGGGGAACTGATGTTCTGCAGGCCGGAATTTTCGGTAACCACGACTTCATCCAGTTGTTGAGAGCTTTCGCTTAACTGAAAGTTGAGACGCGTATCCGTTTGCAGATCAATTTCGCGGGAAATGGTGTAAAAACCTAAATAGCTTATCTGAACCGTGTGTTTGCCTTCCGGAAGGGTAAGGGAATAAAATCCGTATTCATTGGTAGATACTCCTGTGCCGGATTGTGCCACTACAATATTTACACCGATAAGGCTTTCGTTACTTCTTTTATCGGTTACCGTACCACTGAGGGTATACTTTTGCTGAGCAAAGGAAATATAGCATAACAGGGATAAAGCAAAAAGTATACTTTTTTTTATAAGCGTCATGGGGGCTTTTTTGATAAATATAAAACTATCCTGCCTTAAAAATATTGTGCAAAAGAATTTTAACAAGTATAAAAAAGTACTGTTGCATTATTTTTAACACAATTATGTTTTTATAGTTTTTTGTCTACTTTTAATGTGATATTTTTCTTTATTTTTTAAAGTATTCCCTTGAAGATATCTAATGAAATTCGTTAAAAGTGAGGGATGAATGTGTAGTACGGTATTCAAGCTCCCGATTTTTACACAAAACCGGGAGTTTTTGACCGGGTTTTCAGCTATTGGTTTTGCTTTTACCTCCCAGATGCGGACATTCTTTGAGTTTTTCCGTGTTTTCGAAAGGAACTTTAACCTTGTTGTATTTATAGGTGGCAGCAAGAGTTTGTGTAAGATTGCGGTCTCCTACACTTATATCTACATCGTACATGGTAAATTGACAGGGATGTTCATAGCCACAGGCATGCGTTACTTCCAGGAATTCTTTGCGGAAAGTATCAAAATACTGTTGAAGCCTGTCCGATTTGAGAGGGATGTTTATACCGCTTTGGAGCCATTTGTTCTGTGTGGCCACCCCGCTGGGGCAGCGGTTGGTATGGCATGACTGGGCCTGTATGCAACCGATACTCATCATGGCTTCACGGGCCACATTGATACAATCTGCCCCCATGGCAAATGCCATTGCGGCTTTTGCCGGAAACCCCAGTTTCCCGCTGGCTACAAATACGAGGCGGTCCGCGATATCCAGTTCTTTGAATATACGGTAAACATCACTAAAACCATAGACCCAGGGCAGGGAAACGTGATCGGCGAAGCTGGGAGGGGCAGCACCTGTGCCTCCTTCACCGCCGTCAATGGTAATGAAGTCCGGACCTTTTCCGGTTTCTTTCATGAGAGAAGCCAGTTCGTGCCATTGGTCAAGTTTACCCACAGCAGCTTTGATTCCTACGGGAAGACCTGTTTCTTCTGCGATTTTTTCGATAAAGTCAATCAATTCTTTTATGGAAGAAAAAGCGGTATGGTTTGCAGGAGAGAGCACATCTTTCCCCATATCTACATGTCGAATATCAGCTATTTCCCGGGTGATTTTCTTTGCCGGAAGCACACCGCCTTTACCGGGCTTGGCTCCCTGGGAGAGTTTAATCTCTATAGCCCGGACAAAAGAATTTTCTTCGGTAAGCTTCTTTAGTTTCTTCATGGAAAAGTTTCCTTCTTTATCGCGAACCCCGAAATATCCCGTACCTATCTGAAACACTACATCGGCACCCATAGAATGATAGGGAGAAAGTCCTCCTTCGCCCGTGTTGTGATAGGCGCCTGCCTTTTTTGCTCCCAGGTTCATGGATTCCACGGCCTTTGCAGACAGCGAACCAAAACTCATGGCCGATATATTGATAACGGAACCGGGGCGAAAAGGCCTTTTCCTGTTGCGGTAAGCCCCCATGATCTTGGCACATGGAAGAAAATGTTTGTCGGTAGTATTCGGGTGTCCCTTCGGTATCTTAAAAGGGAGCATAGCATTATTTATAAAAATATACTGATGCGAATAGATGTCCTGGTCCGTGCCGAAACCTTCGTAATTATTTTCCCGTTTTGCCGAAGCATATATCCAGCCCCGTTCCGTCCGGTTAAAGGGGAGTTCTTCGCGGTTATTGGCTACGAGGTACTGGCGGAGTTCCGGGCCTATACTCTCGAGAAAGTAACGCAGATGTCCTACAATGGGAAAGTTATGGCTGATAGTATGTGATCTCTGTACAAAAATGTCGCGTATGGCAATCAGAATAAGAAAAACAAGTACCCATCCCCACCAGGGAATTTTCCCGAGAAACAATAACAATGTATGCATAACAAAAAATGTGATTACCGGCGTACCATAATCTGCCACTCCGGATTATTATATTAAACTCATTTATTTCCCTAAATAATCAAAAACAATTTGCGTAAAGGTTTTGACTCCGAGTATCATACCGCTTTCATCCACATAGAAGTCCGGGGTATGGTGCTGTGTAGGAGCTTTGTCTTTGGGTTTTCCCCCGAGAAAGAAGTAAAATCCCGGAATTTTTTCCTGGAAAAAAGAAAAGTCCTCAGCGCCTGTTACGGCCTTGGTGAGTATGACATTTTCTTCACCCGCCGCTTTTTGCAGCGAAGGCAGGGTCTTTGCGGTGAGGTCCGGATCGTTGTAGGTTATCGGGATCCCCTTGGCGATTTTAATTGTGGCTTCTGCTTTATATGCCTTGGCTATAGTAGTTACCATTTCTTCCATTCTGCTGTTAAGCAGTTTTTGCATATCATAGTCTAAAGTACGGATAGTACCGAGCATTTCCGCGGTTTCGGGAATGATATTATGACGTACACCACTGGTTATTTTGCCTACGGTAATCACTGCAGCTTCATTGGTAAGTTCCATTTCACGGCTGATAATAGATTGTAATCCATCTATGATCTTGGCAGATACAAATATGGGGTCTATCCCTGTCCATGGTGCAGAACCGTGTGATTGTTCACCTTTTACGTGAATCTCAAATTCCTGTGCGGCAGCCATGGTACCGCCAGGTTTATATATAATTTGTCCCACATCCAGCATAGAACTTATATGAAGACCGAAAATGGCTTCCACATCCGGATTTTTCAGAACTCCTTCGCGTACCATAAGGTCGGCACCTCCTTCTTCTCCCGGTGGCGGACCTTCTTCAGCCGGCTGGAAAATGAATTTTACCGTTCCCGCAAAGTCATTATTTTTGGATAAGACTTCTGCAACGCCCATCATTATAGCAGTGTGTGTATCGTGTCCGCAGGCGTGCATAACACCGGTTTCCTTTCCTAAGTACTCTGTTTGTACGGTAGACTTAAAAGGGACATCCACCCGTTCAGTCACAGGCAGTGCATCAATGTCGGCACGTAAGGCGATGATCTTTCCGGGCTTTTTCCCTTTGAGGATACCGACAACCCCGGTTTTGGCAACTCCCGTCTGTACTTCTATTCCGAGTCCTTTCAGGTGTTCCGCAATTTTCTTTGAGGTGTTGAATTCCCGGTTGGAGAGTTCGGGATTCTGATGAAAATACCTTCGCCATTCAATGACTTTCGATTCGATATCAGCAATGTCCTTTTCAAGATTTTGTTGCGCAAAGCTTGTGAAACAGCTACAGCACAGTAACAGGATTACGTAGATTTTTTTCATAGTTATGAGAGTTAGCAGAGTTGTATAAGAAGTTTAAAGATATGAATTTTACCACGAATAAAACACCTGCTCCCGGAGATTTCGGGCGAAGGAGGCCGGAAAAAATGCTGTCCACTTCAAAAACACTTCCGAAAGAGAAGGTTATTGGCCCGCGTAAAATTTGCAGTGACGCTTTTTTGTGTAAATTTGAAGTAAATATACCTGTTAATGAAAGATGCCCTGCATAACATATACCGTAACCAGTCATTGATTTACAAGTCTTTTCTTCTTATATGTGCTACGGCATTGGTTGTTTACCTGTTTCCCAAGGCCGGGAAATTCAAATATGAATTTCAGAAAGGAAAACCGTGGCAATACGAAAACCTGTATGCCCCGTTTGACTTTCCGATTTTAAAAACCGAAAAGGAGGTTGAGAAAGAGAAGGCGGCGGTACAGGCAGATTTTGTTCCGTATTATTCGTACAATGCCAATATAATTTCAACGGCAATAGCTAATTATAAAAAAGAATACCCGAAAGTCTTTCAGAATAAAAATCTTGAAAGGGCAGGGCAGGAGTTTCTGACCAGGATATATACCGACGGGGTAATAGCAGATGATGAGCTTATGCCGGACAGCAGGTTTGTCAACCTGGTAAAAGGTAACGAGGTAAGTACTCTTGCCAGAGATAAACTCATTCGCATAAGAGATCTGGAAAAGGCGCTTTTCAGCTATCTGGAACAACGAAAGCTTTCTGCATTTCAGGATGATTTTTATCATTTGTTCAAGAGTGTTGTGCAGCCAAATGTAAGCCTAAACAAAGAATTGTCCGACAAGGCGCTGGAAGAAGACCTCAAGAATATTTATGCCACCAAAGGGACTGTTGAGAGGGGAAAACGTATTATTCTCAATGGCGAGGTAGTGGAAGGAGAGAAATACGAGGTATTACGATCGTTGGAAAGGGAGTATGAGTCGCACCTATGGAAGGGGACCAATTATTACTGGATACTTTTCGGATACATCATCCTGGTGACTCTGGCCTTTGTTATGTTATTCCTTTTTCTCCAAAAGTACCGTCCCCATATTCTGAAAGACAATACCAAAGTGACGTTTATTTTTGTGAACATCATTGTCATGGTGTTTGTCACCACTGTTGCAGTCAGGTATGACGGGACTTATGTATATGTGGTGCCACTGTGTATCCTCCCCATTATACTAAAGGCTTTTTTTGACCCCAGGTTGGGGCTGTTTGTGCATGTGCTTACGGTGTTGCTGCTCGGTTTTATAGTACCCAATAGTTTCGAATATGTGTTTCTGCAGATCATTGCTGGAATGGTAACTATACTTACGGTTTCCGAACTCTACAAGAGAGCGAACCTCTTTGTGTCGGTAGGGCAGATCACCCTGGTATATATGATAACCTATTTTGCTTTTACGGTAATACATGAGGGAAACCTGGATAATATAGTATGGCTTAATTTCGGACTGTTTATACTCAATGGCCTTGCAACCTTGTTTGCACAGCCTTTGATCTATATTTACGAGAAATTATTCGGATTAGTATCCGATGTATCCCTGTTAGAGCTTTCAGACACTAACTCCAGGCTTTTAAAGGAACTGTCAGATAAAGCACCCGGTACTTTCCATCACTCCCTGCAGGTTGCCAACCTGGCGGAAGCTGCGGCAAATGAAGTAGGAGCCAATGCAATGCTGGTGAGGGTAGGAGCTATACATCACGATATAGGTAAGATGAATAATGCGGTCTTCTTTACTGAAAACCAGACTACCGGGGTGAACCCACATGATGAAATAAGTCCGGAGGAGAGTGTAAAAATCATCATTAATCATGTACTGGAGGGTATAGAAATAGCAAGAAAAAATAACCTACCGGACCGTATCATAGATTTTATCCGCACGCATCACGGAACATCAACGGTATATTACTTCTATAAAAAACAACTGGAGAATGATCCGGATACCAATATAGAAGATTACAGGTATCCCGGACCTATTCCTTTTTCCAAGGAAACTGCCATAGTGATGATGTCAGATGCGGTAGAAGCTGCATCCAAAAGTCTTAAAAATCCGAATTACACCGCTATTAATGATTTTGTAGAGAAGATAATAAGCAAACAGATAGAGGAGGGACAGTTTCTCAATGCCAATATTACTTTTAAGGAAATAGAAAGTGTAAAAAAGGTATTGAAACAGAAACTGACCAATATTTATCATTTAAGGATTGAATATCCGGAATAGTACGGACTTGATTTTGAAACGGGTAACATTTTTTTAGTAAAACTAACACAAAAAAGTACCAAAAATAGTTGCGTTCTATGTAGTGAACCACTACATTTGCATCCGCAATTTAAGAATTGCACGTTCTAAATAAGATGGTTCGGAGAGGTGCCAGAGTGGTAATGGAGCAGATTGCTAATCTGTCGGCGGGAAACTGTCGCCAGGGTTCGAATCCCTGTCTCTCCGCTTCTTTTTAGTATTTCGGGGTGTAGCGTAGCCCGGTCATCGCGCCTGGTTTGGGACCAGGAGGTCGCAGGTTCGAATCCTGCCACCCCGACTTAACGGGATTTCCTTGTGGAATCCCGTTTTTTTTTTTGGATTTTTAGTAATTATTTTTCATTCATTTTCAGTGTGTTATGTGCTGGTGGATCTGGGATATAATTAGTTCGATAGCCTCCATTTTCATAATACAATTGGCTGTCGAACAAAAAGGAAATGAGCTGTCTTTTCTTTAAGACGTCTATGGTATCATAGAGTTTACTTAGATCCTTCAGGTAGTGCAGATTTTGATAAAGACTTTTATAGGTTGTAGTGCGATCTTTTCCTAATCCTTTGATAGATTCCTCTAATTCGAATATTTCAGTTCTATAAGTCTCATATAATCTGTTGGTTGTCAATGAATTTGTCCTCAAGTGAGTGTAATTTCTCTTTTAATTTATTGATCTTATTTTTTCCGACTTTAGTTTACTTTGATTTGCAGAAATTTTTTCTCAATAGTTTTAGTACTTTCCTGCCTAATTTTGTTTATGTATTTATCAGGAAGACTCATCAACCTTGGTTAATTTTGTTCTGTCCGATAAGGAAATCAAAGTATCCTTGTATCGCCGGGTCAGGTAAATATCCGGTTGGTCGTTAAACTGTGTTTTGTTTAGCTGTATCATTTCTTCGGCTATACCCAAGACGCATCCTTTTACCCTGATACCATTTATACCAATGGCATCGGAATCCACCCTGTCATACCTAGGATTGATAACAATGACTTTTTGAGCCTTATTGCTTTCCAAAGTTTTAGAGTTATCAACATAACATTTCTGTTTTTCCAATAGTTTTTTTGCCCGGATCGGGAGCATCGAAGATTCGATCAACGATATTTTCGATACCATTTTGATGTATTGGTTGTCAATAGTGAATTGTGCTTCGATGAGGTCCTACAAAACAGCAAGGGCAACAGTCAGTTCACTTCGAACGACTTTACTTTTTACCAAGGCTTTATTGACAAACTGGACCTGGACCTGAACGAAAACCATATCGTCAATCATATTGTCTATCTCAACGACAAGTACAGGTGGCGGAAGCTTCCGGAGAGGAAAATCGAGGAACTGAATGGTTTCCATTAAAACCCCGTGAAGTTGGTTACCCTTAAATGGGCTACGGACCAGCATTAAGGCTTCAAATGGGTGATAAAGCATAAATGATGAACAAAATTGCTATTGAATTGAACAAATATATAGGAGGCAGGCTTAATAATTATTTAACATTACACCGTCATATTAATAAAATCCACATCATAAAAATTTGATTTTACCAATAATTTGATAAAAAAATATCATTCAGTCAGTTTAGCGGCTGGTTATCCTGAGAATGGGGAAAACCAGGTATGATGTACTGACGATCCACGTACCAGGACAATAAAGAAGAAAACCGGGCAGAAGTTTCGACGGATCGATGGCATTTGGGATAAACCGGTTCATCTTATAATAAAGAATGTCAGGCAAGGGTACAAACGAATTGAAATAACCAAAACCAACTTAAAAATCACCAATTATGAGAACAAACAAATATCGGCGATATTATGCATCCCGCCTATTGATCATAGCATCCTTGCTGTTCGGGATGGATGCCGCGTCCCAGGAGCTCAGTATCTCCGGGAATGTGGTCACCAGAGATGACGGGCAGCCTCTTCCCGGTGTTAATGTGATCGTCAAAGGGACCGCCAATGGCACCCAGACCGATTTTGACGGGAACTTCACTTTAAATAATGTTGCCGCAGATGCCACCCTTACCTTCAGTTATATAGGCTTTGAGACACAGGAAATCCCGGTAGACAACCGATCCACAGTGAATGTTATCATGGCAATGAGCAATCAGGCCCTTGATGAAGTGGTTGTCATAGGGTATGGAGAACAGAAGAAAAAAACCTTAACCGGTTCCGTGTCCCAGGTTGAAGGAGAAGAAATAACAAGAGCCCCTGTTTCCACCATGTCAGAAGCATTAGTGGGAAAACTGTCCGGAGTGGCTACCAGGCAGGGGGACGGGCGCCCCGGAAATGGTACTGCGCTTCAGATCAGAAATATGGGGAGCCCTTTGTATGTTATAGACGGCGTTCCCCAGGGGGAGGGTCAATTTAATAACCTGAATCCCGGTGATATAGAGAGCATTAGTGTTTTAAAAGATGCCTCGGCCGCTATTTATGGTGTAAGGGCCTCTAATGGCGTGGTCCTGGTGACTACGAAATCAGGAAAAAACAATCAAAAAAATCAAATAAATATTCATTCTTATTACGGTTGGCAAAGTTTAACGCGTTTTCCACAACCTGCCAGCGCTGCAGATTATGTGCGGGCAAGTGCCGAAGCAGACATAAACCAGAACGGGACGTCTAACTGGACACCCGAAGAAGTAGCTCTTTGGCAGGAGGGAACCCGGGAAGGCTATCGTGGATTTGACTGGTCGGGTTATATTCGGGAAAATGTGCCGCAGAAATTTATTCAGGCAAGTACCTCGGGAGGTTTCGAGAAAATTAATTATTATTTTTCTTTGAGCCATATTGACCAGGATGCGGTTTTTGATGGCTACAATTTTAACCGGACCAATCTCCAATCGAATGTAAGTGCAGAGATCACTGATAGATTGAAGGTGGGTATCCGGATTAACGGAAAAATAGAAGCGAGAGAGTTTCCCGGTGTCATCGGAGGAGATAAATACTGGCAGCCGCTTTGGGGAACTTTCAGGAACCTGCCCACTGAAAGGCCTTATGCCAATGATAACCCCGACTATCCCAATACGACCACTACGATAACCACAAACAATGCTACCTTTGATCATGCGGGATATGAAGAGAGTAAATGGCGGTCCTTACAGACCAACCTGAATCTGGTATATGATTTGCCGGTGAAGGGTTTAAAACTTACCGGCTTATTTTCCCATTTCTTTAATAATCAGTTGCAGGATAAATTTGAGTATAGTTTCGATACGTACACCTATAACGAGGCGGATGATATTTACGAAGTAACAGGAGGTAAAGGAAACCGGTACCGAAGCCGTAGAAACCGGCATATCACAAATAATGTGCTCAGACTTATATTAAACTACGACCGGAATTTTGGCAAGCACAATCTTGCTGTTATGATCGGGGGGGAAGGGGAAGACCGCCTTGATAAAGATTTCGAAATTATTGCGGCACCGGCCACCAATCATATTGATTTGATCAGAGAACCCAATGAATTACAAAATGTTCATGATAATATTTTTGAATCGGCCAGGGCCGGGTTTTTCGGCCGGATCAACTACAATTATAAAGAGAAGTATTTGCTGGAACTGGCAGCCCGGTATGATGGCGCCTGGAGATTCCCTCCGGATGATCGCTGGGGCTTTTTCCCTTCTGTTTCCCTGGGTTGGACGATTACTGAAGAACCTTTTCTCCGGAATAGTAAAATTACCGGTGTATTGAATAATTTCAAACTCAGGGCTTCATACGGAGTTATGGGAGATGATGAAGTCGGGGTAGGCGCATTTGCCTATATGACAGGTTATAATTATGGTGCGGGAGATGCCGTATTGGATGGCCAGCTCATAACCGGCATAGTTCCGAGGGGGATGCCGGTAAGAACGCTGTCCTGGATCGAATCGTCAATAGCAAATGTGGGGTTTGACTTTCGCATGTGGGGTGGAAAGTTGTCCGGCGATATGGATGTCTTCTATCGTAAAAGAACAGGGCTTCCCGGAAGCAGATACGATGTATTGATCCCAACAGAAACAGCCTTGAACCTGCCACCGGAAAACCTTGGGGCAGATGCTATTAAAGGGATTGAAGGATCTTTACTTCACAGAAATACAATAGGGGGGCTGACATATTCCGTGGGAGGGAACTTTACTTTGGCAAGAAGACGAAACCTTTACACCTATAAACCGAGGTTTGGTAACTCATGGGATCATTACCGGAATTCGAATGAAGATCGTTGGGCGGCGGTGCAATGGGGCCAGCATGTCATAGGCCAGTTTCAGTCACAGGAGCAGATTGCCAACCACCCTGTTGATATCGACGGAAAGAATAATACCACTGTTCTGCCCGGAGACTTCATTTATGAAGATGTAAATAATGATGGAGTGATCAATAATCTGGATACAAGGCCGGTAGGTTATGGAGGTGAACAGCTGCCTTATTTGACTTATGGTTTAAATGCTAAGGTTGCTTATAAAGGATTTGACTTCTCCGTGGCTCTTGCAGGAGGGTCCATGCAGAGTCGCGGGCGTGGTGCAGAAACAAAAGTACCTTTTATGGGTAATGGAAATTCCCCCGAGCACTTATTTAATGACAGATGGCACAGGGAAGATATTTTCGATCCTGAAAGCGCCTGGGTATCCGGTACTTATCCCGCTTTGAGGAGGAGCCAGAATGCCCATAACAATACACCCTCAGATTTTTGGTTCAGAAATGTAACCTATTTGAGATTGCGAAATATTCAATTGGGCTATACCTTACCAAAGAGCCTTCTTAAAAAGCTGAATATCCCTCAAATAAGGCTCTATGTAAACGGATTGAATCTTTACTCTTTTGATAATCTGAAAGATATTGGGCTTGATCCGGAGTCAAACAGACCAAATGGCCTGGATTATCCCCCTATGAAAGTTGTTAATGTAGGAGCTAATATAACCTTATAATGGTCAGCTTTTTAAAAATAAAATATATGAAATGCCCATTAACAGATTTATCAAACCAACCGATATGATAATCGGGGCATTCCTCCCGACAACCATCGGGATGACCTTTGAAAAACAATTGCGAAGCACATCAGTGAACACCGCTAAAAAATAATTACAAAGTGAGCTAAATAAATATTAACAGATGAAAAATAGTATAAAATATATCGGGATGGTCATATTGGTTTTTACCATTAGTGGTTGTGGAGACTATCTGGATAAAGAACCCCAGGATATACTTCTGGATGAACAGGTATGGAGTGATCCTGAACTGGCAACTTCTGTACTCGCAAATTTATACAACAGGCTTCAACCTTTTGCGGGCCTGGAAGGTTCCTGGGCTGATGTTACTGATACCGACCTAGCAATGTGGTCCGGCCAGCCCATACAACAATGGAGAAATGAACGCCAGAATTTCCCTAATAATTTCAGAGAACAATGGCGATATGGTTTAATCCGGGATATCCAGATATTCCTGGAAAATGTAGAAGCGTCCCGGGAATTTACTGATGAAGAGAGGTCACGGCTATTGGCTGAAGGAAGGTTTATCAGGGCTTACGTGTATTTTCAGCATGTACGGAGTATGGGGGGAGTTCCTTTAGTGCTTCAAAGCTATACCTATACCGGACCTGATGGTGTAGAAGAAATGCAGATTCCGCGAAGCACTGAAGAAGAAGTTTATGATTTTATTTCTACGGAGATCGCGGAGATCAAAGATGACCTTCCTCAGACCGGGGAGAGCAAAACGAGAGCTAACAGGTGGACAGCATTGGCATTAAAATCACGGGCTATGTTGTATGCGGCTTCGATAGCGAAGTACAACAATCTTTTGGCCACTCCTATTGAAACGCCCGGGAGAGAAGTGGGAATACCTGCTTCACGGGCCGAAGATTATTATACGCAATCTTTGGCAGCTTCGGAAGAGATTATACAGGGAGGGCCGTTTGCCCTGTATAATGCCAATCCTGATAAAAAAGAGAATTTTTACGAACTTTTCACGAATAAGCAGGGAAATCCCGAGGTTATTTGGGCAAATGATTATACCCTCGAAGGTAAATACCACTCTTTTACCTTTGAAAATATTCCGCGTTCCATGCGGGAAAACCCCAATGGTTCCTCCGGCATTACACCTACGCTGCATTTGGTAGAAAGCTATGATTATCTCGATGGCAGTCAGGGGGTTCTGAATACCCGTACGGAGGATGGCGATTTTGTATATTATGATAACCCGGAGGATATTTTCACAAATAAGGATGCCCGTCTGTGGGGTACGGTAATTTATCCCGGCGCCGAATTCAGGGGGAGCAAGGTCAGTATACAGGCAGGGGTGATGGTCTGGAATGATGATAGTGACAAATTTGAAATTGAAACATCGAACACCCTGGGAGATAAATACACAGACGGAGGGCTGTTGGTGGGAGCTGATGGCCCCATAGGAACAACGCCTTTCGCAACGAATACAGGTTTCTATTCACGTAAATATCTGGATTCCAGAGCAGGTTCCGGCGTGCCCAATGAAGGTAGTGATGTTTGGTGGATTCGGTTTAGGCTTGGCGAAATTTTACTTAACGCAGCCGAGGCGTCTTTCGAATTAAACCGGGAAGGCCCGGCACTTACTTATATCAATCAGCTAAGAGAAAGAGCCGGATTTGGTCCTAACAGTCTGGGAGTCGATGATTTGGATATGGAAAAGATCCGTCAGGAACGGATGGTAGAATTAGCATTGGAGGGGCATCGCTGGTGGGACTTGAAGCGCTGGAGAATAGCACATGAACTTTACGACGGAAATTCCGGATCGCCCATAGCCATGGCAAATGCCTTATGGCCGTACCGTGTGGTAGATCCTGAAAACCCCGAACGTAACGGGAAATATGTATTTGAAAAAAGAGTAGCTCCCCGTTTTAATCAGCCGCTTTTCTTTCAGATGAGCAACTATTACTCCGCAATCCCACAAGGAGCTTTGAATGCTAACCCTTTACTTGTCAGAAACCCGTTTCATTAGAAACTTAATGATTATAAAATGCCCATAAAAAATAAACAGATGAAAAGAATTATAGTATTTATCACAATTTTATTGGGGTTATCATCCTGTGAGTATGATAATTATGACCCTCCGCAATCCGAATTAACAGGGAGGCTCCTTTATGAAGGAGATCCGGTAGGTGTAAGACAAGGTATCAATATTTTTCAGTTATACGAACCCGGTTGGGAAAACTTTGAGCCTATAGGGCTAAACGTAAAACAGGACGGTACTTTTTCCGCACGTCTTTTTGACGGTGATTATCAACTTGTGCTGATAAATGGAAATGGTCCCTGGGTAAATCAATCGGATACTATTGATATCCATGTTAATGGAAATCGGGAGTTGGATGTAACTGTAAATCCTTTTTTTATGATCCGGAATGAAAATTTTGAAATTGCAGGTTCCGCTCTAAAGGTTACTTTTGATATAGAACAGGTTGTTGAGGCTACGGACTTACAGTTCGTATCACTTTATATTGGCGAAACAATGTTAGTTGACAACCAATTCAATGCAAATGAAGAAAGACTGCCTTCGGGAAGTATTGAAGATCTGAATGAAACTATCAGTCTGGAAATGGATATATCCGAAATAGATCAGGAGTTTCTCTTCGCAAGAATCGGAATAAAAACGCAGGGAAATCCGGAACTGATCTTTTCTCAGGTGGAAAAGATAACTCTTTAAAGGTTAAGAAAAGTAACATTTAGACAGTTTCTTAGAAGGTATTCTTAGAAGGAAAATGAGAAAAACAGGTATTCCGGAAGCGTTGGATGAGAGTGCTGAAAGAGCAAAGTGTAAAAGGATTGGAAGTATAAAATTATAGCATTATGAAATTCAAATTAAGTATATCTCTTGTATTAACATGTCTGTTGGCACAGGCTGTTTTCTCCCAGAACGGACCGTCAAAACCAAATATTCTTTTTATTTTGGTTGACGATCTCAAGCCTAACCTAGGCGTATATGGCGATACCACGGCCCAAAGCCCCAATATTGATAAACTTGCCGGGGAAGGGATGGTATTTGAACAAGCCTATAGCAACCAGGCGGTATGCGCCCCTTCACGGTATAATATCATGCTGGGGTCCAGGTCTACAAGTACAGGTTTGTACAGCTTTGGGACCGGGTTTCGGGATGTTATACCCAATGCTGTGACCCTGCCGCAATATTTTAAGAACTCGGGGTATCACACCGAATCTATGGGCAAGGTGTACCATATCGGGCATGGCAACACCAATGATGAGGCCTCCTGGAGCATTCCTCACTTTAAGGAAAAAGTGATCGAATATGTAGACCCGGAAAGTACCCATCGTAAACTCACCCGGGAGGAAGCTTTTTTTGAAAATACCCGGATGTACCTCGAAGACACCCCTGCCAACCGCGAATTGCCGCGCGGGGCTGCCTGGGAGGCTCCGGATGTTTTAGACGATGCCTATGCCGACGGACGCGTGGCCAATCATGCCATTGACCGTTTACGGAAGTTGAAGAATAAGCCCGACCAACCCTTTTTTATGGCCGTAGGGTTTGCCCGGCCCCATTTGCCGTTTAGCGTTCCGAAGAAATACTGGGACCTGTACGATCCTGAGCATTTACCAATGCCGGAATATGAAAAAGCTCCTGAAGGTTCCCCCGGTTTTACCGGGAAACGGGACCATGAAATGGCAAATTACTTCCCTGTCCCTGTGGGCAAGGATGTGTATGATGACGATTTAAAGCGAAAACTGATCCACGGGTACTATGCCAGTATAAGTTATATGGATGCCCAATTGGGAAAAGTGATAGATGAACTGAAAAGATTGGAACTTGATGAGAATACCATCATAGTGCTTTGGGGCGATCACGGCTGGCACCTGGGCGATCATGCCATCTGGACCAAACATACCAATTTTGAGCAGGCCAATCGTATTCCCATGATCTTTAAAGTGCCGGGGGTAACCGGGCCCGGTAGTACAACAAAACAGTTTGCCGAGTCTGTGGATGTTTATCCTACCCTGGCCAGTCTGGCCGGACTGGATAGGCCCACCGGCCCGCAACCCATTGATGGGATTGATCTCAGCCCGGTATTAAAAGACGGTTCCAAAGAAATAAAGGACCACGCTTATCACACTTTTCCCATGGGCGGGTATTTAGGAGAAGCTATACGTACAGACCGTTACAGGATGATCAGGTGGACGCCGATGCGGGATAATGGTAAAGAAGTGCTTTATGAGTTGTATGACTATGATAACGACCCGAAGGAGACTAAAAATATCGCTTCGGAAAAGCCAAATGTAGTTTCAGAACTGACAGAAATACTCGAAAAATATCCCGAAGCGAAAAAGAGGATATAAGGGATAATTATATAATATAAATCATTTTAAACATGCTCTAAAACCTTGTCTTATGTTTAATAAACCTAAAAAGCAATTTTTGGCCTTGCTGGTTCTCCTGTTGGTTATGGCCCCGGGATGCAAAGAGAAAGCCGAAAACCCTACCCCTGATAATGAAAAACCCAATGTCATTCTGGTTTTTATTGATGATATGGGGTGGTCAGACCTTTCCGGTTTTGGTAATACGGACGCTAAAACGCCTCATATCGATCAGTTAGCTTCGGAAGGGATCAGTTTTGATCAATTTTATGTAAATGCCCCTATTTGTTCTCCATCGCGGGTAGCTATTTCTACAGGCACCTACCCTCAGCGCTGGAATATCACTTCATTTTTAGCCAATCGTAAACATAATGCAAAACGGGGAATGGTAAACTGGTTGGATACCTCGGCTCCCATGCTGGCGAGAGATTTGAAAAATGCCGGTTATGCGACGGGGCATTTCGGAAAATGGCATATGGGCGGGCAACGTGATGTTGATGAAGCCCCGGAAATTACCGAGTATGGTTTTGACAGATCCCTGACCAATTTTGAAGGTATGGGTCCCAAGTTATTGCCACTTACCAGGGATGCAAAGGGAGAGGTTGGCCGGATCTGGGAGGATGCCGAACGGCTTGGAGGGCCTTATACCTGGATGCAACGTTCAGAAATTACGACCGGGTTTATTGATACGGCGATGGAATTTATGGAGCAGTCTAAAAGGGAAGATAAACCGTTTTACGTAAATATTTGGCCCGATGATGTCCATAGCCCGTTCTGGCCCCCTTTCGAGGATTATGATTTGACAAAGGAAGATGGAAAAAGGGCATTATATTTAGCAGTTCTTGAGGCGATGGATAAACAATTCGGAAAATTGTTTGATTATGTTAAGAACGATAAGGACCTCCGTGAAAATACCCTCATTATCTTCTGTTCCGATAACGGCCCGGAGCCGGGGGCCGGGAGATCCGGCAATCTTAAAGGTTATAAAGGGCATTTATATGAAGGAGGGATCCGTTCATCTTTGATCGTTTGGGGACCAAATTTTATGCCTGAAAACGCTATCGGAACCCGCAATAACCGGAATTATTTCTCAGCAATCGATTTAAAACCTTCTATTCTGGAATTCATTGGAATAGGCACTCCGGAAGATGAAATAACAGATGGTGAAAATATATGGCCAACCTTGTTGGGTAAAGCCGGTAAATCAAGACAATCCCCCATCTTTTGGGCACGTCCGCCGGATAGAAAAAGATATAAGGATTTTGATAAGCCTTTACCCGATCTTGCCATCCGCGAAGGGGATTTTAAACTGCTTTGTGATTTTGACGGCAAAAGGGCGGAACTTTATAACCTTGTGGAAAAACCTGAAGAGAACAACAACATCGCCCGGCAATATCCTGATAAAGTTGAAAGTATGGTCAAAAAGGTAACTGCCTGGTATAGTAAAATGCCGCAGTTGGAAGATAAGGAAAAAGAAGGCGGAGATCTCTAAAAAATACTATCCCGGGGACGGAAAGCAAAACGAGCCCCGGGAGAGGAATAAAGAATAACTAATAGGGTTAGCTATGAAGAAACTATGGAGTACGGTCCGGAAGAGTCAGATAAACGTAACATTTTTCGTGTGTTGTCTTCTCATACCTTTCGGAGCATTATTTTCTCAGGAAAAATACAATGTATTATTTATTGCAATAGATGACCTGAATGATTATGTATCTCTTCTGGAAGACCATCCGGGGATAAAAACACCAAATTTAGACAAGTTTGCAAAAGAATCCGTAACTTTTACCAGGGCCTATACCGCCGCACCGGTCTGTAATCCTTCACGGGCGGCGGTTTTAACCGGGCTTAGTCCGGTTGTAACCGGTTTATATGACAACCCGGATCATTTTCAAAATTCGGAAGAAGCCATGGCGGCTACGCTGATCCCTGAGCATTTTAAAGAAAACGGATATATAACGATGTGGTCGGGAAAATTATTCCATACCGGAAGAAAACAGTATTTTTCAAGACCCGGTAAACAGAGGATGGAAAAAATGTGGGATGATTCCCAAGGACATGACGGAGGATATGGACCTATGCCTGTAAAAAGTAATATTCCCGATTCAATAAGACATCCTCCACTGTTTGATTACGGACCGTGGGAAGGCCCTGATAAAGATTTCCCGGATGTTGTAAATACGGATATAACCATCGATAGGCTGAATCAAAATTATGATGCTCCCTTTTTTATGGCTTTGGGACTCTATAGGCCACATAATCCCTGGACTGCCCCCAAACGCTTTTTTGATATGTACCCTTTAGACGAAGTTAAAGTCCCGGAAGTCTTTGAGAATGATTTGGATGATATACCTGAAATAGGTAAAGAGTGGGCAGAAAAGCCGGTAAGCTTAGATACTTTAAAAAGTATAGATCAGTGGAAACCGGTGGTCCGGTCATATCTGGCCACTATCTCATTTATGGATTACAACCTGGGCCGTGTTCTTGAAGCGTTGGAAAATAGCGAATACAGTGATAATACAATTGTGGTGCTATGGGCAGATCATGGCTTTCATATGGGGGAGAAAGAACATTTTGCCAAATATGCGTTATGGGAAAAAACTACGCATACACTGTTAATGACCAAAATCCCTGATGGCCCTGAAGGAGAAAGAAGGGGCCAGCCGGTAAACTTGCTGGATATGTATCCTACCTTAATAGATTATTGCGATTTACCGGAAACTCCTCAAAAATTAAATGGAAGATCCCTGCGTCCTTTAATTGAAGATTCGGGGGCAGTAAGGGAAGAACCTTCAATCACTTATTACATTAAAGGAAGCCTTGGAATGCGCAGTGAAAAATGGCGGTATATCAGATATTACGATGGAACCGAAGAACTTTATGATTCCAATGAAGATCCTGATGAATGGAAAAATTTAGCTGGTAAACCTGAATATAAAAGTGTAATAGAGGAATTTTCCAGGTGGATACCTGATAAAATAAAACCGGATGTGGGACCCATTAAAAACAAATTAGAATGAAACACCCATGAGTTAGTTACACACAAAACCCCTGATGAAAATAGACTTATGACAATAGGACTTATGACGTAAGATTTTTGGAGTCAGGTCCTGCAATTCCGGACATCTTGTTTTTTGTCCTAAGTCCTATGTCTAATTCGTCAGAAATGTAAATCAAATTATTTACACATGAAAAGAATAAATAGTCTCTTAATAATTAGCTTCCTGTTGTTCAGTATCATGGTGGAAGCCCAGGATAAAGGACAGCGTCCCAATGTGGTAATATTTATTGCCGATGATTTGGGAAGGAATGACATCGGACCGTATGGTAACCGGACAGTAAAGACCACAAATTTAGATGAATTGGCCAATGAATCTGTAGTTTTTAATCAGGCGTTTGCCGCTTCACCTACCTGTACCCCTTCCCGGGCTTCCATCCATACCGGACTTATGCCCTTTCGCAATGGGGCACATGCCAATCATACCGGCCTTAAGGATGGAGTGAAAACCTTACCCGCATATCTTCAAGCCGAAGGATATAAGGTGGGGTTTGCCGGAAAATTACATATAGGCCCCGTGGAAGCGTATCCGTTTGATCTTATTAAAGGGACAAATGTTCGTGAACCGGGCCATGAAAATGATGGGGTATTATGGACTGATCTGGAATTAGGCCCGGTCGATAAATGGTTAAATAAGGCTTCAGGCGATCAGACTCCTTTTGTTTTGGTGGTTAATGACCATAGCCCGCACGTAATCTGGCCTGAAGAACCGGCTTATAGTACCGGTGAAGTAGACATCCCGTCAATGCATATTGATACTAAAGATACACGAAAATCACGAGCCCGTTATTATACCGATATTACCAAGATGGATAAAAATGTAGGTAAAATGCGTGAATTAGTCAGGAAAAACGGGTTGGAAGAGAATACCATTTTCATATTTACTGCCGATCAGGGACCGCAATGGGCTTTTGGAAAATGGAATTTATACGATTATGGAATACAGGTCCCGCTTATGGTCTATTGGCCCGGAAGAGCTGATGAAAACCGGGAGAATGACGACCTGGTTTCCCTTACGGACCTTTTACCAACCCTGATTGAAATTGCCGGAGGGAAAGCCCCTGAGTTTATAGACGGCAAGAGTTTCCTCGGATTATTAAACGGAGAAAAGACCACACACAGAAAATCCGTGTATGGTTCACATACGGGCGATGGAAATATGAACCGGAGTCCAATGCGGATGATTCGGACAAAACGCTATAAGTATATTTTAAATCTGGCTCCGGAAGAAGAATATCATACCCACATAGACAAGGCCAAAGACCATGACGGGGGAAGGGAGTACTGGAATTCCTGGAAGGTCAGGTCCTTTAGTGAAGACGCTGATGCTTCTGCAGTGTTATGGCGTTATCACAAGAGGCCAAAAGAAGAACTCTATGATATTGTTAAAGATCCGGGCGAAAGGAACAATCTGGCGGCCCATCCGGATTATAAAGAAATTACAGGTGATTTTCGCAAACAAATGGAAGAATGGCGGAAAGGACAAAACGATTCTGAAACAGGGCCCTATAAGCCAGAGAAAACCAAAAACAATGGCAAGAATAAGAAACCTGTCGCTCCGTATATTTTTTAAATTATAATGCCATTTAATATAGAACTCGTTTAAATAAAACTGGCCAGGCAAGGAGGTAACCGGTGAAGCCAATACCTGGGAAAGCTACCGGATTCATTGGGCCAATGGCGGAAGTACCCCGGCAGGTATCGGCTTTTTTTTGAGTTTCAGGATACCCAAAACAAAATATGGATTGATGATGTACAGTTAGCGCCGGTAGAATAAATTTTAATGTGGTATAAATCCGGTTTAAACAAGCCTTTACTACAAAACTCAACAAAAAAAATACGATGTTTAAAAACTTTCGAATTATTGTTTTGTTGTTGGTACTATGGTCCGGATCGGGCTGCCGGCAAATGAAACCGGAACAACAACGCCCCAATATACTTTTTGTGATCAGTGACGACCAATCCTTTGCCCATACTAGCTTTGCGGGCAGCAAATTTGTCCATACCCCGGCCTTTGACCGGGTGGCCCGCGAAGGAGTGTATTTTGCCAATTGCATAGCCGGATCGCCGGGCTGCGCCCCGTCCAGGAGTACTATCGTAACCGGGCGTTATCCGTGGCAAAACGAACAGTCCGGCCAGCATGCCTCTTCCTGGCTTAAAAAATATGTTCCTTTTATTGATGAACTGGACAAGGCCGGCTATAGTACAGGGCGTACCGGGAAAGGGGTAGGGCCTTTTCAATATGCCAGGGATGCCAATGATTCCCTGTGGCGGACTACCAATGCAGGCGGTATTACCCATTCCGAAATAAGTTATGGTAAAAAGGACAAACCGGGTCTGGAAGGTTATGCCGATAAAATGAGCGGTACCAATTATTATGAGAATTTTAAATACTTTATGGAAAACATAAAGAAGGACAAACCCTTCTTCTTTTGGTACGGGGCGCACGAACCCCATAGGCCTTATGAAAAGGGCTCCTGGAAAAGGATGGGGAAATGTCCGGAAGATGTGGAAGTGCCCGGGTTTCTCCCGGATAATAACGAGATTCGGGGCGATCTGTTGGATTATGCCGTTGAAGTGGAGTGGTTTGACCGGCATCTCGGGGATATCTTGCAGTATTTGGAAGACATCGGGGAACTGGAGAATACTATTGTAATCGTAACCGCGGACAACGGCAAACCGTTTCCAAGGGCCAAGGCTAATAGCTATGAGTACGGTATCCATGTTCCTATGGCCATTCGTTATCCCGAAAAATTTCTGGGCGGAAGGGTAATCAAAGACCCGGTATCCTTTGTGGATATAGCCCCGACCATTCTGGAGATCGCCAATAAAAACCCCGGGGATATGATGCCGGTTACGGGAAAGAGTTTTTTGGATATACTGATGTCGAACAGGGAAGGTTATGTAAAGGGAGCGGATACTTATGCTTTTTCCGGGCGGGAGCGCCATTCCTCGTCCAGGTATGAGAACCGGGGCTATCCTCAACGTGTTATACGCAGCAGGGATTTCCTCTATATCTGGAACATGCGGCCGGAACGGTGGCCTGCGGGAGCACCCCGAAAATTCGATCCCGAAGATACCTTGCAATTGCTCCCCATGAACGGTATAGGGGACGATGGGAAATATATTCCCCAAAGTGCCTATACCGATATTGATGATTGCCCTGCCAAAACCTATCTTCTGGAACATGCCGGTGATACGAATATAAAGCCATTCCTGGATCTGGCCGTGGACAAAAGACCGGAGTTTGAGCTGTATGCGATCAAAACAGATCCGTATTGCCTGGAGAACCTTGCCGGAATGCCGGAATTTGCAGAAGAGGAAATACGGCTGAAAAAAGAACTGCTCAACGAATTGAAAAGGACGAAGGACCCAAGGGTCGTTGGGCCGGACAAGGAAATTTTTGATAGTTATAAAAGGTACTCCCCGATCCGGAAGTTCCCAAAACCGGATAAATTCTTTTCAAGTCATCGGGAATAGTTCTTTAGGGAGCACAAACATTTCAAAATTACAATCTTTGTTTGAGCTTTTTAAAAAGCTCCTCCTACTTCGGCATCACTCAGCACAGGCTTTTTATCGAAGAAAGAATAGGCTGCCAACCCGGAAAGCAGGTTGATTATGAAATGTTCAAAACTCCTGTGCCCGGTGTGTTCCGCCTGGCCGACCAAAATCGACATTTGCTATTCCGGATAATCCTCTATATTCCATTCTTTCGGGGCTTTAAACCCTTTTTTACCATCCTGGTAGGAGGGGACTTCCTGTTTAGATTCAATGGCGTCATAATTATCCACGGTTTTCTTTAATTTTTCGAAAATCTCTGAATGTTTTTCTTTTATATTTGTGGTCTCCCCGGGGTCTTCCTGCATGTTGAACAACATATTTTCGTTTACTCTCATCCCGGGGTTCCTGCTATTCTTTTTCACTAATTTCCATTTCGTATTGACAATTGCTCCATATCCAAGATAAAAGTCCCGTTCCATGCGCTGTTTTTTACCCTTTAAAACCGGGAGCATATTTACCCCGTCCAAAGTTTTTTCAGGTTTGGTTCTTATCCCGGCTATTTCTTTTAAGGTAGGTAATACATCAATATATCCCATTACCTGGTCAACTGTTCGTCCTCCTTCAAGACCATTGGGCCATTTCATTACAGCAGGTACTCTCACACCCCCGTCCCATTCCTGGAATTTATGCCCCCTAAGGCCGGCAGTAGTGCCTCCTTCATTGGGTGCCGGACCATTATCGCTTAAAAACAGAACGAGGGTATTATTTTCAATCCCCAGTTTTTTGAGAGTCTTCATAATTTCCCCGATGCCCTGGTCCATACTGGTTACCATGGCCGAATATGTCTGCCTGCGAGTATTCCCACGTCCTATTTCCCCATATCCTTTCTTTTTGCTAAAAAGAGGTTTATCCGCTTCAAATCCATACTTCAACAAATCTTCCTTTTTTGCCTGCAAAGGACCGTGAGGGGCATTATAGGCTATATATAAAAAAAACGGGGATTCACCGGAATAGTTCTGAATGGATTTAACAGCTTCTTCAGTAATTAAATCTGTAGCATAACCTTTGTCGTAAGAAGTTTCAAAATCATTGTGCCAATCCAACTCCCCTTCCCGCTTATGTGTAAAATAGTCTATGGCTCCGTTATAGTGACCATAGAAATGGGTGAACCCGCGTTTTAAAGGATGATAATATTTGCGGGAATGCCCCAGGTGCCATTTCCCAAAGGCCGCCCGGTTTTTATAGCCTGCCTTAGCCAATATTTCAGGTAAAAAAACCTCTGTGGTATCTACCCCAAAATCCCTCCAGGGAGGGATCACGGTTTCCCTAAGCCCAAAACGATCAGGATATCGTCCCGTCATAAGTCCTGCCCTTGTGGGGGAGCAAACCGGCGCCACATAAAATCTGTTCAGAACGATCCCTTCTCTTGACAAGCTGTCAATATTCGGGGTTTTAATATCACTCCCGTGGTATCCTACATCGCCATTTCCAAGATCATCGGCCATAATTATAATAATATTAGGCTTCTCATCCTGTAACCTGCTTTCTTCCTTCTTCTCAGTTTTACAAGAGAGGAAAGCTATTATTGCAAAAAATAATAAATAATGATTTTTTATTTTCATATACCTGACCTATTGAATATTTTCTACGCTATCCGTAACCCAACCCTGTATACAACTTGTTAATACTAAAGTGAGTTTAAAATAAAACTCAAACTCAAACTCACGTTATTTAATTCTCGGACGTTCTGTTAGTGTTGACGATGTTTACAAAATCCTTAAAACACAACGGATTGGGAGATACCGAGCCATCTGCCTGTAATTTAAGGGATTTCTGGCAGAATATGGGGTTGATGAACCATGCGGGAGAATTGGGGGTCATATTCCTGGGGCAGCTTTGTTGCAGCAGGGGATAGGTGGCCAGGACCACTCCGTATTTCTCAAACCTGTCGAAATAGATATCCAGGTAATGCTGAGGGTACCACGGGCGTGTAGCAAACATGGCTTCCCACTCTTCGGGGCTCACCCGGTTTGTATTGGCCTCTTTATACCATTGGTAGAGTTTCCACTCCGGGTCACGGCCGTATTTTATGGCGAATTGCTTCCCGGCCTCATTGATGTCAAACGGCTCCGAAAGTTTGGAACGGTACAACCTGTGAAGTGAAAATTCCGGAACGATGATCGGTTTTTCCCTGACAATTGACCTTGCATATTTAAAGGCTTGATCGATTTCTGCGGTATCTGCAATATGAAGGTGTAGTGCAAGCCCCGTAATGTCAGGGCTGTTATGTGTAAAGTGCAACAGGGCATTTACCGCCTGGTTTCCCTGGAACTTCTTTTCGAATAAGGCAGGAAAAGAACCTACATAGATATCCGGTATTCCCGCAATGGTGTCATTTTTAAAATAGGGGAGTGCCACTTCATACAGCAACCTTTTGGTAAAATCCACCAGGGGAATACTGCCATCGGGCTTTTTCTTCATATCCTGATCCACGGTTTCGAGATTGGGCTCGTTTCCCAGTTTAAAAATGTCGACATAAGGCCCTACCACTTCCAGTATCTTTGAGGCGGTATCGAACAGTTCTTTTTCCTCTCGGGAACCTGCCGCGGGAATAGGCATGTTGTTTTTGGCAAAATCCCAGCGAAACCCGAATGCCAGCTTGTAGCCTTTTTTTCCGGCTTCGACGACCCGGCTCAAACCCGGATCGTTTTTTATGCTGAGGTCTCCATAGGCATAATCCATGATCCTCGGCGTTGTTCTTATCCAGTTGACCTGTGCCTCTCCGAGGTATTTAAGATCTATGATCTCGGGATTGTGGTTAAAGTTAGATCCCAATTCCTGTGAGTGCCCGTTGAAGGAGAAGAGCAACAGGTATAAAACCGTGATGTAGCGAATGAGGTTCATTTTATATGTTTTTATGGAGTTATATTTTTAACTTCTATATAATTCTTTGTGTCTCTTTGTGCCTGCTTTGTGAATCTTTGTGGTAAAATAAAGCCCATGACATGGAAAACCACAAAGACCACAAAGTTCGGAGACTTTTGAAATGTCCATCCATTTTATAGAATATGCAGATGTTTAACCATGAGTTTAATACACATAGTATCTATATGCATAACTCAGTTATATATTTTTAATAACCATTACGTTGTTCTAAAGCCGGGTTGGCGTTCAGTTCGGCTTGCGGATATGGAAAATAGCGCTGGAATTCCCGGGCATTTACCCCTCTTTGCTGCGCGTATTCTATTAATTTGCCGTGGCGTACCAGGTCTTCCCGGCGCTTGCCTTCGGAGAAAAATTCCCAGCCCCGTTCCTGTAAAATGATATCGTTAAAGCTGTCCTTGTTGCCTACTACTGCCAGGGTGTACGGATCATCGACAGACCGGGTTCTGACTGTATTGACCAGGTCTACGGCTTCCTGGGTGGGGCCGTTCAGCTGGTTCAGGGCTTCTGCCCGGGCAAGAAGAATATCCGCATATCTTATGTAGGGATGGTCCGAACCGGCAAAATTCCCCACCTGGTCGTTGTCAAAATATTTTAAGCTCCTGGTATTATCTGCGGTGCTCCTCAGGTTTACCGTGTTTCCGCCGAGGTTGGTGTAACTTTTAATGATGGTTTGTTTCCTGTCGTCATCAGCGTCGAAAGAGTCGTAGAAACCGTCCCTCATACTGAATTGGGTGGCCCAGTTGGCCATGGCAGATGTCCAGGTAAATTCAGGGATGGCCTCGGCCTCCATAAAACCAGGAGGAAAGGCACCATTCTGGTATTGGTTACCGAACCCTTGCTCATTGGTCAGGGACCATGTAACTATGATCTCCCTGTTCCCTTCGTTCGCTACAAAAAAGGCAGCCCTGTAATCCGGGTACAACTCGTAGTAATTGAGGTCCATGATCATTTTTGTGATCTCAGCCACTTTAGCCCACTGTTTGGTTTGAAGTAAGAACTTGGCCAGTATGGCCAGGGAGTGCCCTTTGGTAGCGCGGCCTCTCTGGGTCTGTTCGGAAGGAGGTAAAAGATTGATGGTAGCTTCTCTTAACTCCGTTTCCACGAAGGTCAGAAACTCTTCTTCCGAAGGCAGGGGTAATTCCTGCGGCTGGGCTTCGAGATCTGTGGTCGTTCTCAGTGGAACCACCCCGAAATACCTGTATAAAAAGGCGTATTGGGCAGCTCTCAGGTAACGGGCTTCTGCAGTGATAAGCGCCTTGGCCTCTTCGCTGACCGGTGAGTTTTCAATATTCTCCAGCACGGTGTTCGCATCTCTTATGGCGCGGTACCGGGGTATCCAGAAAACCTGTTCGAACTTAGGGACCGAAGCGTCCCAGTTGAAGTCTAAAAAGGGTTTCATCTCCCGTTCTACAGCTCCTTGCCGGACAAATCCGATATCGGTAGTGACTTCATTGATCAGGATTTCATCTTTTACGGTTTCTCCGGCATTATCGAACTGGTAGGCAGAAAATAACAGTGCCTCAAGGCCTTCCTGTGATTGTACCACATTGTCCGGAGAAAATTCATCCGCCGGGGGTATGTCCAGTTCAGATTCACAGGAAGTGAACAGGATACAAAGTACCAACCCCGTCAAAATATTTTTTATGCTTGTGATTTTCATGTCGGTGATTTGTTTAAAATTCGATGTTAAGCCCTATCAGGTATGTCCTGGGCACCGGATAGGCATTAAAGTCCAGTGCTGTGGTATTCCTTCCGCTGGCATTTGCGGCCGGGTCCACACCGCTGTAATCGGTAACCGTCAGCAGGTTCTGTCCTGTTACGTAGATCGATAAGTTATTGATAAACCCGAGGGTTTCTGTGGAGAATTGATATCCTAACCTGACGGATTGCAATCTCCAGTAAGAAGCGTCCTCTATGGTCCTGCTGTTTATGAGGGCATTTGCTCCTCCCTGTGAAGTAGGATTGACAAAAGACGGATATCTATTCGTAGGGTTGTCCGGCGTCCATCGGTTCAGCAAGGGTTCAGCGATACGGTTTCTCCGGAAATTATTGGGAGCATAGGTGTTGATGAGATTACCGTTTAACCTTTCTACACCTTCAACGCCCTGCATAACGATATCCAGTGTAAAATTATGCAGTCTCAGGTTACTGGTCAGCCCCCATGTGAAGTCGGGAATGGAATTTCCGAGGATCACCCTGTCATCGGCATTGATAACACCGTCGGCATTGACGTCCCGGTATTTGATATCCCCGGGTTGCACCTGGGGTTCGGTGACGCTGAAATCATCGCCTTCCTGCCAGATACCGTCAACGATAAAACCGTAATAGCTGTCTAATGTCTGTCCCGGGGTAACAATACTGAAATCCGGGATCTGTGACTGTCCCCCGCGAATAATATCGCCGCGGTCCCCGATGTCGAGCACCTCATTGTCCAGCGTGGCCAGGTTCCCGGCTAATTCCCAGCTGAAATTGTCTTTTCTGAAAACATCCAGTTTCAGGGCAAATTCAAGACCCTGGTTACGCACGCCGCCCAGGTTTTGCGTCTGGCCCGAAAATCCCGTATTCAGCGCCTGGGGTACTACCAGAAGCAGGTCGGTGGTCTTTTTGTTAAAGTAATCTATGGAACCGGAGATCCTGCGATCCAGGAAACCGAAATCCAGCCCGAAGTCATACTGTACTGCCTTTTCCCAGGTCAGGTCGGGGTTGGCGATACGTGTGGGGTAGATGGTATTGTAAAAATCATCGCCGAAAAGCAGGTCGCCCCCGGCCGAAAAGGTCTGGAATGTAAGGGAGTTGCCTATGTTGGCATTCCCGGTACTTCCCACACTGGCCCTTAATTTCAGCTGGCTGATCCATTCCGTATCATTTATAAAACCTTCGTTGTGGATCTTCCAGGCCACCGCTCCCGAAGGGAAATAACCGAACTTATTATTGTCGCCGAACCTCGACGACCCGTCGGCCCTTATCGATGCGGTAAACAGGTATTTGTCGTTCAGCGAATAATTCACCCGGGCCAGGTAGGAGATAAACCGCGCCTGGTTTCTTCCGCTTCCCAGGTTGTTGAGTTCCGGGTCTCCCGAGCCGATGGCATCGGTCCCCAGGTCGGGCAGGGCAAATCCCCGGGCATTTCCTGAAAATGATTTGGTCTGAAAATATTCATAGGTAGCTCCCAGCATGGCTGCCAGGTTATCATCGCCGATATCCTTGTTGTAATTGAGTGTACCCTCGATGGAAACATAGTCTTTTCTACCCGTTTGGATGCTTGCGATCCCCCCGGTTCCCGTTCCGTTCAATGTGTAGGGCTGGATAAAAATATCCCTCCGTACATGTTGCGTATCGCCTCCTAACTGCACTTTGGCCGACAGGGAAGGGATCAGAAAATATTCGAAAAAGGTATTTCCGTAAAACCTGAAGGTCTCGCCTGTCGCATTTTCACCGTGGAGTATGGACAGGGGATTGTCTATAGTGATAAAATCCGAAAGGCGGTAAGAACCGTCCCCGTTATAAGGTTGTATGGTGGGGTCGTAATTTATGGCGGCATAAAGGGCGCCTCCGTTCTCATTGATCCCGGTCCCGGTAGATGCAAAATCATCCCCTATGAAAGAAGCATTCATATTGATCCCGTATTTGTATTTCTCAGAGGAGTTGGAATTCAGGTTCAGGCGGATATTATAGCGTTCGATCCCGGACCCCTTGACCAGGCCTTCCTGACTGAAATAATTAAGCGAAGAATAATAGTTCAGGTTTTGGGTGGCCCCGGAAAAGGACAGGTTGTGATTTTGAGTGGGGGCGGCCCGGAGTACCTGATCCATCCAGTCGGTTCCCCCGTCTTCGATCTCTTCGATGACCTGTCCCGGGTCTCCGCCTCCGTCATCGATGATCCCGTTGAGAACGGTCTGGTATTCCGTCGGACTTAACAGGTCGAGTGTTTGGGCAGCTTCCTGCATACCGTAATAAAAATCGTAGTTGACCCGGAGTTTTCCGGTCTTACCTTTTTTTGTCGTGATCAAAACAACTCCGTTAGAGCCCCGGGACCCGTAGATCGCGGTACTTGAAGCGTCTTTCAGGACTTCAATGGACTGGATATCTGCCGGGTTGAGGGTGTTCAGGGGGTTCCGGGGCGTGGAATTCGCGGTAAAACCCTGGCCTCCGGTTGCGGCGACAGCGCCGTTGTTGACAATAACCCCGTCGATCACGTACAAGGGTTCCGTACCTGCGTTTATAGAACCGGAACCACGGATGTTTACGCTTAATCCACCGCCGGGCTCATTGCTTTTCTGACTGATATGGACCCCGGCAACCCGTCCCTGGAGCGCCTGTTCTACCGATGCGTTGGCCCCGGGATTCAGATCTTCCGCTTTTATAGATGAAACGGCCCCGGTGAGGTCACTTTTCTTAACCGTGCCATAACCTATGACAACGACCTCGTCCAGCGCTTCCTGGCCCGGTTCTAACACTACATTCAGGGCAGGACGATCGTCAAGCGGGATCTCGCGGGTCTTAAAGCCCAGGTAGCTGAACACCAGTGTTTCGTTACCGGATATGTTATCAATAGTATAATTTCCGTCAAAGTCAGTTTGTACACCGTTATTGGTGCCTTTTACAATAACATTTACACCGGGCAGGGGTTGTCCGTCTTCGGATGAAGTGACGGTTCCCGAGACGTTCCTGTCCTGCCCGCTCGCCGTAAAGCCTGTGATCAGAAAAGCGATGACTGACAAAGGGGAAAAAAGTATCTGCCGATATTTAGCTTTTGTCATAATGTGTGTTTTAGATTGACTTTTGGTTTATGGGTTTGTATCGTCCTGAATAGCGATAAAGGGCTCCGGTCAGGCATAGTTAAACTGATACCTGCCGGTTTGAGGGTCGGGTTCTGCGGTCCGGTTGGCATAAAGGCCGTTTAATTGTCCGGTGGTCTTGTGGTGTATATGTTTTTTATCATAGAACTCGTTTAAACTTTTTCAATTGGCTAAAAAATGGCCCTTTTGTGTCCACTTTTCGTCTTTTTTTCCTTCCGTAGCTATGGCTATGCAACTCAAAAAAGACTGCAATTGGCCTCAAAATGACTCATTTTCGCTTCAATGAAAAAAGTTTAAACGAGTTCATAATAAAAGTTTTGGTGGTTGACATTTAAAATTCTTTTTCATCCTTTATTTCTGCCGTATACAGGCCCAGGTCGAATGCGTGGTCTTCATTTTGGGGCTGAATCTGTATGGCAATGGTGTTTTTTCCTTTTTTCAGGTATTTCCGGGCGTTGGAAATAAGTTGATTCCTGTAATGTCTTTTTCGTCCTCCCTCGTGTTTTTCCGAGGTGACGGGTTGCCCGTTCAAATAGACCTTCATGCTGGCCTTGTCCAGGTAATACCGCAGTATGATCTCCTCGGGAATGCGGTCGAGATCAAATGCTTTGAACAGGCACAGGTCTTCCCGGGTTTTCCATGTGCTTCCACCCGGTAAAAAGTAGTTGTCATAGGAACTGAAAGGCGCTTTTTGTTCCTGCCATTCCCCGGTTTTTTGGGGATCACCGGTCCGGGAAAGATCAACATTGTAAGCTGCCATCCAGGTGTTCGGTTCGTTTTCGGAATCGGGGATGATGGCCCGGAAGTCACCCGGTTTTTTGTATAGGGGATCTATCAGGGGCCTGGTTTCTTCGGGACTTAATTTGGAAACCATCCGGTCATACGTCATCAATCCGTTTACTTCGCCTTCGACATCTGTGGTCTGGGTGTAGATGGCTGCAGAAAGTCCGAAACTCTTTAAGCCCGTAAGGTCGCGCATCAATGTGGTGAACCGTTCTTTATATTCTTTTTGATCTTTGAGTGTGAGATACCCCCAGTTTTTCTTGTTCCACCAGATATGGTCGTCCACGGCCCAGCCTATGCCGCCGAATTCCCCGATAACGGCAGCCCTGTTCTCTTCGGGAAATTCCATTCCGGGGCCCGGGTACAAGTGCACATCGATCATATCGCCGACTCCGCGGTCCGTCCATCCGCTCGGCGAATCTGTCAAACGGCTGGGATCGTAATTTTCAACCCATTCGGTCACTCTTTCGGTGTCGTATTGTCCCCAGCCTTCGTTAAAAGGCACCCAGACTACTATGGAGGGAAAAGTGTGAAGATAGTCCATCATTTCCTTTAACTCCTTTTCGAATTGTTGTGCAGATCCCCGGGATCTTTCCGCATCTTTTTCCTCCCAGGCCTGGATACGGAGGTCTTTAAAATAGTTGCCGTTGGGCATATCCTGCCAGACCAGCATTCCCATCATGTCGCATTCGTAGTAGAAGACCGCAGGCTCCACTTTTACGTGCTTACGGAGCATGTTAAAGCCCCATTTTTCGGTCATTTCAACATCGTACATCATGGCTTCCACGGAAGGAGCCGTGTACAATCCGTCGGGCCACCAGCCCTGATCCAGTAAACCGAACTGGAAAAGAGGTTTATTGTTTAACAGGATCCGGGTATAACCGTTTTTGTCCTTGCCCAGGCTGATCTTTCTCATTCCGAAATAGCTGGAGACCTCGTCGATGATCTTCCCGTTTTTAAGGAGCTGTATTTCCAGGTCGTACAAGTGAGGGTTTTCCGGGCTCCAGAGAATCTGGTCCGGAATTTCCAATTGAAAGGCGGCCTTTTCCTGTCCCCGTTTTAGTTCGAGGCTTGAGGAGGCTATTTCTTTTCCGTTGCTTAAAGCCGTAACTTTCAGGGTGCCGTCATGCGAAAGCTTGCTGAAAGTAATCTCTGATCTAAGCAGGGCATCATCTATAAAAGGGGTGTTTTTGACGGTAGTGATGTGATCTTCTGCCGTTTTTTCCAGCCATACGGTTTGCCAGATCCCGGTAACGGGCGTGTACCATATTCCTTTGGGATTCGCCACCTGTTTTCCCCTGGGTTGCGTACCGGCATCCGTAGGGTCCCAGACCTTAACGGTCAGGGTCTGCCTGCCTTTTTTCAGATGGGGGGTGATATCCAGACTGAACGGGGTGAAGCCACCGCGGTGTTCGCCGACTTTCTCCCCGTTGAGGAAGACCGTCGCTTCCCAGTCGACGGCACCGAAATTCAAATGTATCTTCTCGTTTCCGGAATGTTCGGGAACCGTAAAGTTTGTCTGATACCAGAGATTGTTGTCCTTGCCTACCAGTTTTTTGACCCGGCTCAATTCCGACTCAACGGCAAAGGGAACCAGTATTTCTCCCTGGAACCGGGCCGGAAATTCTTCCGAAACAGGGAGGATGGCATATTTCCACAGGCCGTTGAGGTTTTTCCAGTTGTCCCTTTTCATCTGGGGACGTGGATATTCGTTCCAGACATTTTCCGGGTTAACATCCTTGGTCCATGGAGTTTGAAGAGAGAATTTAAGTACATCTTCCGCTTTCTGTGCCATACATAGGAAAGGGAGGAAAATCAGAGCAAATACAATTTTTTTCATTGATTTTTTAATTATTACGGAATTGGATAAACGTTGTGCTTTTTGGCAAGGACATGCCATTGAAAATCCTCGGGAAAAGCAAGGATAATCCGGTGGTAACTATTTTTACCGACCTCCTGTTTACGGAGTAGATTTTTATAGAAGTATATGCTTTCATATTGATAATTGTTAAAAATGTTTTAGTTTTATCTCGGTAATTTTGTGTTTAATTCAGAATAGTGTGTGATATTTTGATGATTTCATTCTGTAATGTTAAATGAATATTAAATCGTCGCTCTATATTTTTGTTTATACTCATAGCATTTTTGTTTATTTTTTGAAAATCTCTGTTCAAGTAGCGGTATTATGAAGACTTTCCCTCATTTTTTTAAACTGATGTCTGCTTTTTTAATGCGTATTCTTCTTTTGTCGATGTTCATATTTCCGGGCAGGTCCGGCGGACAGGAGATAGAATTTGAAAAACTAAGCGCGAAAGATGGTTTAACCCATAGTACGGTCTACGATATTACCCAGGACGATACCGGGATCATGTGGTTTGGGACCCGGGAGGGGCTCAACAGTTATAACGGGAGCAAGATCACAACGTATTATCACGATCCGGAAAATGATAACAGTATTAACAGCAATCAGGTCAATGCAGTTGAAAATCTGGAGAGCGGGCTGTACATCGGCACCAATTCGGGACTGGACAAATTTGAACCCGAAACACATTTCTTTAAGCATATACTGAAAGGGAACACGGGGGCTGTAAATACCATTTTCGAGTCCGGGGACAGTACTGTTTTTGTAGGAACCGCCAATGGCCTTTTTACGATTGACGGGGAAGAGACCGTACATCATTATTTAAAAGGGCGTCCCGTTAAAGCTATAGCAGAATACAAAACAAATGTGTTCTGGGCGGCGCTCAACAAAAGGATATTGCTGATCAATAACTTCGGGGAGATCATAAAGAAATACAGGATCCCCGACAGTCCGGATACATCAGACGGCAATATCTTTACCATTAACACCCTTTTTAAAGACAAACAGGGGGCTGTTTGGGTAGGGACGTCACGCGGCCTGTTCTATTTTGATAAGGCCAGTGATTCTTTTCAGCACATAGCCATCGACAATTCGAATAAATTAGAGGCCGAAGTCATCCGGAGTATAGACCAGGGTACCGGGAACAATCTCTGGCTGGGAACCGAGAGTGGCATATTTGTCTATGATAAAGAAACCGGGGCTTTGGTAAATTACTACACACAGTCGTTCAGTGAACAACCCGATACACTTTCAGATAAATCGGTTTACAGCATATTTATCAGTAAAGAACAAATTGTATGGATCGGGACCTATTTCGGAGGCGTAAACTATACAAATCCCAAATCTGGGGGAGTCGTTAAATACTTTCCGAGCGATTATAAAAATTCCATCGGGGGAAAAGCCGTAAGCCAGATCGTTGAAATGGAAAACAACGAGGTCTGGATAGGTACCGAAGACGGGGGGATCAGTATCCTTGACAAGTCAAGTGAACGCTTTCGGTTCTTGAATACGGGAGACGGGTTGAGCAGCAATAATGTCCATTCCCTGGAAGAAGACAGCCGTGGTAATATCTGGATAGGGACCTTTCTTGGCGGACTGAACAGGTATGAAAAAAATACGGGGAAAATCTCGGTTTTTAAGTTTGATAAAAAAGATAAAAACTCACTGTCCAATAATTGCGTATATGCTATCCGTGAGGATCACAGCGGAAGGCTTTGGGTGGGAACGCAATTCGGTTTGAATATATACGACCGCGACTCGAAGAAATTCAGCCTTTACAAAGCCGAAGTTCTGGGCAATAAGTTTGTGTATGACATTTTGGAAGATTCTGAAAATAACCTCTGGTTCTGTACCCGTCGTTCGGGTATATATTTGCTCAATTCTAAAACGGGAAAACTTACCCGTCCCGAAGTCGTTTCGGGAACCGGTTCTCGGAAAAGAGGGCAAATCGTAAGCGCCTATGAAGATTCAAAAGGAAATATCTGGTTCGGATCCCTGAATCAGGGAATTATATTGCACAGGAAAAACGGGGAAAACCTCGAGTTTTTTGAACAGAATAAAAACCTGCCAAACAGCAATACATACGGAATACTGGAAGACGATTTCGGAAAAATATGGATCTCGACCAATAAGGGATTAAGTGTTTATGACCCTGAAAATAACAGCCTGGAGCATTTGGGAATTGAAGACGGGCTCAGTACGAATCAGTTCAATTTCAAATCTGCTTTCAAAGACAAGAGAGGCATGCTTTATTTCGGATCGGTTTATGGGTTGAATGTCATAGACCCTGACGAATTCAATGAGTCTCCCGGGACACCGGACCTGGAATTTAATGGTTTTCAACTGTTCAACCGGGAAGTCCCCGTTACCGAAAAAGGGGTGTTGAAAAAGCATATCAATTATCAGGACAAGATAACGCTGAACCACAGGCAGGATGTTATTTCCATAGCATACGGGGCTATTAATTATCTCAACGAAGGAGCTGTGAAGTATGCCTATAAACTGGACGGTTTTGACGACGGATGGAATGAGGTGGGCACCAAAACCACGGCCACCTACACCAACCTTTCCCCCGGTGACTATACATTCAGGGTAAGGACCCTGCCGCTTTCCCTGAACAATGAACGAAACATAGCACTGACCGTCCTCCCGCCATTCTGGAAAACCGATATAGCCTATTTTATTTACGTATTGATCATCCTGCTGATGGTTTATGCCTATTGGCGATTTGTAAGGTTCATTCACGATCAGAAACTGGCTTTACAAATGGAAAGGTTCGAAAAAGAAAAGAACAATGAACTGAACCTGCACAAACTCAATTTCTTTACGTTCATTTCTCACGAATTCAAGACCCCCTTAACGCTGATCATGGCTTCTGTCGAAAAATTTTTCAGGGAAAAAGTGAACAGGAGCGCCCCTCCGGAAGAATTGCTGTCGATCAAAAAAAATGCGGATAAACTCAATCAGCTTATACATCAATTGCTTGAATTCCGTAAAATTGAGACCGAACATGCGAAGCTCGAACTTAAAAAGGGAGATATAGTGTTGTTTCTCAAAGATACTTTTGAAGCGTTTAGCCCGCTGTTTGAGACTAAAGGGATCGAACATGATTTTTGTTCCGATATTCCGGAATACACCTGTTACTTTGATCCCTCCAAAGTAGAAATGATCACCACCAACCTCGTGTCAAATGCTTTGAAAAATACACCCGAAGGCGGAACAATACGTCTGGGCATGCGGATAAGCAACTTTCTCGATGAGAAAAAGAGAAGCAGGATCTTTCTTGAATTTACCGATACCGGTAAAGGAATGTCTGCCGGGGTGATAGCAAAGGTCACCGAGCCTTTTTACAAGCAGGATGGACAGGGCGGGAATTCCAATTCGGGGCTCGGTCTGGCCCTGGTAAAAAGCCTTGCCGATTTCCTGGAAGGAAAACTGGATATAAGATCAGAACAGGGAAAGGGAACTACTATAAATGTAGACTTTCCACTAATACTCAAAATAAAAAGTGAAAAAGAACTGCAAAAAATTAACGGTAATAAATCATTGAATGTGATGAACGATCTTATCATCGGCAGTATTGAGGCGGAGGAATTTACCGGGTTGCAAAAAAAGAACAACCTTAAAATACTGATCGCCGAAGATAATGTTGAGCTCATGAAATTCCTTCAGAGGCATTTTGCCGGCAGATTCCAGGTCATAACGGCCAGAGATGGCGAACAGGCTCTTGAAAAAATGGAACATACCCATCCCGATATCATTATTTCCGATGTTAAGATGCCCAGGCTCTCGGGAATACAATTTTGCAGAAAAGTAAAATCCGATCCCGATACCCGCCATATTCCGTTTCTATTGTTAACGGCCAGAAATAACGATAACTTCAGGATCGATGCGCTTGCTTCCGGAGCAAATGTCTACCTGACCAAGCCCTTTAACCTTAAAGAACTCGATCTACTGGTAACCAACCTGCTGGAGACCAATAAAAACCTTGAAAAACGTTTTTCCGGAATAAATACGCCCGACCCGGAGCATATTCCGGCAAATAATCATGAGCGCGAGTTCCTGAGAAAAATATCATTCCTGGTGGAGCAACATCATTCCAATTCCGGATTTGGTGTTGAAAGCCTGGCGAATGAAGCGGGTATTAGTCGTTCCCTGCTTCATATAAAAATGAAGAAGATCACCGGATTGAGTGCGTTAGACTATATCAAACGCATTCGCATGAAAAAAGCGACCCGGCTTATCCGGGAGGGAAAGAATATTTCGGAAGTAGCCTATAGGGTAGGATACAGTGACCCGAATTATTTTAGTCGCGCTTTTAAAAAGGAATTTAATATAACCCCTACTCAGTTTGCCGAACAAAAATAGTTTCTAAGGTGTTAAGGCCATAAAATTGGTAAAACTCAACATTTTTGCTTTGAATTTGGACAAAAGTCCCCTTATGCTGCATTTGTATTCCCTTATTTTACTGTTGAGGAGAAATTATTTACCCGGACTTACACCATCGGGAGTTACCCCTTGACAACACTACCTGTCAGCGGGCTCCTGATGTCCGTTGTAAACAGAATGCTCCCGTTTAAAAATTAACCAAAAATGCCCAATTATGAAAACTTCTCTTTTTGTATTCCTGAGTGTCTGTGCCGTATTTTCGGGTTGTAATTCCGAAGCCGGACCTGCCCCAACAACGTTGTCCGCCAATGCAGAACTAACCGGCGAAATGTCTGGAGGAACAGGACTGGTTGGCCTTACCGGCCTGAATGATGCGTCGCGCATCATAAAGTCGGGGGACAAGTATTTCTGGTACTCGACCGGCGGAGGCATCAGAATGAGATGGACCGCGTCGCCGCAAAGCGGCGTGTGGAACAGCGGACCGGACGTATTTCCTACCCGTCCTGCCTTCTGGGCAGACTATAGCCCCATAAATATTGCCTGGGCCCCTGACATTGTCTATCATGTGATCTCGGGAGAATACCGCATGTATTATTGTGTATCCAGTCTTGGGAGTACCAAGTCTGCCATCGGGCTCGCCACGAACACGACATTGGATCCGGCCGATCCCGATTATGCATGGGTCGATAAGGGAATTGTGATCTCAACCGAGGAAGGCGATCCGTACAATGCCCTGGATCCCTGTCCGGTCCGAACGCCCGAAAACTCATGGTTCCTTTGTTTCGGATCGCATTTCGGCGGGATCAAACTGATCCGGCTTGGCCCGGATGGAAAGAGGCATCCGACCCTGACCGATATGTGGAATCTGGCCAGAAAGGAGCCCACGGCAAATAGTGCCATTGAAGCCGCCGCCATATATCCGGGAACCAAAAACGGTACAGCCGGATTCTGGCTTTTCGTGAACTGGGGCACCGGTCTCGGCCATCAGGAGAACGCAACTTACGAAGTTCGTATGGGATGGTCAACCGATATCCGCGGACCGTACCTGGACAAGAATGGCATGAATATGTACAATGGGGGAGGAACCGTTTTTATGCCCAATAAGCAGACCTTCATCTGGGATAACAGCACCCGTATCGGACGGGGGCATATTGGCATTATCAAAGGTGAAATGCTGGATGGAACGCATCCGGACTGGGTAAGTTATTCCTATTGGCTGGAAAACCCGCCTTCAGGTGAGGATGGCAAGCGGTTCGGGCTGCAACGGTTAAAAGCGGATGCCGACGGCTGGCCGGACGATCGGATTCTGTTTCAGAATTGATGATTGGCTTTTTAAGAGGCTCCGGTTTTTGCATCCGATAGTTTAACTTGTCTTTGGAGATCCTTTTTTATGAGTGTCGTAAATATGATATTTAACAGCGATTCTGTTTATTAAATCATGACATAATAGTTATTGATATTTTGGATCCTGCATTTAAAAAAACACCGGAAGAAAGTTATATTTCATCCAAAAAGGTCGCTTCAACGTTTACACCTGTTCGACAGGTGAGTGCCAGGTTTCATTGAGTCATTGTGATGCAACCGGATTGCAGGCAACTCGACGCTACGGTAATTTTCGAAGAACTTGCAGCAAACATGAGTGCTTTTCTGTCGCCGCATCCGAAAAAATTCAATACCGATTTGCTAATCATGGGAGGAAGTATTGCCAGGGTACATTACTATTTTTCGCCTGCTGTCCGAAAAAATGGCAACAGTTGGAACAGGATGTGCCGGTAGCTGTTGTAGAATATACCGAAAGAGGCTCAGTCCTTCTTTTTGACGAGACCTTCCGGAACCAGGTTAAATATGATTTACCGGATGTACAATAAGGTTTAGTTTCCGGTTTTCAATTTAAAAAAACTTGATGAGTGACTTCTGCAGTTTTGGAATTGATTGATGTCTTTTCATCTGTGTATTGAAATATAACTGATGACCTGGAAATCAATGCCAGCCATATCCGAAAGACCTGGAATAATCTCCTTATCGTTTTAACTTATGGCAGGGAGAAGCGCTACACACCGTCCGTGTTTTGACCAGGTCAACAAAATTTTCCTCATTAAAAATAATTGATAAAAAACATTTCTTCATCATCCCTATTATCCTTTTGCTTTAAGCTCTCAAAAAATTTCAAAAGAGGTAATAGTAGTTCACCTGGAGCCCTGCCACCCCGACTTGACGGGATTTTCTTGTGAAATCCCGTTTTTTATGGATTTTCAGTAATTCTTTTTTCATTCATTTTCAATATGTTATGTGCTAATGGGGCTGGAATATAATTAGTTTGATAGCCTCCATTTTCGTAATACAATTGGCTGTCGAACAAAAAGGAAATGAACTGTCTTTTCTTTAAAACGTCTATGGTATCATAAAGTTTACTTAGATCCTTCAGGTAGTGCAGATTTTGATAAAGACTTTTATAGATTGAAGTGCGGTCTTTTCCTAATGCTTTGATAGATTTTCCCATGATGAAACTGGAAAATAGACTTTTGGAAGACCTGTTTAAACCGCTGTTTCAGCTTGTATTCGTTTTTTATAGATGTAATGGAATAAAAGCTACAAAAAAACAGGCTCTTGTCTGTGATTTTAATATTTACAATAATTTAAATGTTAAAATTTTAAGATAATCCATTCGAAACTTGTCAATAATACATGTGTTTTTTGTTCTATAAGGATTTTAACTATGGCCATAGAAATAGCATCCGGTAATTTTTTTTAAATTCGGAAAACATAACTACCCCCCGGACCGGTTTCGGGTCCGGTTTCACTATAAAAATACAGATCATTACCCCTGGGGTAACCGGGGATAATGCTATGGAGGATACAAATTATAATCCGGGCCCAACCTGTACTTAACCGCCGCATTCTCCTTATTTATAACAGAGATACCCTGAAGATATGGTATATGAAGCTGTTATTGCCAATTTTAACCGGGAACTACGAGATATAAAGACGTTACACCATGCCATGCCAGAAATTCGCCGGGGTGTGCTTTTGTGCCGCAAAACCTTATGCCGGCTACAGGAAACCGTAAAGAAAGAAGGGTTCCATACCCGGGCCGATGAAATTCACTTTTTCAAAGAAGTCAAAGTCCATCCTTTAAGCTGGCTGATCTACTTCACGGAAATCGGTACATACCAGATGCGCAAACCCAGGACAGGTAAAGACCTTCAAAAACAGTTCTACAAAAAACAACTGCATAAGGCGGAAAAGTTTTTCCGGAAACACCGGGATTTCAGCTATTATATGGAACAGGGGCATACCCACCGGGATACGGAATATTTTACCCGGCAGGCCTGGGAACACGTTCCGTTCTCTCCCGGTGAAGACTACCGGGACCCGGATTCTTCCACTTCGCACGATTTTTTATGGGCGCGGGTCCGGGCTATGCAGCGGGTGGTGGACTACCTTCAGAAAGCCCAACGGCAATTTTCTGCAACCTGCGTTTCCGCAGACCATGCCCGGGCACATCATGAGCTGGTCTGGACAGCCTCAAAGGTTTCCCTGGCCGAACTGGTCTATGCCCTGTATAGCGGAAAAGTATTTAACCACGGGCAGGCCGACATCCGGGACATTACCGAGGCCTTTGAAGTGTTTTTCAATGTCCGTCTGCCCCAGGTTTACAGGACCTATGCTTCGATCAAGGGCCGCAAAGGGCAACGGGCACGGTTCCTGGAAGAATTGATCTTTCACCTTTCCCAGAAAATGGACCAGGAAGAGGCTTTATAATTTTCGGCGTAAATATACCCGGTGTTGCTTCCCAACCCTTAAAACCATAATAAGTATACGGCTTTGCGAGCCCTCTGGGCGTACCAATGATGTATTTTTCTCTGCGGTTCTTTGTGAATGCTCTGTGCAACTTTGTGTCATAGCCTATTTCACAGCGTCCCGCAAAGATTTAAGTCATTCCGACAACCAGGCTGTCACCCCTTTGCCTTTACTTCGACTGGGCTCAGCAACCGCGGCATCCCCGCCTGCCGGCGGGCAGGCCCCCTCAAGGGGAGAAAATATAATATTCTTTACACTAAAACTCACCAACCAAAGCCTTAATCTCTTTTAAGAGCCCAAAAGCTCCCCTCTTGAGAGGGGCCGGGGGTGTGTCCTTATAAGTTTTTTCCTAAGAACTCCTAAAGAAATCCGTAAGAATAAAATTACCGGATTTCCCGTGAAATTCAGGGCCATTTGCCGGTTTATTTCATGGAATTAGGCTTCAAAACGTTAGAAATACCCTCAAAAACACAAATGTTAAAGTTTATGGTAATGTGCAAAAACCTTAACATTTCACCGGGAGCTTTGCATAACGAAAGTCAGATCAGGGACGTTCTGGAGTTGGTGAGTTGATGAGTTGGTGAGTTGGTGAGTTGATGAGTTGGTGAGTTGGTGAGTTGATGAGTTGGTGAGTTGGTGAGTTGATGAGTTGATGAGTTGGTGAGTTGATGAGTTGGGTAGTTGTGAGTAACACCCTCTAATACTCCCACACTCCAAGACTCCCAAACTCTCCAACTCCAGGGCTCCCAAACTCCCAAACTCCAGGACTCCCCAACTCCAAGACTCCAAGACTCCCCAACTCCAGGACTCCAAATATTAACCTTAAAAAACAAAAAATGATGAACACACAACACAACACCCGAAAACCCCCGCATCCGGAACCGTTCCGGCTGCGGAAAGTAACGTGGGAAGACGACTATGTCGATTTCCTGCACGACCAGGCCCAGGGGCCGCGATACCGGCACCTGCGAAGATGGATGAAACAAGCCGTCCTTATACTCCTGCTGTTATCGGCCTTCCTGTATGCCGGTCCGCTGCTGCGGCTGGCGGACAGCACCGCAGCCACGGTAGATGCCGGCACCCTGAGCCTGCTGCTGCTGGTACTGCTGGGCGTAGCCGCCTGCCACCTGCTGGCCGGCCTGTTGGCCGCACAACTGTATCGCAGCTTCAGACGGCTGCTGGACAGCGCTTTTACCACACATTCCCTAAAACTGAACCCATGGCAACACGTATGTATTTACCTGGCTGGCTATATATCCTTATTCTGGGGTATGGCCCTCTGGCTCTCGCGAATGATGTAACCACCCTGCG